>NZ_JBITJS010000012.1:152417-295180 GCF_044460245.1 Streptomyces sp. NPDC050145 | reverse complement strand
CTTTGTACTCACCCTCTCGGGCTTTCCTCCGGGCGCTTCCCTTCGGTCTTGCGTTTCCGACTCTATCAGACCGTTTCACCGGCCGATTTCCTCGGAAATTCGTTCCACCTGCAGGAATTCGCTTTCGCGCTTCCCTTTCGGCGAGATGGAACTCTACCAGTCTTTCCTCGGCCCCCTGACCACCCCCCTGCGGACATGCAGGTGCAGTGGTCTAGACAACGGCTAAGCTTCAGATCAGCAGATGCTGCCAGGAGGCGGGGCGCTCAAGGGCGCCGACTGCTCCCAGGCAGGAGTACGAAGCTACACGTGGTGTCGGGTTCGGCGCAAATCGTTTGCGTCGTACTTGTACGTCAGCCAACCGGTAGCTCCCGGGCGAACCGGGACTTTCCATGACTTACGCTCTTGAAAAGTACGCCGTCCAGGACAGGCAGCGACGGCGATCACAGACTCTCCGCCCCCCTGGGAGGCTTGCCATGACCAACGTGACGTCCCCTCTTGCAGGACGTGCCATCGGGCTGTCCGCGGTTCCCGACCCGGTGTTCTCCGGCGCGATGGTCGGCCCCGGTACCGCCATCGACCCGGTGCGCGAGCCCTCCGAGGCCGTCTCGCCCGTCAGCGGCATCGTCGTGTCCCTCCACCCCCACGCCTTCGTCGTCGTGGACGAAGAGGGTCACGGTGTGCTGACGCACCTGGGTATCGACACCGTCCAGCTGAACGGCGAGGGCTTCGAGCTCCTCGTCAACAAGGGCGACACCGTGCAGCGCGGTCAGGCCGTGGTCCGCTGGGACCCCGCCGCCGTCGAGGCCGCGGGCAAGTCCCCGGTGTGCCCGGTCGTCGCTCTGGAGGCGACCGCCGAGTCCCTGTCCGATGTCGTCGGGGACGGCGACATCAAGGCTGGTGACGCGCTGTTCGGCTGGAAGTGACGACGGAGTCACCGACGGCCGGCAGTACAACCATCGCGGCGGCTGAGCCCGCCGCGCTATCGGAGACGGGTGAAATGGAGACAACGCTGCGAGGCGTCGGCGTGAGCCACGGGGTGGCGGTCGGCGAGGTTCGGCACATGGGTACGGCGGTGCTCGAGCCGCCGGCCATGCAGATTCCGGCGGAGGAGGCCGAGCGCGAGCAGGGGCGCGCCCGCCAGGCCGTCCAGGCTGTGGCGGCCGACCTGATGGCACGCGGCAATCTGGCCGGTGGCGAAGCCCAGGCGGTGCTCGAGGCTCAGGCCATGATCGCCCAGGACCCGGAGCTGATCGCCGACGTCGACCGTCGGATCACGGTGGGCAGCACGGCGGAGCGCGGTATCTACGACGCGTTCTCCCACTATCGCGAGCTCCTGGCCGGTGCCGGCGAGTACATGGCCGGTCGCGTGGCCGACCTGGACGACGTGCGGAACCGGATCGTGGCCCGGCTGCTCGGCGTCCCGATGCCCGGTGTGCCGGACAGCGACGAGCCGTACGTCCTGATCGCCCGCGATCTGGCTCCGGCGGACACGGCGCTGCTCGACCCGGCGCTCGTGCTCGGCTTCGTCACCGAGGAGGGCGGGCCGACCAGTCACAGCGCGATCCTGGCCCGTGCCCTCGGTGTGCCGGCCGTCGTCGCGCTGCCGGGTGCCGGTGAGCTGGCGGAGGGCACCGTGATCGCCGTCGACGGCAGCACCGGTGAGATCTTCGTGGACCCGACTCCGGAGAAGCGTGCCGCTCTCGAGGCCTCGGCTGCCGAGCGCAAGGCCGCGCTGGCCTCCTCGACCGGTCCGGGAGCCACGTCGGACGGGCACAAGGTGCCGCTGCTCGCCAACGTCGGCGGTCCCGCGGACGTGCCGGCGGCCGTCGAGGCGGGTGCCGAGGGTGTCGGTCTCTTCCGGACCGAGTTCCTGTTCCTGGACGACAGCAAGCAGGCTCCTTCCGAGGAGAAGCAGGTCGAGGCGTACCGCGCGGTGCTCGAGGCGTTCCCCGAGGGGCGTGTCGTAGTGCGTGTGCTGGACGCGGGTGCGGACAAACCGCTGGACTTCCTCACCCCGGCCGACGAGCCGAACCCGGCGCTCGGCGTGCGCGGGCTGCGGTCGCTGCTCGACCACCCGGAGGTGCTGCGGACGCAGCTGACCGCGCTGGCGAAGGCGGCCGAGGGGCTGCCCGTGTACCTCGAGGTCATGGCTCCGATGGTGGCCGACCGTGCGGACGCCAAGGCGTTCGCCGACGCCTGCCGTGCAGCTGGGCTGCAGGCCAAGTTCGGCGCGATGGTGGAGATCCCGTCCGCCGCGCTGCGTGCCCGTTCGGTGCTGCAGGAGGTCGAGTTCCTGTCGCTGGGCACGAACGACCTGGCCCAGTACACCTTCGCCGCCGACCGTCAGGTCGGTGCGGTGTCCCGGCTGCAGGACCCGTGGCAGCCCGCGCTGCTCGACCTGGTCGCGCTGTCCGCCGAGGCGGCGAAGGCCGAGGGCAAGAGCTGTGGTGTCTGTGGTGAGGCGGCGTCCGATCCGCTGCTCGCCTGTGTGCTGACCGGTCTGGGTGTCACCTCCCTGTCCATGGGTGCGGCGTCGATTCCGTATGTGCGGGCGACGCTCGCCAAGTACACGCTGGCGCAGTGCGAGCGTGCGGCGGCTGCCGCGCGTGCCGCCGAGTCGGCCGACGAGGCGCGGCATGCGGCTCAGGCGGTGCTGTCCGGCGAGTAGTCGCCGTCGGCCCGTTTTCGTGGGGCGTTCCACCGGACGGTGGAACGCCCCACGTCTTTTGCTCAGTGACAGTGCGGGCTCGTGGGGCCGGTGTCGGCGATGTCCGGTGCGGTGCAGTAGTCGACGCCCGGTTCGGGTGCGGTCAGGTCTCCGGATTCGGTGTCGTTGCAGTAGGCGTCGAAGACGCGGGCGGCCGGCAAGGGTTCGAGGCGTTCGTCCTTGAGGCGCCAGCCGTAGATCCGCTGGCCCTCCTCCGTGGTGGTGCGGACGACGAGTGCGCAGGCGTTTCCGTGCGCGATGGCCAGGGCCAGGAGGGTCGTCAGCTCCATGGCCTCGGTCTCGTCGAGGGTGACGGTGCCGGGTTCGGTGGCGTCGACGTGGAGGACGGCGTGGAGCATGCCCTGGGTGGTGGGGACGCTGCCGACCCAGTGGTGGGCGCCGGGGCCGACGGTGTCGACGGCTCGGGCGATGAGGTAGGAGGCCCGGGCGAACGCGGTGCGGCCGATGTCCTGGCCGCATCCGGCGCAGGGGCCGATGTGGGAGAGGGTCGTGGACGCGTACTGCCAGGTCGCCTGGCGGACGGCCTCGTCGACGAGCTCGGGCAGGAGGTCGTCGAGGGGCTGTCCCTCGTACGCGATCGCGGGGCCGACGGTGGCGAGTTCCGCGGTGAAGCGGGTGCGGCTGGCCGGTGTGTCCGGTTCGAGGCCGGTCTCCGCGCAGAACTCCTCGTACTCCTCAGGGTCGAAGAGGGCGACGGTGGTGTGTCCGCCCTTCGCGGCGAGGGATTTGAGGAGGCCCTCGACCTGCCGCAGATAGGTCTTGTGGTCGTCGAACGTGAAGCTGCGGTACCGCCGCATCGCGGTGAAGTCCTGCTCGTCGGCCAGGAGGCCGATGGTGCCGGCGACCTCTTGGCGCAGAGCCGTGCGCAGGCTGGTGGTGCGGCTGTCCCGGTTGCGCTGTGTGTTCGTCATGGTTCCCCCTGAGTGCACGCGGTCGATCAATGCTCACTCAGAGTAATCGGGGCCACTGACAACGCACCCGGCCGTGGGCTACGGCCGGGTGCGGGTGGGTGGTGTCAGGCGCGCTTGCGGGCGATGTCCTCGTAGAACTTGAGGAGTTCGAGGTTGTCGATCGAACCCGGGTTCACGGCCTTCTCGAGCGGGGTGCCCTGGAGGAGGCGCTTGACGGGGACCTCGATGCGCTTGCCGGTGAGGGTGTGCGGGACGCCGGGGGCTTCGATGATCTCGTCGGGGACGTGGCGCGGGGAGAGCTGTTCGCGGATGGCGCGCTTGATGCGGTCGCGGAGGCCGTCGTCGAGGTCGGCGCCGGGGGCGAGGTGGACGAACAGGGGCATCCAGTAGCCGCCGTCGGGGAGTTCGAGGCCGATGACGAGGGATTCGCGGATCTCGGGGAGGCGCTCCACGACCTCGTAGATGTCGGCGGATCCCATGCGGACGCCCTGGCGGTTGAGGGTGGAGTCGGAGCGGCCGTGGATGACGACGGAGCCGCGTGAGGTGAGCGTGATCCAGTCGCCGTGGCGCCAGACACCGGGGTACGTGTCGAAGTAGCTGTCGTGGTAGCGGCTGCCGTCGGGGTCGTTCCAGAAGCGGATCGGCATGGAGGGCATGGGGTTGGTGACGACGAGTTCGCCGACCTCGTCGATGAGGGGGTTGCCCTCCGGGTCCCAGGCCTGGAGGTCGGTGCCGAGGCCGGGGGCCTGGAGTTCGCCGATGTGGACGGGGAGGGTGGCGACCGCGCCGGCGAAGCAGGAGCAGACGTCGGTGCCGCCGCTGACGGAGGCGATCCAGAGGTCGGCGCGGACCTCGTCGTGGAGCCAGCGGAAGCCGTCGGGGGGCAGGGGCGAGCCGGTGGTGGCGACGCACTTGACGCGGGAGAGGTCGTGGTCGCGCGAGGGGTGCACGCCGGCCTTGCGGCAGGCCATGACGTAGGCGGCGGAGGTGCCGAACAGGGTGGCGCCGGTGCGTTCCGCGATGGCCCACTGGGCGCCGGTGTCGGGGTAGCCGGGGCTGCCGTCGTACGTGACGATCGTGGTGCCGGTGAGGAGGCCGGAGACGAGGAAGTTCCACATCATCCAGCCGGTGGAGGTGTACCAGAAGAAGCGGTCGTCGGGGCCGAGGTCGCAGTGGAGGCCGAGCTGCTTGAGGTGCTCGACGAGAATGCCGCCCTGGGACTGCACGATGGCCTTGGGGAGGCCGGTGGTACCGGAGGAGTAGAGCACCCACAGGGGGTGGTCGAAGGGCACCTCTTCGTAGACGGGGGCCACGTCCGCCGAGGTGAGGGCGGACCATTCGAGGGCGCCTTCGGGGGCGTCGGTGCCGAGGAGGGGGATGTGCACGACGGCGCGGAGGGTGGGCAGTTCGGCGCGGAGTTCGGCGACGGTGTCGCGGCGGTCGTGCTCCTTGCCCCCGTAGCGGTAGCCGTCCACGGTGAACAGGACGACGGGCTCCACCTGCTGGAAGCGGTCGAGGACGCTGCGGGCGCCGAAGTCCGGGGCGCAGGAGGTCCACACGGCGCCGACGGCCGCGGTGGCGAGGAGGGCGACGACGGCTTCGGGGATGTTGGGGAGGTAGCCGCTGACGCGGTCGCCGGGGCGGACACCGAGGGTGCGCAGTTCGGCGGCGAGCGAGCCGACCTGGCGGCGGAGCTCGGCCCAGGTGACGGGGCGCGGCTCGTGCGTCTCGTCCACGTGGAGGATGGCCGGGGTGTCGGCGCGGGCGGGATCGTCGGCGGTGCGCAGGGCGTGCTCGGCGTAGTTGAGCGTGGATTCGGGAAACCATTCGGCGCCCGGCATGGCGCGGTTGCCCAGCACGCGCGCGTAGGGGTGGGTGAAGCGCACGTCGAACCACTCGGTGACGGCCTTCCAGAAGGTCTCCAGTTCGGTGACCGACCAGCGGTGCAGGGCCGCGTAGCCCCCCTCGGCGGGTGCTCCGTGGCGCTCTGCGGCCCAGGTCTGGAACCGGGTGACCTGCGCGTCGGCGATCTGCTGCCGGTCGGGCTGCCAGAGCGGGGTGGGGTTCGCGGTGGACATGGGGCGGCTCCCGGGATGTACGCGGCGTGTGCGTCCTTGGCGCGCGCACGGCTGGGGTGTGCGCGTGACGCGGCTGACAGGACGATGCCACGTGATCGACTTCCGCACCAGGGCGGACCCCACATAGTCAGTGTCGTGAAGATGTGGCGGCACCACGGATGAACGGGAGTTGAACGCGACACGCGCGTGGGCGCGCCGATGGCAGGGTGAGCAGCATGAACGGTCGTGACCTGGTGCGCTCGGTGAGGGCGGTTCCTTCTGCGGTTCCCGCGGCGGTGTCGTCGGTCGGCTCCGTCCAGTGGCTGCGGGCCGTCCGGGCGTCCTGGCGGCGGCGCCGGGCGGACGCGGCGGGGCTTGTGCCGCGGGGTCCGGAGCGGGCGCGGGTGCCGGGGGCGGTGGTCGGGGCCGAGCCGGAGCCGGGCGGTGGGGTCGTGCGGTTCGCGCGGTCGGTGCTGCGGATCCGGGTCGCGGTCGGCGGGGCCGTCTTCTGGGGCTGGGACGGGGCCGAGCCCGGCCCCTCGTACGCCGTGGCGGGAGTGTGTCCCGAGGCGGATCCGCGGGCGGTCCTGGAGCCCGACAAGGACGGCGGCTGGCGGGTGGTGTCCGAGCGGGTGACGGTCGTGGTGTCGCGGCACGGCGCGGTGGAGGTGTGTACGCCCGGCGGGGTGACGCTGCGGCGGGATCTGCCGCCCCGGTGGTGGGAGCCGGAGGGCGGCGGTGCGGCGCGCTGGGTGCAGCGTTCGGAGGTCGCGGCGGACGCCCGGTTCTTCGGGCTCGGCGGGCGGGCTTCGGGGCCGCGGCTGCGGGGCGGGACGTACCGGCTGTGGAACACGGATCCCGGGGGTTCGTTCGGGCCGGGTGACGATCCGCTGTCGATCACGATGCCGGTGCAGTTGGTGGTGGCCGACGCGGGGACGCACCTGGTGTTCCACGACAGCACCTGGGACGGCGTGGTGAGTCTGCGCGAGGGGAGCGAGGGCGCGGGGTCGGGGCACGATCGGGCCGGGACGTCCGAGTTGCGCATGGACGGCGGTCCGCTGCGGTGCTGGGTGGTGGTGGGCACCCCCGCGCGGGTGCTGCAGGTGTGGACGCAGCTGACGGGGGCGCCGTGTGTGCCGCCTTCCTGGGCGCTCGGGTATCAGCACGCCAGGTGGGGCTTCGGTCACGCCCAGGAGGTGCGCAGGGTCGTCGCCGGCTACAAGGAGCGCGGGCTGCCCCTGGAGGCGGTGCATCTGGACATCGACCACCTTGCGGCGCACGAGGTGTTCACGGTCGACAAGGAGCGGTTTCCCGCGCTGCCGGTGCTGGCGGAGGAGTTGCGCGGTGCGGGCGTGCGGCTGGTGTCGATCGTGGATCCGGCGGTGCGGGCGCGGCCTGGTGGTGCGGTGTACGAGGGTGGGCGGGCGATCGACGGGTTTGTGCGGGACGCGGGCGGGGGGCCTGCGCGCGGGATCGTGTGGGCGGGTGAGTCGGTGTACCCGGACTTCACGGCGGAGCGGGTCCGTACGTGGTGGGGCGGGTTGTACGCGGAGCGGCTGGCGCAGGGTTTCGCCGGTTTCTGGCACGACATGAACGAGCCGGCGTCGTTCGCCGCCTTCGGTGAGACGACCTTGCCGCGGTCGTCCCGGCACGCCCTGGAGGGGCGTGGTGGCGACCATCAGGAGGCGCACAACGTGTACGGGCTGTGCATGGCGCGGGCCGGCTACGAAGGGCTGCTCGAACTCCGGCCCCGGGAGCGGCCGTTCGTGTTCTCCCGGTCCGGGTGGGTCGGGATGCAGCGGTACGGGGGTACGTGGTCGGGGGACGTCGCCACGGGGTGGCCCGGTCTGCGCGCCTCCTTGTCGCTCGTGCTGGGGCTCGGGCTGTGCGGGGTGCCGTATTCGGGGCCCGATGTGGGCGGGTTCGACGGGCATCCGTCGCCGGAGCTGTATCTGCGCTGGCTGCAACTGGGGGCGTACCTGCCGCTGTTCCGTACGCATTCCGCGCTGCGGGCGGGGCGGCGGGAGCCGTGGACGTTCGGCGACGAGGTGCTCGGGCACGCGCGCGGGGCGTTGGAGGAGCGGCGCCGGCTCGTGCCGTACTTCGTGACGCTGGCGCATCTGGCGCAGCGGAGCGGGGCTCCTTATGTGCGGCCCTTGTGGTGGGGCGCGCCGGAGGACCGGGCGTTGCGGGACGTGGAGGACGCGTTCTTGCTGGGTGACGCGCTGCTGGTGGCGCCGGTGACGGAGCCGGGGGCGCGGCATCGGCGGGTGCGGTTGCCGCGGGGGCGCTGGTACGACACGGCTACGGGTGCGGTGTTCGAGGGGCCGGGTCAGGTGACGGTGGAGGCGCCGCTGTCGCGGGTGCCGGTGCTGGCGCGGGCGGGGGCGGTGATTCCGGTGCGCGGTGAGGACGGTGGCCTGGCGCTGGAGGTGTGGGCTCCGGCGCGCGGGGCGACGGGGGGCGGTGTCGTGGTCGCGGATCCCGGGGACGGCTGGGAGGAGCCGGTGATCGAGCGGTTCCGGACGCGGTGGAGCGGGGGGCGGGTCGTGGTGGAGCCGGATGCGGGAGAGGTCGGGGAGGGCGGGGCGGGGCCGGTGGCGTATCCGGTGCGGGTTCGGGGGGTGTGAGGGGCCCGTGCGGGCCCTTCACGGGCGTGCTGGGGCCCTTCCGAGCCGGGAGAGTCAGTAGTTGGGTGCCCCTGCGCCGAGGTCAGCTGTAGCGGCCCTCGAACCAGGATTTCACGGCTGCCGTGTGGAGGGGGAAGGCCAGTTCGGTGGGGCGGCGGAGGAGGTTCCAGCCGGTTGTCTCGTTCGTCGGGGTGCTGGGCGGCAGTTCGGCCGCCGGGCGTTCGGGCAGCAGGCCGAAGAGGAGCAGGTGGCCGTCGGGGGCGCTCATCGCGTCGGCCAGACGGACCTCGCGGGCCGGGGCGACGATGCCGGTCTCCTCGGCCAGTTCGCGGACGACCGCGTGCCGCCAGTCCTCGCGGTCGTCGATGAAGCCGCCGGGCAGGGCGGTCTTGCCGAGCGCGGGCGGGATGGTGCGGGTGATCGTCACGAGGGCGGTGCCCGAGGTGTCGTGGACGGGCAGCAGGGCGACGGCCACCGGCAGGGGGTTGCGGTAGGCGACGGAGGCGCAGGCGGGGCAGGTGCGCGGCCAACCGTGCGTGCCGGTCGCGTAGGGGGCTCCGCAGCTCGAACAGTGGGAGCCCGGTACGGGGGTGGAGGCCGTGGGGTGGGGCGTCGATGCGGACACGGCGCGGACTTTATCCGATCGCCACGCGCTCGATCGCGCCCGCCGGTCTTCCCCCGAGCGGCCGCTTCCTGGTAGACGCTGGGCCATGACTCGAACCGGAACCGTTCTGCGGCGTCTCGTCGCCGTCACCGCCGCCGCGCTGCTCGGCGTGGCCGTGGCGCCGTCCGCCGCGCAGGCGAAGCCCGATCCGAAGGCGCCGAGGGAGTTCGTGGCGCTCAGTGAGGTCGATCCGACGATCATCCAGGAGATGCGCTACTTCACGGAGCACAACTTCGTCGGGGAGCCGGTGGACGGCTACAAGAAGCCGATGTGCATCCTGACACGGCCGGCGGCGGAAGCGCTCCACCAGGCGCAGACCCGGCTCCTGAAGAAGGGCTACTCCCTGAAGGTGTACGACTGTTACCGGCCGCAGCGGGCGGTGGACCACTTCGTGCGCTGGGCCGAGGACCTGAGCGACCAGCGGATGAAGCCGGAGTTCTATCCCCATGTCGACAAGACGCGGCTGTTCGACGACGGCTACATCGCGGCGAAGTCGGGGCACAGTCGTGGGTCCACGCTGGATCTGACGCTCGTGAAGCTGCCGGCTCTGCCTACGCGCGCGTACGTGCCCGGGGAGGAACTGACCCCCTGTTACGGGCCTCAGGCGGAGCGGTTCCCGGACAACTCGGTGGACATGGGTACCGGGTTCGACTGCTTCGACACGCTCGCGCACACCGACGATCCGCGCATCCAGGGGGCGCAGCGCGCCAACCGGGACCTGTTGCGTGACGCCCTGATGGGGCAGGGCTTCGTGAACCTTCCGGAGGAGTGGTGGCACTACACGTACAAGCCCGAACTCTTCCCCGACACCTACTTCGACTTCCCCGTCTCCCGGAAGTCGCTGGCGGGCCGGAACTGACCGCGTAGCGGCGGAGGCGACCCCGGAACGGACGGAGGGCGCGACCGGAACCACCCCCGTGGATCCCGGTCGCGCCCTCCCCGTTAGACGGACGCCGAAGGGCGCCGCATGGTTCTGTCTCTCCGCCGCCGATCCCCTGCCCGATCCCCTGTCGACTCCCGCCGATCCCCCGTCGGCTCCCGCCGCCCCCTGCCGCCCGGCGGTTGCCCGTGGCACACTTCTGACGTTCCGTCAGATGATCGCTGCCGGGGAGGCACTGTGGGGCGTACGCGTACACCGGTCGTGGCCGGTTGGTTCACCGGAGAGGGTGACGACTTCCGGTTGTTGGGGACGCGCTGCGCCGCCTGCGCGTCGGTGTTCTTCCCCCGCGAGGACGGGCTGTGCCGCAATCCGGCCTGCGCGGGCGGGGAGCTGGTGGAGGTCCCGCTGTCGCGGCGCGGGCGCGTCTGGTCGTACACCGACGGCCGCTACCGGCCGCCGGCGCCGTACGTCTCGGACCCGGAACTTCCGTGGGAGCCCCGCACGTTGATCGCTGTGGAGCTGGCCGCGGAGCGGATGGTGGTCCTGGGCCAGGGGGTCGAAGGGGTGTCGGTGGCCGATCTGGAGATCGGCATGGAGGTGGAGGTCGTGCCGGGGGTGCTCGGCGAGGAGGGGGACGACGAGAGCGGGACGGTCTGGACGACGTGGCAGTGGCGGCCGACGGGGGTGCGGGCATGACCGGGGACGTGGCGGTGCTGGGTGCGGGCATGCACCCGTGGGGCAAGTGGGGCCGCAGCTTCGTGGAGTACGGGACGGCGGCGGCGCGGACGGCACTGGCCGACGCCGGTCTCGACTGGCGGGACGTGGCGTCGGTGGTCGGCGCGGACACCGTGCGCGGCGGGTATCCGGGGTACGTGGCGGGGGCGACGTTCGCGAAGGCGCTCGGCTGGCAGGGCGCCCGGGTGACCAGCGTGTACGCGGCCTGCGCGTCGGGGGCGCAGGCGGTGAGCACGGCGCGGGCGCAGATCCTCGCGGGCCTGGCGGACGTGGTGCTCGTGGTGGGCGCCGACGCCGCGCCCAAGGGGTTCTTCCGGCCCGCCGGCGGTGACCGGCCGGACGATCCGGACTGGCTGCGCTTCCGGGTGCTCGGGGCGACGAACCCCACCTACTTCGGGCTGTACGCGCGCCGGCGCATGGCGCTGCACGGCGACACCCTGGAGGACTTCGCCCGGGTGAAGGTGAAGAACGCGGCGGCGGGGACACTGAATCCGAACGCGCGCTACCGCAAGGCGGTCTCCACCGAGGAGGTCGCCGCGTCCGCCGTGGTCGCGGATCCGCTGCGGCTGCTCGACATCTGCGCGACATCGGACGGCGGGGCCGCGCTGGTGCTCACCAGCATGGAGTTCGCGCGGCGGCACGGGGTGCGGAACCCGGTGCGGATCCGGGCGGTCTCCACGGTGACGCCGACCTATCCGACGACGGTGCTGGATCTTCCGGACATCGCCACGGACTCGGCGGCCGGGGCGGAGCCGCAGGGGCCGGGTTTCCGCGCGTCGATCGCCCGCGCGGCCTACGAGGAGGCCGGTATCGGCCCCGAGGACCTGTCGCTCGCGGAGGTCTACGACCTGTCCACGGCACTGGAGCTCCAGTGGTACGAGGACCTCGGGCTGTGCGGCGCGGGTGAGGGAGCGAAGCTCCTGCGGGACGGGGCGACGGCGCTCGGCGGCCGCATACCGGTGAACGTGAGCGGAGGGCTCGCCTCCTTCGGCGAGGCGGTGCCGGCCCAGGCGATCGCCCAGGTCTGCGAGCTGACCTGGCAGTTGCGCGGGGCGGCCGGGGAGCGGCAGGTGGAGGGCGCGCGGGTCGGGGTGACCGCGAACCAGGGGCTCTTCGGGCACGGGTCGTCGGTGGTCGCCGTGCGCTGACGCCGCGTTGTCCGGAGCCGGGGCCCGGTGGGCGCGGCGGCACCCGTCGCCACGTTGTCCGGAGCCGGGGCCGGGTGGGCGCGGCGGCACCCGTCGCCGCGCCGCCCGCGGCCACCGGGCCCCGCCGAAAACCGTTTGGCGGACCGTCGCGACCGCTGCTACTTTCCCGGTGGCCGTGCCGGAGAACAAGGAGGTGGTACCCGTGAACACAGTATCGACATGGGTGCTCCTCTCCGGGGTCATGGTCGGGCGGTAGGTCGTCCGGGAGCGCCGTCTCACGCGCTTTCCCGAAAGGCACGACCATGCGCCAGACCACGCACCAGACCTTGCATCAGCCCTTGCATCAGGCCTTGCACTTCACTTCTGACCAGCGGCTCGACGGGGACGTCGTCGAGCGCCGGTTCACCCTCGGCGACATCCCCGGCATCCTCTGGACGCCCGCCTCCGCGGACGCGTCCGCACCGGTCCCACTGATCCTCCTGGGCAACCCCCCGCTCGGACTGGACCGGATCTACCCCCGGCTGCTTGGCCGGGCCCGGCACTCCGCGGCGGAGGGCTTCGCCACCGCCACCATCGAGCTCCCCGGAAGCGGCGACCGGCCCCGCCTGCCCGTCGTCGACCGGGCGCGCGCCGACCTGCGCCGCGCTCTGGAGGCCGGCGAACCGGTGAGCGCCGAGATCATCGACGACCTCGTCCTCCCGCTCGTCGACCAGGCGGTCCCCGAATGGCGGGCCACGATGGACGCGCTGCTCGAACTGCCCGGGATCGGCGGCCCGGTCGCGTACTCGGGGGGGCGTGATCTCCATCGGCATCCGGCTGGCGGTGGTCGACCCGCGCATCGTGGCCGCCGGCCTGTTCGCGGGGAGCTTCGTGCCCGCCGTGATGTTCGAGGAGGCCCGCCGCGTCACCGTTCCGCTGCACGTTCTGCTGCAGTGGGACGACGAGGGGAACGACCGGCAGGCGGCCCTCGACCTGTTCGACGCCTTCGGTTCCCGGGAGAAGACGCTGAACGCCAACATGGGCGGGCACACCGGCGTCCCGCAGTCCGCGGGAGAGGACGCGGCCCGGTTCTTCGCACGGCATCTGAGGTGAGCGGCCGGCGCCTGAACCGGGCCCCCCGGCTCCCGAAGTGAAGAACGCGGGCCCCTGCCGATCCGGCGGGGGCTCGCGCCACATCCCGTGCGGTCGGCGACCTTGACGCTCCCCCGGCCCCGGTGAACACTTCCCGGTGTCAGTCGGCTCCGCCGCGTCACGGCCCCCTCTCCTGCCTCACGGGGCCCGCTCCCCCTGGTGTGATCCCGACTGCGCCCTGCACGGAGGACCGGGGCGCGACCGCCCGCCCCGGGTGAGGGCCTAGGAGCCGCCATGAGCAACGGAGACATCTTCCTCGGTGAGGTCATCGGCACCGGAATCCTGATCCTGTTCGGCGCGGGCGTCTGCGCCGCCGTCACCCTCAAGCACTCCAAGGCCAAGGCCTCGGGGTGGATCGTGATCGCGTTCGGCTGGGGCTTCGCCGTCCTGGCCGGGGCGTACACCGCGGCGCCGCTGTCCGGCGGCCATCTCAACCCGGCCGTGACGCTCGGCATCGCCATCGACACCGGCAAGTGGGACAAGGTCTGGGTCTACGTCCTCGGCCAGATGGTCGGCGCGATGCTGGGCGCCGTCCTCGCCTACCTGGTCTATCTCGCCCAGTTCAACGCCAATGTGCACTCCGAGAAGGAGCCGGACGGGCCGACGCCGACGCTCGGCATCTTCTCCACGATCCCCGAGATCCGCAGCCCCGTCGCGAACCTCCTCACGGAGATCATCGCGACGATGGGCCTCGTGCTGCCGATCCTCGCGTTCGGCCTGACCAAGGGGCTCGGCGAGTCGGGCACGCAGGCGCTCGTCGTGGCGCTGCTCGTGGTCGGCATCGGCCTCTCGCTCGGCGGACCGACGGGCTACGCCATCAACCCCGCCCGCGACCTCGGCCCCCGCATCGTCCACACCTTCCTGCCGATCCCCAACAAGGGGACGTCCGACTGGGGTTACGCGTACGTCCCCGTCGTCGGCCCGCTGATCGGCGGAGCGCTGTCCGGGGTCATCTACAACCTCGCGTTCTGAGCAGTCCTGAGCAGCTCTGAGCAGTTCCGAGCACGCACGCACGCCCGGAGGGAGAACCCGTGAAGTACGTCGCCGCCATCGACCAGGGCACCACCTCGAGCCGCTGCATCGTCTTCGACCAGGACGGCGCGATCGTCGCCGTCGACCAGCGCGAGCACCGCCAGATCTTCCCGAAGCCCGGCTGGGTCGAGCACGACGCGACCGAGATCTGGTCCAAGGTGCAGGCCGTCGTGGCCGGCGCCCTGGCCAAGGCGGGCCTGCGCGCCGACGAGCTCAGCGCCCTCGGCATCACCAACCAGCGCGAGACGACGGTGCTGTGGGACCGCGCCACCGGCCGCCCCGTGCACAACGCGATCGTCTGGCAGGACACCCGTACCGCGGCCCTCTGCAACGAACTGGGCGGCGCCGACGGCCAGGACCGTTTCCGCGAGCAGACGGGGCTGCCGCTGGCCAGCTACTTCTCCGGGCCCAAGGCGGCCTGGCTGCTCGACCAGGTGCCGGGGCTGCGGGCCCGGGCCGAGCGCGGCGAGATCGCCTTCGGCACGATCGACTCCTGGCTGATCTGGAACCTCACCGGCGGCACGGACGGCGGGGTGCACGTCACCGACGTCACGAACGCCGGGCGCACCATGCTGATGAACCTGGAGACCCTCCAGTGGGACCCGTCGATCCTCGCCGCGATGAACGTGCCCGAGGCGGTCCTGCCCGAGATCCGCTCCTCCGCCGAGGTGTACGGGACGGCCGTCGGGCAGCTCGCGGGCGTGCCGGTGGCCTCGGCGCTCGGCGACCAGCAGGCGGCCGTGTTCGGTCAGGCCTGCTACGACACGGGGACGGCCAAGAACACGTACGGGACCGGCAGTTTCCTGCTGCTGAACACCGGGAGCCGGCCGGTGCCGTCGAAGAACGGGCTGCTCACCACGATGGGGTACAAGATCGGCTCGGAGGCGCCGGTCTACTGCCTGGAGGGGTCGATCGCGATCACCGGCGCGCTCGTGCAGTGGTTCCGCGACCAGCTCGGCATCATCCGCAGCGCCGACGAGATCGAGACGCTCGCGGAGAGTGTGGAGGACAACGGCGGGGCGTACATCGTGCCCGCGTTCTCCGGTCTGTTCGCCCCGTACTGGCGCTCGGACGCGCGCGGTGTGGTCACGGGCCTGACCCGGTACGTGACGAAGGCGCATCTCGCGCGGGCGGTCCTGGAGGCGACGAGCTGGCAGACCCGCGAGGTCGTGGACGCCATGTACCAGGACTCGGGCGTGCGGATCACGACGCTGAAGGTCGACGGCGGCATGACGAAGAACCATCTGCTGATGCAGCATCAGGCGGATGTGCTGGACGTGCCGGTGATCCGGCCTCGGGTCTCCGAGACGACGTGTCTGGGAGCGGCGTACGCGGCCGGGCTCGCGACCGGTGTGTGGAACGACCTGGACGAGCTCAAGACGCACTGGCAGCGGGACGTCGAGTGGACGCCCGCGATGGACGCCCGGACCCGTGACCGCGAGTACCACAACTGGCGCAAGGCGGTGGAGAAGAGCTTCGGCTGGCTGGAGGACGAGGTCTAGGGCCCCGCCTACGGGGTTCGCCTACGAGGTTCGCCTACGGGGTGACGGCGGCCGCGGCGCTCCGGCGGTCGGCCGCCGTCGCCGCGGCGTGCTCGACGACGCCGACCAGCACGTCCTTCACGGACTCCTTGTCCCGCGCGTCGCACAGCAGCACGGGGACGGACGGATCCAGGTCGAGTGCCTGGCGCACCGTGTCGGCCGGGTAACGGGCCGCGCCCTCGAAGCAGTTGACGCCGACGACGAACGGGATCGCGCGCCGTTCGAAGTAGTCGACGGCGGCGAAGCAGTCCTCCAGGCGGCGGGTGTCGGCGAGGACGACCGCGCCGAGGGCGCCGGTGGCGAGCTCGTCCCACAGGAACCAGAAGCGGTCCTGGCCGGGCGTGCCGAAGAGGTAGAGGACGAGGTCCTCGCGCAGGGTGATCCGCCCGAAGTCCATCGCGACGGTGGTGGTGTGCTTGCCCTCGACACCCTGGGTGTCGTCGACGGGCCGGCCCGCCTCGCTCAGCAGTTCCTCGGTGCGCAGCGGCCTGATCTCGCTGACGGCACCGACGAGGGTGGTCTTGCCGACGCCGAAGCCGCCGGCCACCAGGATCTTGAGCGTGACGGGCTCGACCGGGGCCGCGCCGCGCGCGGAACGCCCGAAGATCATGGGGTGTCTCTCCTGTCGGGGTCGTGTTGCACAGGGCCCGCGTGGCGTTCCGTGGTGTTCACAGCGCGCGCAGGCCGTTGATCACGTCGCGCAGAATGCTCTCGTCGGGCAGCTCCGCCGGCGGTACGGGGCGGGTCACGTGGACCAGCTCCTCGTCGACGAGGTCGCCTATCAGCACTCTGACGACGCCTATGGGGAGGTCGAGTTCGGCGGAGAGCTCGGCCACGGACTGGGGCCGGTCCCGGCTCAGATGGACGATCTCGACATGCTCGGGCGACAGGGTCTGGTCCGTCGCCGGGTCGTCGGCGCGGGGTTCCGCGACGACGACCGCGATCAGGTCGAGGCGATGCTGGGCCGCGCTGGTGGTGCGGCCGCGTGTCATGGCGTACGGGCGCACCACGGGCCCTGCCTCGTCGTCGAACCAGTGGTGCGTCTCCTGCGTCCCCTGCCCGTCTGCACTCATACCGACCCGTTACCCCCCACCGGGCAGATCCGTGCGCGGCGCGGCCCCGAGATGTGCGCCGACCCGCTTGACCAGCAGGGTCATCTCGTACGCGACGAGGCCGACGTCGGAGTCCGCGTCGGACAGGACCGCCAGACAGCTGCCGTCACCGGCCGCGGTGACGAACAGGAAGGCGTCGTCGAGCTCGACGACCGTCTGCCGGACACCGCCCGCGTCGAAGTGCCGGCCGACGCCCTTGGCGAGGCTGTGGAAGCCGGAGGCGACGGCGGCCAGATGTTCGCTGTCCTCCCGGTCGAGGTCCTTGGAGACCCCGGTCGGCAGTCCGTCCCCGGAGAGCACGAGCGCCTTGCGGATACCGGCGACGCGTTCGACCAGGTCGTCGAGGAGCCAGTTGAGCTCCCTCGAGCCACCGTTCGTGGTCGGTGCGCCGGCCTTCGGTGCGGTCATCGACCGTCCCCCTCAGATGTCGTTCCCTGTGCTGTGCCGTCGGAGCCGGCACTCGCGGCGTTCTCCTCCCGTCCCCGCCGCCAGCCGCGCTGGAGCGAGGCCATACGGCTGCGCACCTCGTCGGCGTCACGGTCGGCGGGATCGGCGGAGGCGGTCTCCTCGCGGCCGGGGGCGCGGTCGCCGCGCCGGTCCGGTCCGTCCTTCAACTGCGGTGCCAGGCTGGCCTGGCGCACGCGGCGCGGCAGCGACCCGGAGGTCTGCTCCTGCGGGCCCTGCGGGTCCGGTGCCGGCGCGGGGGTCTCACGGGCCGGTTCGGCGGCACGGGCCCGGCGGCGGGGCAGGTCGCCGAGCGGGGCCGGTTCCGCCGTGGTGCGGGCGGGCCCGCCGCGCAGGGGCTCCGGGCGGCGCCGGTCGCCGTCGCGGTCGTGCCGCTCCCCCGGCTCGGCGGCGCGCTCGCGGTCCCGGTCGCCGGGGCGGTCGTGCGTGACGGGGCGGCCGTGCGAGCTGACGAGCTTGGGGGTGCGGCGGCGGGGCAGCGCCACCAGACCGCCGGGCGCGTCCGCCCGGTCCTGCTCGGGTTCGTCGGCCTTCTGGTGCTGCTCGCCCTTCTGGTGCTGCTCACCGGCCGGCCCGGCGACGGGGCGGCGCGGGCGGAAGAGGCCGCCGCGCTCGCTGTCCTCGTCACCGAGGGCGCCAGGGAACTCCGTCATGTCGGCGGTGGCCAGCGGGGCTTCGAGCTCCACCGGGCCGTCGAGCACGGAGGGCGGCAGGCCGGGCAGTGCGTCGCGGCCGCCGGTCCGCTCGCCGCGCTTCACGTTCTGCGCGCGGCGCGCCGCGTCGGGCCGGTCGAGCCGGAAGCCGGCGCCCTCGGTGTCCGGTGCGTCGTCCGTGAGCAGCCCGTCGGGAAGGAAGACGACGGCCGTCGTGCCGCCGTACGGGGAGGGCTGGAGGGAGACGCGGACGTTCTGCCGCTGGGCGAGACGGCTGACGACGAAGAGACCGAGCCGGTCGGTGTCGGAGAGCTCGAACTCGGGGGTCTCGGCGAGGCGCAGGTTGGCGTCGAGCAGGGCGTCGGGCGGGATCCCGAGGCCGCGGTCGTGGATCTCCAGGGTGAAGCCGTTGGCGACGCGCTCACCGAGGACCTGGACGGCGGTGTGCGGCGGGGAGAACACCGTGGCGTTCTCCAGGAGTTCGGCGACAAGGTGGGTGACGTCGGCGACGGCCGGTCCGGTCACGGCGACGCGGGGCAGCCGGCGGACCTCGATGCGCTCGTAGTCCTCGACCTCGGCGACGGCGGCCCGCACGATGTCCATGAGCTGGACGGGCTTGCGCCACTGGCGGGAGGGGGCGGCGCCGGAGAGGATCACGAGGCCCTCGGCGTGCCGGCGCATGCGCGTGGTGAGGTGGTCGAGGCGGAACAGGTCGGCGAGTTCGTCGGTGTCCTCGGTCCTGCGCTCCATGGTGTCGAGCAGGGTGAGCTGCTTGTGCAGCAGGACCTGGCTGCGGCGGGCGAGGTTGACGAAGACCTCGGAGACGCCGCGGCGCAGTTCGGCCTGCTTGACGGCGGCCTCGACGGCGGATCGCTGGAGGGTGTTGAGGGCCTGGCCGACCTGCCCGATCTCGTCCTTGTCGTACTCGAGGCGCGGGGCCTCGGTCTCGACGTCGACCTCCTCACCGGTGGCGAGCCGGCGCATGACGCTCGGCAGCCGGACGCCGGACGCCTCGTGGGCCTCCAGGCGCAGTCGGCGCAGGTCGCGGACGAGACCGCGGCCGATGCGGACCGACAGGTACAGG
Source organism: Streptomyces sp. NPDC050145 (assembly GCF_044460245.1). Lineage (NCBI taxonomy): Bacteria > Bacillati > Actinomycetota > Actinomycetes > Kitasatosporales > Streptomycetaceae > Streptomyces > Streptomyces sp. NPDC050145. The sequence goes on along the minus strand of NZ_JBITJS010000012.1, from coordinate 276,409 downwards.
GAGAAGAGCAGGGCGAGGAGGCCGAGCACCCCGGCGACGCCGGCGAGGAAGAAGATCTTCAGGACGGTGGGGCGGGCGCGCTCCTGGTAGCGGTCGCCGGCGGCCTGGTCGCGGTCGACGAGGTCGCCGAGGACGGTTCCGGCGGCCTGGTCCCAGCTCTGCGCGGTGACCCCGCGCGGGACGCCGGGGGCGCCCTTCACGACGGTGTCCTCGGCGGTGCGCAGGGGGGCGGTGCCGGGGCTCTTCCAGTAGCGCTCGTAGCGGGCGCGCTCGTCGCCGGGCAGGAGGGCGAGGCTGGTGTCGTAGAGCAGGGTGCGCTGGGCGGCGAGGTCGGAGACCTGGCGCAGTTCGAGGCGGGTCAGGCGGCGGGCCACGAGACCGGAGCCGACCAGGGCGTCTTCCTGGGAGAGGAGTTCGCGGGCCCGGACGAGGCCGGCGAGGGCGCGGCCCTCGCGCTCGAGGACCGCGTCGTCGAGCGCGGTGAGGTCGAGCAGGAAGTCGTAGGTCGGTGCGATGAGCCGGGTGTAGAAGTCGAGGGCCTGGACGCGGGTGACGGTGCCCTCGTCGACGTTGCGGCGCAGGGACTCGATGCCTTCGAAGCCTTCGACGGCGGCGTCGAGGGTGGCGCGGGACCGGTCGTCCAGGTCGTCACGGGCGTCGGCGTCACCGGCCCGCTCCTTGAGATCGGACAGGGCCTCGTCGGAGGCGGTGCGCTTGGCGCGCAGGGCGGACTGGGCCTCGGAGGCGCGCGGGTCCGCGAGGTAGACGAGGGTCTGGCGCCGTTCGTCCTGGAGGAAGCGGCTGGTGTCGACCAGCGGGATCGCCAGCGAGTCGGTGATCCTGCCCGCCGTGACGAGCTGTACTGCGGCGCGGCCCGTGATGACGGTGGCGAAGGCCCAGACGGCGGTCAGGGACAACAACGGCACCAGCAGCAACGCCACGATCTTCCGGCGGATCGATTTCCCGCGAAAGCGCATGGCCTCCCCCAAGATCGCCCCCGCGGTCAGGGGGCACACATGTGCGTCAACAAACGGCGCGAGCCTACTACTGCGACGGCACCAACTCGAAGGCCTGTCCGGATGGTGTTCGGCCGAACGCCCTTGGGGGCATCCGGAGTTGTCCGGGCATTGCGGTAGATTGCGGCCCGTGATCGACTGCGACTGATCGAACAAGATCCGTCCGCTTGCCCGGCCGGTTGGCCGGAATCCTTCGCTCCCCTCTTGGAGAGCAGGCCAGTTGTCCGAATTCGGGAATCTTTCGCGGGTGCCGGTCGTCGTACCTCAGAGATCGCGAACACGGATCACGGGCGCGGGGCACGGGCACAGATCACGAGCGATGCGGGGCAGGGGCCGCCCAGGCGGCGTGAATCGGAGCAAACCGGGCAGTCACTCAGCAGAGCCGATGCGCATCATCGGCTCGGGCGGCGTCCGGACGTGGTGGGGAGTGACGTGGCGATGGGCACGGCAGGGCGCAGGGAGCTGTGGGTCGAGGAGCCGGCGACGCGGCGGCGCATGCCCGATCCGGTGCGTACGGCCGCCGTGCGCGCCGTGCTCATAGTGGCGCTGACGCTGATCCAGGCGGTGATCGCCGTGCTGTGCACGCTGGCCGACTCCTGGCTCGCCTTCCCCATGGTCCTCAGCAGTGTCGGCAGCACCGTGGTCGCGACCTGGGGCGTCCTGGACGTCTGGGTGACCCGCCAGGTGTGGAACCAGCGGAACGGGGTGGTGTCCGCCCCCGCCAGCACGGCCCGGCAGCTGCGCAGAGAGCGGCGCCGGGCGCGGCGCACGGCCCGCAGCGCCCCGGAGAACATACGGGGGCACGGCGGGGCCGGGCGGCTCAAGCACACCTGACAGGCGACCGAAAGCGCACCTGACGGCGAGACGGCCGGGCGGCTGAAGCGCACCCGACAGCGGGCCGGCCGGGCGGTCAGCCCGCCTGCGGCTCCGGCCTGCGGTACATGCGGGTGGCCGTGATCTCTCCGTGCACGGTCTCGCCCTCCGGGTCCTGCTGCGGCAGTCCGGGACGCAGGTGCTCCTCCACGCTGATGTACTTCAGCCCGGCCCTCAGGTCCGCGTCGTTGCGCAGCCGGATGACGAGGGGGAACTCGGCGAGGGCCGTCGTGTCGAACAGACCGGTGGTGTAGAGCAGTTGCACACCGAGCGCGTCGGACACGGCCCGCTGGAGCTCCAGCAGGTACGTCGCGTTGGCGCGGCCGATCGGGTTGTCGAGGAACAGCGTGCCCGCGTGCCGGTGCTTGTCGCGCCCCCGGTCGTTCGACCGCAGCGCCGCCATCGTGCAGTACAGGGCGATGGCCGCGGTGAGCAGCTGCCCGCCGGAGAACACGTCGCCCATCTGCCCGACCGGCACCCGCTCGGCGCGCAGCACCGCGTCCGGCTTGAGGATCTCGACGGCGATGCCCTTGGGCTGCAGAGCGGCACTGACACCGCGCAGCAGCAGGGACATGCCGTCGCGGCGCAGGTCGGAGTTCTTCTTGACGGCCGCGCGGGTCGCCTCGTCGACCACCTCGCCGAGCCGCTCGGTGAGCGTGGCCTGGTCCGGCTCCTCGAAGCGGATCCGCAGAAACTCCTGGCCGGACCACTCGCCGAGACCCTCCGGCAGCCGGGACAGGCGCTGGGCGGAGCGCAGCGTGGCCAGTGAGGACTCCACGAGTCCGCGCAGGCGGTCCACGATCGATTCCCTGTTGCGCTCCAACTGGGCCAGCTCGTCGGTGAGGACACGCAGCCGGGGAGCGAACGCGTCGGCCCACTTCTGCGCGTGCTCCGGCAGCGCCACGGCGGGCAGCTCCCGGATCTGCTGCCGCGCGGGCGTGCGCACCTGCTCGTACCGCGTCGAGTTGGCGTGCCGCACGAGGATGTCGCTCGCCTCCCGGACGGCGGACTCGGCGGTGGACAGATCGGCGGCGCAGCCGCGCAGCGAGCGCCGCGACTCGGCGGCGCCGCGGCGGGCCTCTTCCAGGGAGCCGGGGTAAGGCTCGGGCTCCTCCTGCTCGTCGGTCTCCGCGGTGTGGTCGCGGAGCAGGTCGCGCAGGAGGGCGGCGGTCTCGTCGAAGCCGCCCGCGCCGTCCTCGGCGGAGCGGTGGGCGTCGAGCAGCTCGGCGTGGGCGGCGCGTGCGGCGCTCAACGCCTCGGTGTGCGCCGCCAGTTCGCCCGTGGCCGTCCGCAGCAGGGTCTGGGCGTGCTCGGTGCCGTCCGGCACGAGCTCCTCGGGGAGCTCGGTGTGTGCCTCGGCGTCGTCCTCGGGGGCGTGCCGCTCGGCCTCGCCGCGCAGCCGGCCGAGCTGCTCACTGGCGGTCGAGGTGCGGGTCTCCAGGAGCTGGACGAGCTCCTCGGCACGGGCGGCGGCGGCCTGCCGGGACGGCCCGTCCGAGCCCTCGGGCGATTCGAGGAGCGCGGCGGCGCGGGTGCGGACCTTGTTGCTCAGCCGGTCCAGCTCCGCGAGGGCGGCGGACTCGTCGCTCTCCGCGCGGGCCTGCTCGGCGCGCAGGTCGGCGCCGACGCCGACCTTCTCGTAGACCTGGGACGCGGCCCGGTACGCCTCGCGCAGCGCGGGCAGCGAGGCCTGCGGGGTCTCGCCCTCCGGCACGTCGTCGGGGGCGCCGGCGATCTCGGCGCGCTCGGCGCGCAGGGTGCGGGCGGTGCGGTGGGCGTCGTCGGCGGAGCGCTGGGCGGCGCGGCGGTCCTCGTCGGCGGCGCGGGCGCGCTCCAGGCAGGTCTGGGCGCGGGCCTCGGACTCGACGGCCTCGTCCGCCAGTTCGCGGACCTTGGCCTGCCAGGCGGCGCGCTCGCGCAGCCGGTAGGCGAGTCCGGCGAGCGCGTCGGCGGCGCGTCGGGCCTTCTGCGCGGCCTCCTGGCGCTCGTCGCGCACATGGGTCGCCTCGGCGGCGGTCTCGTCGGCCTCGGCGCGCGCGGTGCGGGCCTCGGCGAGCTCGGCCTCGGTCTCCTCGGCGAAGGCGCGGGCGTCGCGGGCGGCCGCCGCCAGTTCGGCGAGGCGGCCCGCGGGGCAGCCGGAGCGCCAGGAGGCGAGGCGGGCGGCCAGCTCGCGGTCCTTGCCGAGGCGGGCGGCGAGCACCCGGATGTCCTCGTCGCGCAGCGCGGCGCGCTCGCGCAGGGCCTGGCGCTCCTCGTCGGCGGCGTGCTCGTCGTGCATGGCCGGGTTCGGCGGCACGAGGAAGACGCCGGTGTCGTCGGCGCCGGGGGCGGGCTCGGCCGGGGTCGGGGCGAGCAGTGCGGCGGCGGTGCCGACGGCGACGGCGGAGCGGGGCAGCAGGGCGGCGCCGGCGAGGGTCTCGCGGGCGCGGGCGTGCGAGTCGGGGTCGGTGATGATGACGCCGTCGACGAGCTCGGGCCGGGCGGCGAGCACGCGCGCGTGGTCGGCCGGGTCGACGGCCTGGGCGAGGTAGCGCCAGCCGGGCAGCGCGGGGATGCCGTGCTCGCCCAGGTACTCGACGGTGGCGAGGACATCGGGGCCGGGCGGCAGGAGTCCGCCGTCACCGAGGGCGCCGAGGATGCGCGCGTCGTCGGCGGCGGCGGTGCGCAGCTCGAACAGGCGGCGCTCGGCGGAGGCCACCGAGTCGTCGAGCAGGGGCTTGAGGTCGTCGGCGGCGCGGTCGAGGTCCTCCGCGGTGAGCCGGCCCTCGGTGCCGGTCGCGCTGTCGGTGCGGGGCTGCGGGACGAGGCCCGCGACCGCGCGGGCGCGGACGGCGCCGGGGAAGCCGCCGCCCGCCGCGCCGAAGTGCTCGTCCTCCGTGAGGGAGGTGCCGCCGGTGCCGAGCAGTGCGGCGAGGCGCTCCTCCTCCGCGAGGGAGGCGGCGGTGCGCTCCTCGTCGCGGTGGGCGCGCTCCGCGGCGCTCGCGGCGTCGGCGGCGCGGGCCGCGGTGAGCTCGGCGCGGGCCTCCGCGGCGGCGGCCTCGCGCGCGTGCTCGGTGGCACGGCGGGCGGCTTCGCGGGCGGTGTCCCAGGCGGCGACGGTGGACTTCTCGGCGTCCGCGGCGGCGAGCGCGGCGCGGGCCGGGTCGACGTCGGGCGCGCTGTCGTCGATCCAGCCGGCCCGGACCGCCTCGGCGGTCTCCTGCTCGACCTCGGCCAGACGCTGGCGCAGGTGCCCGAGCTCGCTGCGGGCGCGCTGGGCCTCGGTGGCGGCGGCGGTCGCGTCGCGGTGCGCGGTCTCACCGGCCTCCTGGAGGACGGCGGAGCGCGCCTCTTCCTCGTCGGCGTGCGCCTCCGCCTTCCCGGCGGCGCCGTGCAGGGCCCGTACGAGATCGGCGGCGGCCTTGGCCCGGGCGGCGAGGGCGGGGGCCGCGTCGCGCTCGGCCTCGCGGATGGCGACGGCCACGCGCGCGGAGCGGTCGGCGGCGGCGCGGTGGCGCAGCACGGCCTCGGCGGCCTGCCAGGCGGCGTACAGGGTGCGGGCGTCGGCCAGTTCGCGCTTCTGGGCGGCGGCGGCCTTCTCGGCTCCGGCGAGCGCCAGGGAGGCGTGCCGGTAGGCCAGTTCGGCCGCGATCAGGGCGCTGCGCTCGCGGGCGGTGTCGGCGCCGGTGACCGTGTGGGCGGCGGCGGTGACCTGCTGTGCGAGGTCACCGGCGCGGCCCCGCTCGACGGCGGCGCGGGCGGAGAGGCGGCGGGCGAGGGTGCGGGTGCGGCGCTCCGCGGCGGTGTGGATGTCACGGGTGCGGGAGCGGGTGTCGGCGGCTTCGACGATGCGGGTGAGCAGGTCGACGGAGCCGGCGGTGAACTCGCGCTCGGCGATCAGCTCGGCACGCCGTCCCAGCTTGTTCCCGAACCCGCCCACGAGGTCGGCGAGGCCGTCCGTGTCGCGGGTGTCGGTGACGGCGCGCAGCAGCAGGTCGGTGAAGTCGGAGTCCTTCTTGACGGCGAACAGGCCGGCGGCCTCGCCCTCGTCCGCGTTCATCTCCCGCTGGTAGCGGAACAGTTCGGGGTCCAGGCCCAGGTCGCCGAGGTGCTCGTTCCACCGGTCGTGGATCTCCTCCCAGTGCACCTCCAGGTGGGCGTACGCCTTGCCCGCCTCGGTGAGGGCGTCGCGGAAGCCCTTCATGGTGCGGCGGCGGCCCTGGGCGCCGGAGGCACCCTCGGCGACGGGGCGCACGGCACTGGCCTCGGCGACGGGCAGCGCGTCCAGGCTCATGCCGGGGCCCGGCCGGAAGGAGTACCAGGCCTCGGCGAACTTCCGCGGGTCGTTGGAGACCTGACGGCCGCGCCATTCGCTGACCTTGCCGACCACGACGAGCTCGCCCGTGAGGGTGTGCTGCCATTCCAGGGCGACGTGTCCGCAGTCGTCGGCGAGGAGGAACTTGCGCAGCACGCCGGAGCTGGCGCCACCCAGCGTGTTCCGGTGGCCTGGGAGCATCACGGAGAAGATCAGCTTGAGCAGGACCGACTTGCCGCCGCCGTTCTCCAGGAAGAGCACGCCGGCGGGCGCGGGGCGGCGCGGCGGGCCGACGGGCTCGTCCTCGAAGAACTCCGCCTGCTGGGGCGCGGGGTCGGGCACCGGCGCGCCCACTCCCCGCAGGTCGAGCACGGTGTCGGCGTAGCGCGCACCGGCAGGCCCGATGGAGTAGAGGCGGACCCGGGACAGCTCGTACATGGCGGACTCTCGTGGTAGGTACGGAAGTTCAGGTGGGGGGACGCCGGGTCAGGAGTGGAAGGGCAGGCCGGCGTCGGCGACGAGCCCGGCCGCTTCCTCGTCCATGGGCGGCAGCAGGGTGGCGGAGCCGTCGGTCACCGGGACCACGCCCAGCTCGAGGAGCTCGGCCATGGCGGCGGTGCCGGCCATGTCGCGGACCTGGAGCTGGTAGCGCGCGGTGGTGCGGTAGGTGCCGCCGCCGTCGTCCCCGGTGCGCTGCAGGAAGCCGGAGTCGGTGAGGAAGGCGAGCGCCTTGCCGACGATGCCGGTGGTCGAACCGGCGAGTCTGCGCGCGTCCTTGGTGGCGCCGGTGGAGCTGCGCCGGGCCCAGATCCGCCAGGCGGCCTCCAGGCCGGGGGCGTCGGTCGCCGGGTCCGTGTTCTCCCCCTCCTCCTCGGCGCGCTCCTCCAGCTTGGTGCAGGCCTGGCGGACGAAGGCGTCCACCCCGTTGACACTCACGCGGCCGATGTAGCCGTCGTCGGCGAGGTCCTCGGGGCGGGGGAAGGCGAGCGCGGCGACGGCGAGGTGGGCGAGGCCGTGCAGGAAGCGGTCGGTGGAGTCGGCGGCGGTGCGGCGCGCGTAGTCGCCCATACGGACCGCGAAGACGGAGTCCTCGGCGGCGGTGACGGCCATGCCCGCGCGCGGGGACACCTCCAGGACGACGAGGCCGAGGCCGGTGGCGACGGCGTCGGCGAGCCGGGCGAACGCGGGGTCCTCCCGGTAGCGGCGCAGCAGTTCGGCGTACTCCTGGTCACGGGAGGGCTGGAGCTTGGGCTGCAGGCCGAAGGAGACCAGCCGGGCCGCGTCGGCGGCGTCGGCCGGGGTGACGGACGCGGGGGCCCTGACCGGTCCGGTGCCGGGTGCCTCGGGCTCGCCCCACTCGGCGTGCTCTTCGGGGTGCTCGGTCACGGGCGGTGCTCCTCGGTGGTTCCTGCGGATCCTGCGGTTGCTGCGGCGGTGCGACCGGGGACGGGCCCGGCGGTGTCTACGGGGGCGTGCCGGGCGGCGCGCGTCATGCGGCCTCCGTCCGGTCGGCGGCCATGCCGGCGGCGTCGAGCAGCGCGGTGCCGACGATCAGGTCGGCGCCGCCGAACTCGGGATCGTCGAGCTGGGTGCCGTCGTCGACGGCGAACAGCAGCTTCGGCTCCCCCTGGCGGTAGGCCGTGCCGACCGGCGGGCTCGCCGCGTGGACGGCCAGCAGGGCGACCAGGTACGGCAGTTCGGGATCGCGGGTGCGGGCCTCGGCGAGCAGGCCCGAGAGGCGGCGGGGCGCGTCGGAGGGCAGGTCGAGCAGCTCCATGGCGCTCGCGAGCTGCTCCTCGCTGAACCGGCTGTCGTCCGGCGTGGCGATGAGGTCGGGCTCGGGCATCTCGGCGCCGAGGTGCTCGCGCTCCAGGGGCGGGGTGAGCAGGATGTCGACGAGGTCGCCGACGCGGACGGAGACGGGGGTGCGCAGGCCGGTGCCGCGGGCGAAGAAGGCGTCGGTCACCTTGATCGCGCTCTCCACGGGGAGCGGCAGCAGCGGGGCGACGAGCTGTCCGTACAGGTCGAGGCCGGTGCGGGTGGTGGGGGCGGCGAAGGCCTGCCGGTCCTGCTCGGCGCGGAACAGCGGGCCGGCCTCCAGGAGGCGGGACTGCAGCTGGGTGTGGCGGCGGATGCAGTCCTTGACGATGTCGACGAGCTCGGCGGCGCGGCGCTTGTGCTCGGGCTCTTCCGACTCGTCGCGTGCCTTGCGGATGTTCGTCAGGATCGCGTTCTCGTGGCGGTAGCGGTCGGCCACGTGGTCGAGGGCCTCGGCGATCATGTCGGGGACGGCCTGGAGCCAGTCGACCGCCCGCACGTTGCGCCGGGTGGCGTCGAGGGCCTTGCGGAGGGTCTCCGAGTACTGGACCGTCCGGTAGCGGGCCTGCTCGGCGGCGAGCTGGGCGTCGGCGAGGCGGCCGCGGCTGATCAGCACCTCGAGCTTCACCTCGGCGGCGATCTGGGCGCTGGTCACGTCCGTGTCGAGGGCGCCCACCAGCACGTTGACCGCTTCGTCGGTGGTGCGCAGGTAGACGCCGCCCCCGTAGCCGGGGACCTCCTCGATGAGCTTGAAGTCGTAGTCCCTGCGGACGTAGCTGCCGTCGGGGCCGAAGGTGCCGTAGACCGCGCGGAAGCCGCGGTCCACACTGCCCACGTTGATCAGGTTCTCCAGGACCCAGCGGGCCACGCGCTCGTGCTCGGCGGCGGGGCGGCCCGGGGCCTGGGCGGCGACGCGGGGCAGCAGACGGGCCACTATCTGCTCGTGGTCGGCGCCCGTGTCGAAGTCCATGTTCAGCGTGACGAGGTCGATCGCGGAGAGCGCCACCTCGGCCATGCCGTACGTCGAGTACTCGCCCGCGAGATTGGCCTTGCGCACGTCCAGGTCGTGCAGCGGCGCGGTGCAGGCGAGCGCGCGCAGCCGCCGCGCGAGCCCTTCGTCGGCGGCCGGGCCCGGTGCGGGTCGCGGCGCCGCGCTGAGCTGGGGCGGAGCGGAGTCCGTGGTGGCAGGCGAAGTCACGCAGGACAGAGTAGGCGCTGGGTCTGACAACGGTCGAAACGGCGCTAATGCCCTGGGCCGGCGAGCGGCCGCCGCGGGCGGTGCGCGGTGGGCTACGCCTCGTGCGGCAGGCGCTGGGTGTAGGCCTCGACGAGGCCGACGCGGGAGTCGTCGAGGTAGTCGGCGAGCAGCTGCTCCGCGGCGTCCCGGCGGCCCTCGGCGAGGGTGTCGACGATCTCCTGGTTGCGGACGAGGTAGGGCTCGTGGAGGCGGCGCGGGTCGTCGACGACGTGGAAGGCGAGGCGCAGTTCCGCCAGGACGCTGCGCATCAGTTCGTCGGTGCGCTCGCTGCCGGCGAGGGCGACGAGTTCCTGGTGGAAGTGGATGTTGGCGGTGGAGACGACCTTCCACTCGCGCTTCTTGACGCCGCGCTGCCCTTCGGCGACGGCGGCGGCGAGGCGGTCGAGGGCGTAGGGCGGCTGTCCGAGCGAGCGCACGACGGCGCACTCGATCATGCTCCGGGTGCGGTAGATGTCCTGGACGTCGTCGACGCTGAGGACCCGGACGAACACGCCGCGGTTGAGCCGGTGTTCGAGCAGGCGCTCGTGGGTGAGCAGGCGGAAGGACTCGCGCAGGGTGTTGCGCGAGACGCCGAGGGCGCCGCCGATGCTGTCCTCGGAGAGCCGGGTGCCGGGCAGGAAGAAGCCCTCCGCGATCCGGCTCCGGAGGATGTCGGCGACGCGCTCCGCGGTGCTGGTGCGCCCCAGCAGCGCGCGGTCGTCCGCGAGTGCGTGCAGTTCTTCCGTGTCTTCCGTGGCCACGGGCGCATTCAAGCGCAGATCCAGGAACGAGACAACGTGCGTATCGGAGGATCGTTGAACGATCTCCGCCCAGAAGGCCACGTGTCCGGAAGAGGCCCATAAAAAGGCCCCAAAGGAAGAGGCGGGGCGGGCGCCGCTCGCGCAGAGTACCGATCATGACGACGACACCCGCGGACCGGCTCCGCTCCTTCGCCCGCACCCGGGCCTCGCTCGACGGTGCGGAGGTCACCTACTGGTGGTCGGGGGACGTGTACTCCTGGGCCCCGGACGAGCCGTACGAGCGTCTCTTCGGCTTCGAGGGGTTCAATGTCGCACGCCTCGTGGAGGACACCGGACAGGGGCCGGACGCCTATCAGTTGCTGTCCCGGGAGGCCGCCTTCTACCTGGATCCGGCCACCCGCGAGATCCTGGAGACCTGGCGCGGCATTCCCGTGGTGCACGTCTGGAACGATCCGGCGAACCAGAAGTGGCGCCCCTTCCCGGTCCCGACGACCGAGCTGGGCGCGCAGGTCTGCTTCAGCCTGGAGATCCCGCTCGCCTACCCCTCGCCGCTGCCCGTGGCCGACTACCCGGTCCACTCCTCCGGCGACACCTACCGGGCCCTGGAGCTCTTCCAGTTCTTCGCCGACCGCGGCGATCTGGCCGGGTCCGCGCCGAGCGTCCCGGCGACCATGTCGTGGACCCGGCAGTCCCCGTGGCTGCCCTGGATGGAGCGGGGGCAGCGGCCGGGCGGGCTGACCTTCCACTGCCGGGGCCGCAAACTCGGCGCGTACGAGGAGGTTCCCGAGCGCACGCGCGCGTACGTGGCCGCGCGGCACCCGGAGTTCGCCCGCGCCCCGGAGAAATGGAGCGAGCCGAACGAGACCAGCTGGACGTACTTCCGCCGGCTCCACCCGCCAGCGCGGGGCTAGCCGGCCTGCATCCGGGGCGGTTCGGGCCCGGCGCGGACGGTCAGGGAGGACAGTGCGGAGGCGACCCCGGCCGAGGCGCGTACGTCGAGCCGGGCGCCGGTCCCCCGCACCCCGTGCCGGACTTCGTCGGCGGCCAGGGCCAGCAGGTTCGGGAGCAGGTCCGTGCAGCGCCGGGCGACCCAGCCGGTGCCCGCGGTCGCCAGCCACCACAGGCCGGCCGCTCGGGACGGCGCGGGCCGCTCGGGCACGAGGTCCGGGGCGGGTCCGCTGGCCACCCCGGCGGCGGCCAGCACGGTGTGCGCGCGGGCGGCGAACAGCCGGTGACCGCGCTCCCCCGGGTGCAGCCGGTCCGCGCTCCACAGGGCGCGGTCGGCGACCCACTCGGCGTCACAGGCATGCAGATGGAGCGCTCCGTGACGCTCGGAGAGGGCGTGGACCACGGAGTTCACCGCGTCCTGGCGGCGCGCCAGCGGGCGGGCCAGGGCGCCGGGGAGCCCCAGCAGGGCGCCGGGGTCGGGCAGGCAGGCGGTGAGCACGGTCGTGCCGCGCGCGCCGAAGGCCCCGTAGACCGCGTCGAGCCGGGCGGCCACGGCGTGGACGTCGAAGGTGCGGCGCAGGGTGTCGTTCACGCCGACGATCACGGAGGCGAGGTCGGGGGCGAGGGCCAGCGCGGCGGGCAGCTGCCGGGTGAGCACGTCGCCGGTCTGGGCGCCACTGGACGCGAAGTTGTGGAATTCCACGGGCTGTCCCCCGGGCGCGAGGCCCCCGGCGAGCAGCGCCGCCCAGCCCCGCCAGGCTCCGTCCACACAGTCGCCGATGCCTTCGGTGAGCGAGTCCCCGAGGGCCGTGTACCGCAGGGCCTTCACGCCGCCCTCCGCTCCGGGACGTCGGCCGGCCTCCGGGCGGGCCTGAGCACCTCGGGCACAGGTCCGGCGGCGGCCACCCGCAGCGGGGCGTCGTGCGCGGCCAGGAACGCGGCCACCGCGGCGTCCCAGCCGAAGGACTCCGCACGCGCGCGTGCCGCCGCCCTGCGCCCCCGCGCGGGGCGTCCCAGCACCTCCCGCACCGCCGCCGCGAACGCGGCCCCGTGATCGGCCGCGACGGCGCCCGCCGGGCCGACCACCTCCGGGAGGGCGGAAGAGGCGCTGACCACGACCGGGGTGCCGCAGGCGAGGGCCTCCAGGGCGGCGAGGCCGAAGGTCTCGGCGGGACCCGGCGCCAGGCAGACGTCGGCGCTCGCCTGGAGCGCGGCGAGGGCGGCCCGGTCGGCGAGGTGCCCGAGGAACGTGACGGGCAGGCGCCCGGCCGCGGCGCGCTGTTCGAGCCGGGCCCGCAGCGGACCGTCGCCCGCGACGACGAGCCGGGCGGGGACCCCGGCGCTCCGCAGGGCGGCCAGCGCGTCGAGCGCGACGCCGGGGCGTTTCTCGACGGAGAGCCGGGTGCACAGCACCAGGAGGGTCTCGTCCTCGCGCGCGTACCGGGCCCGGACCCCGGCGTCGTGCCGCTCGGGCCGGCAGTGGACGAGGTCGACGCCGAGGGGCGCCCGCACGACGTTGCGCGCGCCGATCCGGACGAACTCCCGCTCGGCCCACTCGGTCGTGCACACCACGCGCGCGTAGGCGTGCGCCGTACGGGAGTTGAGCGCGTCGGCGGCGCGGCGTGCGGCGGGTTCGGGCAGGCCCCAGGTGCGCAGCACGCCGTGCGCGGTCTCGTGGGAGACCATGACGGCGGGCACGCGCGCGCGGCGGGCCCACTCACCGGTCCAGCGCAGGGTCATGCGGTCGGACACCTCCAGACGGTCCGGGCGCAGGCCGGCGAGGAGGCGGGCGGTGCGCCGCCGGTCGGTCAGGACGCGGTAGCCGCCGGTGCCGGGCAGCGGGGCGCCGGGCAGGGTGATCACGCGGCCCTGTTCGGTGTCCCGGTCGGTGTGGCGCTCGCCGGGGACGACGAGGACGGGCTCGTGTCCGGCGGCCCGGTATCCGGCGCCCAGTTCCCGCAGCGCGGTGCGCAGGCCGCCCGACGTGGGGGCGACGAAGTTGGCGAGGCGGACGATCCGCAGGGCGCCGCTCATGCCGCCACCGCCGCACGGGCGTGGAGCACTTCGGCGTAGTGCTCGACGAGCTGGTCGCCTACTGCCTCCCAGGTGCGTCCGGCGACGGCGGCGCGGCCCGCGCTCCCGTAGGCGGCGCGCAGGGCGGGGTCGGCGGCGAGGGACCACACGGCGTCGCGCACGGCGTCGGCGTCCCCGGGCGGTACGAGGAGTCCGGTGCGGCCGTGCCGGACGAGGTCGAGGGGCCCGCCGGCGGCCGGGGCGACGACCGGGACGCCGGAGGCCATGGCCTCCTGGACGGTCTGGCAGAAGGTCTCGTAGGGGCCGGTGTGCACGAAGACGTCCAACGAGGCGAAGAGGCGGGCGAGTTCGTCGCCGGTGCGGCGGCCGAGGAAGACGGCGCCGGGCAGCGCGGCGCGCAGCGGGGTCTCGCTGGGTCCGTCGCCCACGACGACGACCCGTACGCCGTCGAGGGCGCAGGTGCGGGCGAGGAGTTCGACCTGCTTCTCGGGGGCGAGCCGGCCCACGTAGCCGACGAGCAGTTCCCCTCCGGGGGCGAGCGCGGCCCGTAGCGCCGGGTCGCGCCGTTCGGGCCGGAAGCGTACGGAGTCGACGCCGCGCGGCCACAGGCGCACGCGGGGCACGCCGTGCGCCTCCAGGTCGCGCCGGGCGGCGCTGGAGGGGGCCAGGGTGCGGTCGGCGGCGGCGTGCACACTGCGCAGGCGCCGCCAGGCGGTGCCCTCCCCCGCCCCCATGTACGTACGGGCGTAGCCGGCGAGGTCGGTCTGGTAGACGGCGACGGCGGGGACGCGGTGCCGGGCGGCGGCGGCCATGCCGCGCACGCCGAGCACGAACGGCCCGGCCAGGTGGACGAGTTCGGCCCGGTGCGCGACCAGGGCCTGGGCGATGCGGCGGCTGGGGAGGGCGACGCGGACCTGCGGGTAGCCGGGCAGCGGGAGGGACGGGACGCGGACGACGGGGCAGGGGGCTCCGGCGTCCGCCTCGGGCCCGGCGGCGGTGGCCGGGGCGACGACGAGGGGATCGTGTCCGCGGGCGGCGAGGTGCCGTGCGGTCTGCAGGGCGCAGTGCGCCACACCGTTGAGGTCGGGAGGGAAGGACTCGGTCACGATGACGACACGCATACGGGTGTTGTCGCCGGGCCGGACGTGGTCGCGTCGACGTGGATCTTTCCTGGCGGGGAACGTCCCGTGAGCGTTGCGCGGCCCGGGGAACGGCCCGGGAAACGCCGGGAGGCGGCCCCCCGACCGGCGGGCCACCTCCCGGGTCTCAGCGGCTCACAGAGCCGGTGCGTCGGGGCCGATGCGGCTGCGTACGGCGGTCTGCACCTCGGCCTCCTCGGCCGGGTCGGCGGCGAGGCGGCGCAGCTGGTCGACGACGCGGGCGTCGCCGGTCTCGGCGTGCCGTGCGGCGATCTCGCGGGTGGACTCCTCGCAGTCCCACAGGCATTCGACGGCGAAGCCGGCGGCGAAGGAGGGGTCGGTGGCGGCGAGGGCGCGGGCGGCGCGGCCGCGCAGATGGGAGGAGGCCGTCTCGCGGTAGACGTGGCGCAGCACGGGGGCGGCGCAGGCGATGCCGAGGCGGCCCGCCCCGTCGACGAGGGGCCAGAGGGTGGGGCCGTCGTAGCCGTCGCCGCGGACGGCCTCGCGCAGGGCCCACAGGACGAGCTCGCCGTCCTGGGCGGCGCCTCTGCAGGCGAGGACGCGGCCGGCGGCGGCGCCGAGGGCGTCGGGCCGGCGGGCCCACTGCCGGGCGCGCTCGACGGCGGCGACGCTGCGCATCCGCTCGAAGGCGTCGAGGGCGGCGTCCACCACCGTGTGGGAGGGGCTCTCCACGGCGGCGGCGACGAGATCGAGCACCTCGGGATCGTGCGCGTCGGCGAGGTAGCGCAGGGCGGTGCAGCGAGCGCCGTCGTGGCCGTGGAGCGCGGCCCGCACGATCTCGGGCCGGTCCTCGGGCCCGGCGACGGCGGTCAGGCAGCGGGCGGCGGGCACATGGAGCAGTGCGCCGCGCTCGAGGCCTTCCTGCGCCCAGTCGAAGACGGCCTGGACGCTCCACCCGGGGCGGGGTCCGGCGGGCCGCATCTGGCGCTGCCAGCGGTCGAAGGAGCCGGCCTCCTGGGCGGCCCGCACGCGGGCGCCCACCTCGGGGCGCGGGTCCTCGGCCCACAGCCGCCAGGGCCGTGGCTCGAAGGCGTCGCGCACGGCGGCCACGAGCTCGGCCTCGGCGTGCTCGGGGAAGCGCGCGAGGACGGGCAGGGCGAGGGCGCGCAGGCCCGCGTCGTCGTCCCGCAGGGCGAGCTCGTCGAGCGCCCACGTCCAGTTCCCGCCGAACGCCGCGTACCTGCGGAGCAGCTCGAGGGCGTCCCGCCTTCCGTACGAGGCGAGGTGGCCGAGGACGGCGAGGGCGAGCCCCGTGCGGGACTCCTCGGTGTCGACGAGGTCCTCGGGGTCGAAGAGGTGCCGCTCGATCTCCTCGAGCTCGCCGTGGAGGTCGAGGTAGAGACGGGCGTAGTACAGCGAGCGGTTCTCCACCTGCCAGTCGTGGCGGGGGTCGCTCAGTACACAGTGATTGAGAGCCGCGAGCGCCTCGTCCCGCGGCGCCGTCAGCGCGTGCAGGGTGCCGTCGCCGCGGCCCCTCTGCAGCAGGCCGAGCAGCGTACCGCTGGGCGCTATGACCGGTTCGAACATGGGAAACAGCCTCACATCAAGCGTCGACGCAACCGGGAACCTGCAACTACCTGGTCACGCGACAACACGTCGGAGCGCCCGCCGTCTCTTGCTTGCTGTAGACCATCTCTCTGCCTCTCGTCCAAGGCCCGGAACCGGGCCGGCTACGGGCCGCGCGGCACGTGGGCACCACCTGCCCCGCCGTCGCGTCCGTAAATCACGCCGTCATCATGACCCAGCGGTTCCACCCACCGCGACCACATTTCCTGCACCCCCGTAGTGCCTGGTCAAAGCCGGTGCGTCAGGACGCTCCGAACAGCTCCAGGAGCTCCGCCTTGCCGAACATCCGGGCCGTGTCGAGCGCCGAGGGAGTGCCCGCGGCGGGGTCGGCTCCGCCGTCCAGGAGAGCCCGGATCACGGCGTCGGCGCCCTTGAAGACGGCGCCCGCGAGCGGGGTCTGGCCCTTGTCGTTGGCGCGGTTCACATCGGCGCCGCGCGCGACGAGGGCCCGTACGGCGTCCTCGTGCCCGTGGTAGGCGGCGAGCATGACGAGCGTGTCGCCCCGGTCGTTCGTCAGGTTGGCCGGAACGCCCGCGTCCACGTACTTCGCGAGCGCGTCGGCGTCACCGCGGCGCGCGAGGTCGAAGATCTTGCCGGCCAGCTCCACGACCTCGGGGTCGGGGGCTTCGCTCATCTGCCGGACCGCCTTTCGTCATTCGTGCCTGGTACGGCCGTGCGGCCGTACGAGTGAATCGCCAGGGTACTGCCCCTCCGGGCACATGACCCGACCCCGTCGAGGCAAAGATCAACCAGTCCCCACACCCCGCCCCCGTCTCACCCCCGCGGGGCATCGAACGGGTGAAATGAATAAATTTCCACCCGTTTGCACCTTTTGTCGTATAGATACATACTGTGAGCCTGGAAGTACTCATGGTGACTGTCCCCACCAACCAGGAGATCCCTCATGATCCTGTCCATCTCGGGCGTCGTGCTGCTCGGCATCATCGTCTTCCTGTTCTTCCGCAAGGACGGACTGAAGGCCTCACACGCGTTCGTCTGCGCCCTCTTCGGCTTCTACCTGGCGGGCACGGCCATCGCCCCGAGCATCAAGGCGGGCGGGCAGAGCCTCGCCAGCCTGCTCGGCGGGATCAAGTTCTGACGGCCCACCCACCCGCACTCACCTTCAGGAGACCGACGTGGCCAGGCGTCCACTCCCCCGCATTCTGAGCACCGGCAGCGCATCCATCGCCCGGAGCCGGGAAATGGCCCGGACGGCCGCCGACGGCGCCACCGACGTCCTCCATCCCCTCATCACGGTCACCCGTGGACTGCGCCGGCTGGCTGCCGCCGGGCGGCGCAAGTGGGTCGAGACCCCCAAGGACAAGCGCGGACCGCTGCTGTTCCTGGTGGGGGCAGTGATCCTGGTCGTGGTGTTCATCCCGTACGGGCCGCTGCTCGCGCTCATCGCGCTCATGGCGGCCGCCGGCTGGAAGGGCCGCGATCCCAAGCCGCCGGTGCAGACCGGCCCCGACGCCTCACAGGTGCAGCGCCTGAGCGCGGTCTACGAGGCACTCGTCCCGTACTTCTCGGTCCCCGAGGACCCGAGCCCCCTGTACGCCCACGGCGGCGCCTGGGAGCAGGCCTTCGAGACGTACGACTTCGACGGGGACGGTCGCTTCGACCGGCTCTCGATCCGCTACCCCGCCTACTTCACCGACGGGGAGGCGGAGTCCCGTGCCCGGATCGAGCAGCTGCTCCACGCGAAGCTGGGCCGGGGCCGTGAGTACCACTTCCAGTGGGACGAGGAGGCCAACCACCTCACGGTGACCGTCCTCGCCCCGCTCACCACCACGATCGCCGCCCAGCGCTTCGTCACGTCCCCCGGCGAGACGGTGCTCGGCTTCACCGACGGGACCGCCGTGCAGCGCACGCTCCCCGTCCTGGACGGCGACGAGCAGCACGACGTGCCGCCCGTCGTCTGGCGCACCGGGCCGCGCTCCACCGAGCCGCACCTGCTGATCGCCGGCCGGCCCGGCAGCGGCACCACCTCCCTGATGCGCTCCGTGGCGCTCCAGGCACTGCGCCACGGCGACGTGCTGGTCGTCGAGGGCGGCGGCACCGGCGACTACGCGTGCCTGGTCGGGCGCTCCGGGGTGCTCGCGGTGGAGTGCGGGCTCGCGGGCGCGCTCGCCAGCCTCGAATGGGCCGCTCACGAGACGGAGCGCCGGCTCATCGCGGCGAACCGGGCGCGGCAGGCCGGGCACCCGGTGCCGGACGACGTGCGGCGCCCGCTGTGGATCCTCCTCGACCGCCCCGGCGCCCTCGGGCACCTCGCGGCCGCCGACGGGCGCACGGACCCGCAGACGCTGCTCCAGGTCCCGCTGCGGCACGGCCGGGCGGCCGGGGTCACGGTGGTCGTCGCGGAGCAGCTCGACAGCCTCGACGCCCTGAGCGAGCCCGTGCGGCAGCACACCCGCGCGCGCGTGCTGCTCGGCCCGGCCTGCGACGAGGAGATGCGCGACGTCCTCGGCACGCTGCCGCGGACCACTCCCGCGGACGACGTCCCGGCCGGCCGCGGGTACGCCCGCCTCGGCACGGGCCCGGTCCACCGCCTCCAGGTGCCGGCCACCTCGGACCCGTACGACGAGGCGACGAGCGAGACGCACCGGCAGGCGGTCCTCGCGCTGCTGCCCGAGCGGGTCACGCCCGGCGACAGCGCCGTCGAGGCGGTGCCGGAGCCGAGCACCGCGGACGAGGCCGAGGCGCTGGCCGAGCGCTAGAGAAAGCCGCTACGCGATCAGGGTGCGCGGCACGTCCCCGCCCGCACCCTGACCGTCGCGGACCAGCCGGGCGGCCGCCGCGAGCCGCAGCGCCGCCTCGTCGGCCACCGCACCGCCGACCGTGAACGGCAGCCGTACGTACCCCTCGAAGGCGCCGTCGACGCCGAACCGCGGCCCCGACGGCACCCGCACCCCGACCCGCTCTCCCAGCGCGGCCAGGCGCGAGCCCGACAGGCCGCCGGCCTTCACCCAGAGCGTGAGACCCCCGTCGGGCACGTCGAACTCCCAGTCGGGCAGCTCCCGGCGCACGGCTGTCACCAGCGCGTCCCGGTTCTCCCGGGCCTGGCCGCGGCGCAGCTCGACGGCCTCCTCCCAGCCCCCGGTGTGCATCAGCCAGTTCACGGCCAGCTGCTCCAGGACCGGGGTGCCCAGGTCCGCGTAGGCGCGCGCGGCGACCAGGCTGCGGATGACGTCCGGGGCGGCCCGCACCCAGCCGATGCGCATGCCCGCCCAGAACGCCTTGCTGGCGGAGCCGACCGTGATCACCGTGGAGCCCGCCGGATCGAAGGCGCACACCCGGCGCGGCATCTCCAGCTCCGGGTCGAAGTACAGCTCGGTCATGGTCTCGTCGACGACGAGCACCGTGCCGGCCGACCGGGCGGCGTCCACCAGGGAGCGGCGCTGCTCCTCGTCGGCGAGCGCTCCGGTGGGGTTGTGGAAGTCGGCCACCACGTAGGCGAGGCGCGGGGCGGCGTCGCGCAGGACCTGCCGCCACCGGTCGAGGTCCCAGCCGCCCAGCCCGTCCGCCATGGCGACGGGCACGAGCCGCAGGCCCGCCTCCTTCATGAGCTGCAGGATGTTCGCGTACGAGGGCGACTCGACGGCGACGCGTTCGCCGCGGCCCGCGAACAGGTGGCAGATCGCGTCCATGGCGCCCATCGCGCCGGTGGTGACCATGATCTGCTCGGGCATGGTCGGGACGCCGTGCGCCGTGTAGCGGTCGGCGATCATCGAGCGGAGCGCGGGCAGCCCGGCCGGGTAGTCGCCGTGCGTGTGCGCGTACGGGGGCAGCTCCTCCAGGGCGCCCTGGACGGCGCGGGTGAGCCACGGTTCGGGCGCCGGCAGGGCCGCGGTGCCCAGGTCGATCATCGAGCCGAGGGACTCGGGCGGCAGCGGCTCCAGGCCGCGCGCGGGCAGCGGGTTGCCCGCGGGCACGGCGGTCCAGCTGCCGGCTCCCCTGCGGGACTCCAGGAATCCTTCGCCGCGCAGCGCCTCGTAGGCGGCGGCCACGGTCGTGCGGCTCACGGAGAGCGCGACGGCGAGCTCGCGCTCGGCGGGCAGCCGGGTGGCCACGGTGACCCGGCCCTCCAGCAGGAGCAGGCGGATGCCGTCGGCGAGGGCGCGGTAGGCGGGCGGGCGCTTGGCGCCGGTGCCGGCCGGCCGCGGCTGTTGCGAGGTGAGCAGGCGGGCGAGCTGGGCCGACCCGATCGCCGAAGTCCACTGGGCCATGACGTCCAGTCCACCTTCCCGGAATTGGCCATGGTTGGCATCCACTTCCGAGCCACAGAGTGTCATGAGTCAGTCCACCACCACTACAGGGGGCACTTCTTGTCCGGCTCTCCCGGCTCTCCCGGCTCTCCCGCTTCTTCGGGCTCCTCCGGTTCTTCGGGTTCTTCGGGTTCTTCCGCGGCGTCCGGCGGCTCGCTGGTCCGCCGGCTCGTCCAGCTCTACGTGGGCCTGGTCCTGTACGGCGTCAGCTCGGCGCTGCTCGTGGAGGCCGGGCTCGGTCTGGAGCCGTGGGGCGTGCTGCACCAGGGGCTGACCGCACTGACCGGTATCTCCATCGGCGTCGTCTCCATCATCGTGGGAGCGATCGTGCTGCTGCTCTGGGTGCCGCTGCGCCAGCGGCCGGGCCTCGGCACGGTCTCGAACGTCTTCGTGGTGGGCCTGGCGATCGACGGCACGCTCACCCTGGTGCCCGACGTGCACGCCCTCGCGCTGCGGATCCCGCTCCTCGTGGCCGCGATCGTGCTGAACGGCGTGGCGACGGGCCTCTACATCGCGGCCCGGTTCGGCCCCGGCCCGCGCGACGGCCTGATGACGGGCCTGCACCACCGCACCGGCCGCTCCATCCGCCTGATGCGCACGGTGATCGAGCTCGCCGTCGTCGCCACCGGCTTCGCCCTGGGCGGCACGATCGGCGTCGGCACGGTCGCCTATGCCCTGGCGATCGGCCCGCTGGCCCAGTTCTTCCTGCGCGTCTTCGCCGGCCCCACGTCCCCGGGCGGTTCCGGAGTGGTCGCCGGCTCGTCATCCGTTCGGGCGATACTGCGCAAGTGACCGCGCCCGTACGCCATCCCTATCTCGACCATCCCGGCCCGCTCGCCCTCGCCCATCGCGGCGGGGCGGCGGACGGCCTGGAGAACACGGTCGCCGCATTCCGCCGCGCCGTCGGCCTCGGCTACCGCTACATCGAGACGGACGTGCACGCCACCGCCGACGGGCGGCTCGTCGCGTTCCACGACGCGACGCTGGACCGGGTGACCGACGGGCAGGGCCGGATCGCCGAGCTGCCGTGGGACGACGTGCGGCACGCGCGCGTGGCGGGCCGCGAGCCGGTGCCGCTCTTCGAGGAACTCCTGGAGACCTTCCCCGGCGTCCGCTGGAACGTGGACGTGAAGGCGGAGCCCGCGCTGGCCCCGCTCCTCGACCTGATCGCGCGCACGCACGCGTGGGACCGCGTCTGCGTCGGCTCCTTCTCCGAGTCCCGCGTCGCCCGCGCCCGCACCCTGGCGGGCCCCCGCCTGGCCACCTCGTACGGCACCGCGGGCATCGCGGGCCTGCGGCTGCGCTCCTACGGGATACCGGCCCCGCTGGACCGCTCGGCGGTGTGCGCGCAGGTGCCGGCCGCGCAGTACGGGGTGCGTCTGGTGGACCGGCGCTTCGTGCGCGCCGCCCACGCGCGCGGGCTTCAGGTGCACGTGTGGACGGTGAACGAGGAGAGCGAGATGCGACGCCTTCTCGCCCTCGGGGTCGATGGCATAGTTTCCGATCACATCGAGACGCTGCGCGACGTCCTCAAGGACCTGGGCACCTGGGCCTGACGCCGGCGGCGCTCCGGGAACACGGGGACTGCGAGGGGGGCACGGGTGGGGACCGAGACCGTGCGGGACATGGGGCCGGGCGTCGAGACGCTCGCCGCACGCCGGCGCGAACAGCGCGGCTGGTACTTCTACGACTGGGCCTGCTCGGTGTACTCCACCAGCGTCCTGACGGTGTTCCTGGGGCCGTACCTCACCGCGGTCGCCAAGTCCGCGGCGGACGCGGACGGCTATGTGCATCCGCTCGGGATCCCCGTCAGCGCGGGCTCGTTCTTCGCCTACTCCGTCTCGCTCTCGGTGCTCCTCTCGGTCTTCGTCATGCCGCTGGCGGGCGCGGCCGCCGACCGTTCGGGCCGCAAGAAGCCGCTGCTCGCGGTCTCCGCGTACACGGGAGCGGCGGCGACGACCGGGATGTTCTTCCTGGACGGCCACCGCTATCTGCTGGGCGGCGCCCTCCTGGTGGTGGCGAACGCCTCGCTCGCCGTCTCGATGGTGCTCTACAACGCCTACCTGCCGCAGATCGCGCCCCCGGAGGAGCGCGACGCGGTCTCCACGCGCGGGTGGGCCTTCGGCTACGCCTCGGGCGCGCTCGTGCTCGTGCTCGACCTGGTGCTGTACCTGAACCACGACGCCTTCGGTGTCTCGGAGTCGGCGGCGGTACGGATCTGTCTGGCCACGGCGGGACTGTGGTGGGGCGCGTTCACCCTGGTCCCGCTGCGCCGTCTGCGTGACCGGAGCGCCGCGGACGCGGCCGCGCGCACGACACCGGGGCTGCGCCAGTTGAAGGCCACCCTGAAGGACATGCGCCGCCATCCTCTGACGCTGTCCTTCCTGCTCGCCTATCTGGTCTACAACGACGGCGTGCAGACGGTGATCTCGCAGGCCTCCGTCTACGGCTCCGAGGAGCTGGAGCTGGAGCAGTCCACGCTCATCGTGGCGGTGCTGCTCGTGCAGGTCCTGGCGGTGGTGGGCGCCCTCGCCATGGGCCGGCTGGCCCGCAGGTACGGCGGCAAGCGCACGATCCTGGGGTCGCTCGTGGCGTGGACGGTGACGATCGGGGCGGGTTACTTCCTCCCGGCGGGCGCGCCCGTGTGGTTCTTCGCACTCGCGGTCGGGATCGGCCTGGTCCTGGGCGGCACGCAGGCCCTGTCGCGCTCCCTGTTCTCGCATCTGGTGCCGGCGGGCAAGGAGGCCGAGTACTTCTCCGCGTACGAGATGAGCGACCGGGGGATGTCCTGGTTGGGGCCCCTGGTGTTCGGGCTCGCCTACCAGCTGACGGGCAGCTACCGGGACGCGATCGTGTCGCTGGTGGCGTTCTTCGCGCTCGGTTTCGTGCTGCTCGCGCGGGTGCCGGTGCGGCAGGCGGTGCGCGACGCGGGCAATCCCGTACCCAGCAGGATTTAGCGCCGGGCGGCAAAGGCCGGTAGTGTACGCGGTTGGCCTGCCAGGCGTACCGTTACTGCACGTCAAGTCTGACAAACGCTAGGTGACATCTGGTGTCAGATGTGACAAACCGGGCGCAGGTGGGTACAACAAGGGGCGGCTACGACGGCGACGCATGACCCGGAACGGGAATCTTTACCGCCGACCGGACGTTGACCGGATGACGACGACAGCGACACCTGTCCTGTGGGCGACAAGCCCGGGAGGCACGATTCATGAGTGAGCGAGCTCTTCGCGGCACACGCCTCGTAGTGACCAGCTACGAGACGGACCGCGGCATCGACCTGGCCCCTCGCCAGGCCGTGGAGTACGCATGCGAGAAGGGGCATCGCTTTGAGATGCCCTTCTCGGTGGAGGCCGAAATTCCGGCGGAGTGGGAGTGCAAGGTCTGCGGGGCCCAGGCACTTCTGGTCGACGGTGACGGCCCTGAGGAGAAGAAGGCGAAGCCCGCCCGCACGCATTGGGACATGCTGATGGAGCGGCGCACCCGCGAGGAGCTCGAAGAGGTCCTCGAGGAGCGCCTGGCGGTGCTGCGCTCGGGCGCGATGAACATCGCGGTTCACCCGAGGGACAGCCGCAAGTCCGCGTGACCCTGCGGGATCCCGCAAGCAGTTCGTTCAACGGCCTGGGGCCGGACACACACCGTGTGTCCGGCCCCAGGCCGTTTCCGCCCCGTATTTCCGCCCTGTCCGGAGGGCGCGTCGTTTCCGCCCTGTCCGCAGGGCGCGTCGGTCGTCAGGACGGCATGATCGGCGGGCGCGGCCCCGAGTCGTCCCGGTGGGATCCCTGGCGCTCGTCCTCGCGGACCACCTCGCCCTGGATCACGGTCGTGCCCGGCTGACGCATCCGCGCCTGCTGGAAGGCGCTGCCCAGTGTGCCCTCGGTCGCCGTGCTCATCCGGCGCTCGACCGCCCGCTCCGTGTACCGGCTCAGGGCGCCGCGCACCGGGGGCACGAGGAGCAGCAGGCCGAGGGCGTCGGTGAGCAGGCCGGGGATCATCAGGAGGAGTCCGGCGAGCATCAGCAGCCCGTTGCCCTGTGAGCGCGGCTCGGCG
The DNA here is from genome assembly GCF_044460245.1 of Streptomyces sp. NPDC050145. Lineage (NCBI taxonomy): Bacteria > Bacillati > Actinomycetota > Actinomycetes > Kitasatosporales > Streptomycetaceae > Streptomyces > Streptomyces sp. NPDC050145. The sequence goes on along the minus strand of NZ_JBITJS010000012.1, from coordinate 252,384 downwards.
GGCTCCGCCGCCGGGTTCGTCTGCGCGCGCTGGATCGTCTCGCTCAGGTTCTGGAACGCGCGGCGGCCCGCCGACTTGATCACGACGGCGCCGAGGACGAGACCGGCCACGAGGACCAGGAAGACGGTGAAACCGCCGGCCGCCCCGGCCACCAGCATGAGCAGCCAGACCTCGAGGACCGCCCAGGCGGCGACGCCGAGCGGGAGGAACCTGCGGACCCGGGAGCGCCGGGGCGGAGTGCCAGTGGTCATGTCCCCAGTGTGCCTGGGGCGGCGTCCAAGTGGCGTAAGCGGGGGATCAAGATCGACGAGCGCGAAAAAACACCCAGAAGGCGCTCAGCGGCTCTCCGGGCGCCGGCCGACGACCTTGCCCACACGCTCCCCCAGTCCCCACGCGGTGACCCGCCACAGGGCCTCCACGACGATGTCCTTGCTCATCTTGGAGTCGCCCAGTTCGCGCTCCACGAACGTGATGGGCACCTCGACCACGTGGTAGCCGGCCTTGACCGACCGTCGGGCCAGGTCGACCTGGAAGCAGTAGCCCTGCGAGGCCACGTCGTCGAGGCCGAGGCCTTCGAGGGTCTCGCGGCGGAAGGCGCGGAAGCCTCCGGTGACGTCCCGGATCGGCACGTCGAGCACCAGCCGGGAGTACGTGGAACCGCCACGCGAGAGGAACTCGCGGGACTTCGGCCAGTTCACGACCCGCCCGCCGGGCACCCAGCGCGAGCCGAGCACGAGGTCGGCGCCCTTGAGCGCGGTGAGCAGCCGGGGCAGTTCCTCGGGCTGGTGGGAGCCGTCGGCGTCCATTTCGACCAGGACGCCGTAGTCGTGCTCCATGCCCCAGGCGAAGCCCGCGAGATAGGCGGCGCCGAGGCCCTCCTTGCCGGCGCGGTGCAGGACGTGGACCTGGTCGTCGGCGGCCGCGAGTTCGTCGGCGAGCTTGCCGGTCCCGTCGGGGCTGTTGTCGTCGGCGACGAGCACGTGGGCCGCGGGCACGGCGGCCCTGACGCGGCCCACGACGGTCTTGATGTTCTCCGCCTCGTTGTAGGTCGGAATGATCACCAAGGCCGTGCCCAGAGGGCCGACCGTGCGCCCACCGCCGTCGTTCACAGATTCCCCTTCACTTCGTTCACAAGGGGACCACCATAGCGAGCGCGTCTCACTGCGGATCGGGGCCGGGCGTCCTTCGGGCCGACCTGGGACCCGCTGGCTGCGGATCGACCGAGAGCCGTTGTCTACTGAACGCCCGGGCCCCACCCGGGTCGCACCTGGCCGACCGGCCGGAACGTTCCGGCGCCCCGTGGCGCGGGCGCCGGTCCCGGACCTCGCCGGTGGTGCGCCGGTGGGCGCATCACCCCGTGGTCCAGCTGCGTTCGACGACTGCGCGGAATTCCCCGGTCGTACCTGGAGGTGGTGGACCCGGCAGAACCTACCGGCCGACCTCCGCGTCCTGTCAACAGCCGATTGACCTGCGACTCTTCGTGAACTCGCCTGGTCAGGGCCGAGGATGCGCAGGTCGTGCGGGACGGTGCCGATCCGGAGCGGGTCGCACACCGCCCGCGCACATCACTCTTCCGGCCGTACGAAGACGGTCTGGCCGGAGACCACCGTCCGCAGGCAGACCGGCAGTTGGGCGCCGGGCGTGAGGTCGGGCAGGCCGGGCGTGCCGGAGCGCGGGTCGGTGGACCAGCGGGCCACCCGGTCGTCGGGCGCCTGCACGATCAGCTCGTCGGTGCGCCAGACGGCGTAGTCGGCGGGGGCGCCGGGCACGAGCATGCCCGCGTCGTCGCGGCCGACGGCGCGCCAGCCGCCACGGGTGTGCGCGGTGAAGGCGGCGCGCACGGAGACCCGGTGCTCGGGCGTCCGGTGGAAGGCGGCGGCGCGGATGGTGCCCCACGGATCGAGCGGAGTGACGGGGCTGTCGGACCCGAAGGCGAGCGGCACGCCGGCCCGCAGCAGGGCCGCGTACGGGTTGAGGGCGCGGGCGCGCTCGGCGCCGAGCCGGTCGGCGTACATGCCGTCCGCGCCGCCCCACAGGGCGTCGAAGGCGGGCTGCACGGAGGCGGTGAGGCCGAACTCGGCGAAGGCGGCGACGCTTTCGGGGCTGAGCATCTCGGCGTGCTCGACGCGGTGCCGGGCGGCCCGTACGCGGGCGGGGCCCACCTTGTCGACGGCGGCGCGCACCCCGTCGACGACGGCGGTGACCGCGGCGTCGCCGATGGCGTGGAAGCCGGCCTGGAGTCCGGCCTCGGTGCAGGCGACGACGTGGGCGGCCACGTCCTCGGCGCTCAGGTAGGCGGTGCCGGTGTGCGCGGCGTCGGCATACGGCTCGTGCAGGCACGCGGTGTGCGAGCCGAGGGCGCCGTCCACGAAGAGGTCTCCGGCGGCGCCGAGCGCGCCGAGGCCGCGGGCGCGCTCGATGTCGCGGTCGGCCCAGTAGCCGACGACGCGCGGGCCCGGCTCGGAGCGGGCGAGGTCGAGGAGTCCGGTGAAGTCGTCCTCGGAGGAGATGTCGGGGCCGCCGCACTCGTGGACGGAGCCGATGCCGAGGGAGGCGGCCCGGCGCAGGGCGGCGCGCTGGGCCTCGGTGCGCTGCCGGGAGCCGACCGCGCCGAGAGCGGCGGCCCGGACGGCGTGGTGGGCGTCGCGGGTGAGCGGCCCGTCGGGGCTGAAGCCGGGGCGGTCCGCGACGCCGGGCACCAGGTCGAGCAGGGCGGTGGTGACGACGGCGGAGTGCACGTCGATGCGGGACAGGTACAGGGGGCGGCCGCCGGTGGCCTCGTCGAGCTCGCCGCGCGACGGCGGACGGTCCTCGGGCCAGCGCGCGGCGTCCCAGCCGTGACCGAGCAGCACCCGGTCCTCGGGGTGGTCGTCGGCGTGCCGCCGTACGAGGGCGAGGGCCTCGGCGCGGGAACGGGCGCCGGTCAGGTCGAGACCGGTCAGGGCCAGTCCGGTCGAGGTCATGTGCACATGGGCGTCGGTGAACGCCGGGGTGACGAGCGCCCCGTCGAGGTCGACCACCTCGTCGACCCCGTCCGCGAACGCGTCCGCCGCGCCTTCCGAGCCGACCCAGGCGACGTGCCCGGCCTCCACGACCATGGCGGTGGCGAAGGGGTCGGCGGGACTGTGGACCTCGCCGCGGCGCAGGAGGACGGTACGGGTGCTGGGGGGCGTGCTCATGGGGACAGTCTCCCGCGCGGGGTGTCCCGGTCCGGTGCCGGGGTCCCAAATGTCGCGCTGCGGGGGAGCCGCCGCGGGCGTCTCGGGGTCAGATGCGGGGCGGGCGGGCCTCGTAGGGGGTGGAGAGGACGACCGTGGTGCGGGTGGAGACGCCGGCGAGGGAGCGGACCCGGGTGAGCAGGTTCTCCAGCTCGAGGGGGGTCTCGACGCGGACCTTGAGGATGTAGTTCTCGTCTCCGGCGACGCTGTGGCAGGCCTCGATCTCGGGGACGCCGGCGAGGCGCTCCGCGATGTCGTCCGGGGCGCTCGGGTCGAACGGCTTCACCGAGATGAACGCGGTGAGCGGCAGCCCGACCGCCTCGGGGTCCACGACCGCCCCGTAGCCCCGGATCACGCCCCGCTGTTCGAGCCGGCGCACGCGCTGGTGCACCGCCGAGGTGGACAGGCCCGTGGCCTTGCCCAGGTCGGTGTAGCTCATCCGCCCGTCCTTGACGAGCAGCTGCACAATCTGTCGGTCGAGCTCCTCCATGGCGACGAACCTACCGGTCACTTGATCCCGCCGGATACCGGAGCGACGCGGCGGGACGCCCGGAAAGGGGTGAAGCGGGCCTCTCGCCTACCTCGCATCCGGCACACCCACACGGCATGTGACCAAGGCCACACGTCTGGAGCCGTGTCCGCGGGCGTGGCGCGATTACCACGGGTACCGGGCGGGAAGTGCTTGCTGTGGCCGAGGCCCGCGACTCAAGGACATCCGCGGCCGGCCCACCCGAGGGGGAGATTCCCATGCAGAGTGTGAAGCGTCCTGGACGCACTGCCGCACGCGGCCGCAAGCAGGCGGTCGTCGAGCCCCAGCCGGAGGGCGTCGAACCCGACGCCTTCGACGGGGACGACCTCGACGCGTACGACACCTTCGAGATGTACCGGGTCGTGTGCCCGGACTGCTCGCAGCCCATCGCCCTTCTGGCCGACGAGGACGTGCTGCCCGAGCACGCGCACGTGACCTCGGCGTGGAACCCGTTCGGGCTCACCGTGTGCGCGGGCACCGGTCGCTCGGCGGCGGACACGGCTCCGGCGGACGAGCTGACCGGCGCTCAGGAGCAGGACACCGCACTGCTGTTGACGCTCCCTCAGGGGCTCGACTGGCGCACGCAGCCGTTCTCGCACGTGGGCGGTCCCGGCTCGCGCCCGATCCAGGTACCCCGGCAGCGGGACCGCCGCGCGGCCTGACGCGCGCTCAGTCCCGCCCGTTCCAGTAACTGCCCTGCACCATGGCCCGCAGACTGTCGTGGTGCAGGATCAGTGTGTCCGGATCCGCGGGCACGGCGGCCTCGCCGAAGTGCACCTGCCGGTAGGCGACGCGGAGCATGACGACGGCGTGCCGCAGGGCCGCGTAGAGCGTGTAGAAGTCCATGTCGCGCGGCGTGTGCCCGGTCAGGCGCGCATAGCGGGCCTCGACGCGGTCGCGCCGCAGGAAGCCGGGCAGTCCGGGCTGGCCGAAGCTCTCGGTGAGGTCCTGGAAGAAGCGGTGCAGATAGACGGTCCAGCCGAGGTCGACCTCGCGCGGGGCGAGCGCCGCCATCTCCCAGTCGAGGACCGCGGCCGGGGTGAAGCCGTCGTAGATGACGTTGCCGATGCGGGCGTCGCCCCAGTTGAGCACCGCCTCGCCCTCCTCGTCCGGCCACAGTTCCGCGAGCCGGTCGAAGGCGCTCTCGATCAGCGGTGAGCGGGGCCGGCCGTCCACCACCCAGGCGTAGTAGGCCCGTTGGGCGTCGACGTGGCGGCGCAGCGGGCTGCCCTCTCCCGGCAGTTCGAGGAAGTCGGCCTCCTTGGCGGGGACGCCGTCGTGCAGCCGGGCGAGCAGCCGAACGCTGGCGTCCTCCAGTTCCTCGCGCTCGGCGTCGGTGGCGGCGTGCAGCCAGTTCCCCTCGTACGTGTAGGGCATGACGTCGGGCGGTACGCGGCCGGCGACGCGTTCCATGACGAAGAAGGGCGCGCCGAGCGGCTCGGGGTCCTCCTCCAGCCAGAGCACGCCGGGCACGGGCAGCCCTGTGCGGGCGGCGAGGCGCATGGTGCGGTACTGCCGCGGCATGTCGTACTCGGGGAAGATCGTGTACGCCGAGGGGTCCGCGGCGAGTCGGAGGGCGCAGGCCCGCACGGGCTCGCGCGGCTGCTCGATGTCGAAGAGGAGGGTCTCGCTCGACATGCCGTTGGACTCGGGGACGGCGACGTTCACCGGGCGGGCGCCGGGGAGCCGCCGGTCCAGCCAGGCGCCGAGCCTGCGGGCGAGCTCCTCGGGGTCGCGGGTGGAGGTGCGGGGGCGCGGTGCCGTGGCCATGGCCGGACTCCCTCTGTGTGTACCGGTGTTCAGATGTCGGTGCGGCCCGGTCCGGGGCTCAGGGACGGGCGGGGGCCGTCGAGTCGAAACCGGTGAAGCCGCTGGGGTCGTGCCGTCCGAAGCTGCCGTGCTCGAAGATGCCGTGGCCGACCTGGCCGTCGAGGGTGAAGCGGGCCGCGTGGTCGATGACGCCGTAGGCCGCGAGCGGGTGCGCGGCGGGGTCGGCGAGGTCGTAGGCGCGGCGGTCGGTCCAGTCGCGGCCCTGCCAGGTGCCGTGCTGCCAGTCGTCGGCCGGCGGGTAGCCCGCGCCGACGGCGAGCGGCGAGGAGGCGAGGATCTCGACGCCGAGCTCCAGGGGTTTGCGGCCATCGGGGTCGGTGAGGTGGACGACCGCGCGCTCGGGGTGGCGGGTGCCGGGGCGGTAGGTGATGTCGGCCTGGGGCCAGCCGAGTTGGCGGTCGCGATGGCCGGGACGCACGAGGGTGGCGTCGTTGAGGGTGCGGAAGCCGTCGGCGTCCTCCTGGAGGACGACCATGAGGAAGCGGTCGGCGAAGCGGACGGGGGCCCAGATCCAGTGGAAGCCCTCGGCGGGGTTCTCCTGCGCGAGCCGGCCGCCTTCCTCGCCGGGGATCGGCCGCACGCCCCAGCTGCGGTCGCGCGTTCCGGTCCAGCTCCGTACGTCGATGTCGCGGCCCCCGATGCGCAGCCGGCCGTCGCAGTGGCCGGCCTGTACGAAGCGCCGCCCCTCCAGGGTGAGGCGGCCGCCGCGGCGCTGGAGGTGGTGCGGTTCCCACAGGGCGGGGAAGTCGGCGCTCCAGTTGATCTCGTACGAGAGCCCGTCGGGGTCGTCCGGGTCGGCGGCGCAGGTCAGGACGAAGTCGTGGAGGGGCCGTTCGACGTGGATCCACAGCGGGCCGACGCCGAGCTCCATCCGGGTCCCGTCGCCGAGCGCGTCCGAGGCGCGGACGGCGTGCAGGGTGTCGCCGACCCGCAGGGTGGCGTAGGCGTCGATGACACCCAGGTTGGGGTAGACGCCGAGCCCGAGGATGAGCAGGAACTCGCCCGTGGGGTCCACGAGGTGGAAGATGCAGCGGTCGTAGGCGTTGCGGTCGCTCGTGGCGACGTGCTTCATCGACAGCGGCACCTGATGGATCGGGTACTCGTCGAGAGCCACGGGACGGTCGTCTTCGGCCACGGCAATTCTCCTCCGGCGCACGGCAGTTGACGTCGCCCGGAGGGGTACGGCCTGCCCGGCGGCGGAGTTGACGGTACGTCAGATTGGAGGTGGGCACCAGATGCGGACCGGCCGCACACCGGCGCGGCCCCGCGCCCCTGAAGGCGCGCACCGCGCGCATGCCCCCACCCTCGGGCCGGGCACGCGCACGGTTATGTCACGAACTCACGCTCGATTGATGTCGGAGGTGACTCCGGGGCCGCCCGGCCGTTGACCTGGCATGACCCCGACGCAGACCGTCGCCCCCGCGCCCACCGGACGCCGTAGGCGCACCCTCGTCCCGGCCCCCGCAGAATCGGTTCAGCAGCAGACCCCCCGGAAGGCGCGGACCGGGCCGCCCGAGCCGCAGGAGCCGCCGATCTACCGGCAGCTGCTCGCCGACTGGGCCGAGCGTGGGCGGACGCTGCCGGGGCGGCCGGACCCGGAGTGGGCGCGGCTGACCGCGCCCACCGTGCGCACCGGGGCGTTCAGCGAGGAGTTCAGCGGGTCTCCGGACCCGCGAGATGACGAGCGATGACCATCCGCTGGATCTGGTTGGTGCCCTCGACGATCTGCAGCACCTTCGCCTCGCGCATGTAGCGCTCGACCGGGAAGTCGGCCGTGAAGCCGTACCCGCCGAAGACCTGAACGGCGTCCGTGGTGACCTTCATCGCCGCGTCCGTGCACAGCAGCTTGGCCATGGCGGCCTGCTTGGAGAACGGCAGTCCGGCGTCGCGCAGCCGGGCAGCCGAGAGGTACAGCGCGCGGCCCGCCTCGATCTGCGTCGCCATGTCGGCGAGCATGAAGCGCAGGCCCTGGAAGTCGGCGATGGGCCGGCCGAACTGCGAGCGTCCCTTCGCGTACTCGACCGCGGCGTCCAGCGCGGCCTGAGCGACACCGATCGCGCAGGCGGCGATGCCGAGCCGGCCGGAGTCGAGCGCGGCCAGGGCGATCTGGAAGCCCTGCCCCTCGTCCCCGATGCGGCGGGCGTCGGGGATCCGCACCCCGTCGAAGTGGATCTGGGCCGTGGGCGAGCCCTTCATGCCCATCTTCTTCTCCGGCGCCGCGGCGCTCAGCCCCTCGGCGTCACCGGGCACCAGGTACGCGGTGATCCCCCGGGCGCCCTCGCCGCCGCTGCGGGCCAGGACCGTGTAGAAGTCGGCGACGCCGCCGTGGGTGATCCAGGCCTTGGTGCCGTCGAGCACCCAGTCGTCGCCCTCGCGGACCGCCTTGGTGCGCAGCGACGCCGCGTCGGAGCCGGAGGCCGGCTCGGACAGGCAGTACGCGCCGAGCAGGCCGCCGCCGAGCATGTCGGGCAGGTGCTCCGAGCGCTGCTCCTTGGTGCCGAAGTTCGCCAGGGCGTGGCAGGCCAGCGAGTGCACGCTGACACCGAGACCCACGGTGAGGCGGGCGGCCGCGAGCTCCTCGAGGACCTGGAGGTAGACCTCGTACGGCTGGTCGCCGCCCCCGAACTCGGACGCGTAGGGCAGGCCGAGCAGTCCGGACGAGGACAGGAGGGCGAAGGTGTCACGCGGGAACTGCCCCGCTTCCTCCTCCTCGGCGGCGCGCGGGGCGATCTCCCGCTGGGCGATGTCACGGACCAGCTGCAACAGGTCGCGGGCTTCGTCCGTCGGCAGCTGCCGCTCGACTCCTGACTCCGGCATAACGACGCTCTCCTCTGGGCGGGCGCTGCAGTGACGGCCGCTGGGTTGAGCGACGCCACCGGGGTGGTCACTACCGGAACCGATGCTGCCGTTCTGGGTCTCAGAAGCGGCTGACCAGCGGTTGCGGCGTGTTGAGTATTCCCGATCCGGAAGCCCGCGTCACTAGTTAACGACCGCTTACTGGAAGTTTTTCGCGCCCGCCTGAGCCGCGCAAGGCCACAGCGCGGCGAGCGAACGGAAACGGAGCGGATTGGTTCGGACCATTGACGCACTGGTCTAGTCCTTCTAGTGTCCTGCCCGCAGGTCCAGCACCACTTCCCCCACGCTCCCCTCCCCCACGAGGAGACACGATGCTCCGACCGCACCTCCCCCGCGCCTCGTTCAAGGCGCTCCTCTCCGCCGCGTGCTGCGCCGTCCTCGGCGCCGGACTGCTCGCCTCCGCGGGCACCGCCACCGCACGCGAGACCGCCGACTCCCCACGGGCGGCGGCCGGCTCGAAGGTCGTCGGCTACTTCACGGAGTGGGGTGTCTACGACCGGAACTACCACGTCAAGAACATCGAGACCTCCGGCTCGGCCGACAAGCTCACCCACATCAACTACGCCTTCGGCAACGTCCAGGGCGGCAAGTGCACGATGGGCGACGCCTACGCCGCGACCGACAAGGCGTACACCGCGGACCAGTCCGTGGACGGCACCGCCGACACCTGGGACCAGGAGCTGCGCGGCAACTTCAACCAGCTGCGCAAGCTCAAGAAGCTCCACCCGGACCTCAAGATCCTCTGGTCCTTCGGCGGCTGGACCTGGTCCGGCGGCTTCACCGAGGCGGCCAAGAACCCGGCCGCGTTCGCCCAGTCCTGCTACGACCTCGTCGAGAACTCCAAGTGGGCCGATGTCTTCGACGGCATCGACATCGACTGGGAGTACCCGAACGCCTGCGGCCTGACCTGCGACACCAGCGGGCGGGCGGCGTACAAGGACCTGATGGCGGGGCTGCGCGCCAAGTTCGGCGCGGACTACCTGATCACGTCCGCCATCCCGGCCGACGCCTCCGAGGGCGGCAAGCTCGACGCCGCCGACTACGCGGGCGCCGCCCAGTACGTCGACTGGTACAACCCGATGACGTACGACTTCTTCGGCGCCTGGGACGCGCAGGGCCCGACCGCCCCGCACTCCCCGCTCACCGCGTACGAGGGCATCCCCAAGGCGGCGTACAGCTCGGACGCCACCGTCACCAAGCTCAAGGCGATGGGGGTCCCGGCCTCCAAGCTGCTGCTCGGCATCGGGTTCTACGGGCGCGGCTGGACCGGCGTGACGCAGGAGAAGCCCGGCGGCACGGCGACCGGGCCCGCGCCGGGCAAGTACGAGCAGGGCATCGACGACTACAAGGAGCTCAAGACCAAGTGCCCGGCCACGGGCACCGTCGGCGGCACCGCGTACGCGTACTGCGGGAACAACTGGTGGTCCTACGACACCCCGGCGACCATCGCCGGGAAGATGGACTACAAGAACCAGCAGGGCCTCGGCGGTACCTTCTTCTGGGAGCTGTCCGGTGACACGGCGAACGGCGAGCTGATCAAGGCGATCAGCTGACAGGACGCACGAAGGGCGGGATCCGGGTGCGCCGGGTCCCGCCCCGCGTCAGGTCCGGCTCACTCTCAACGCTCACATCCAGCCGAGCTGGGTCACGAGCATCGCGAGCACGACCACGAAGGTCCAGCCGAGGACGTGCTCGAGGATCTTCGGGCCGTCCTCCCGCGGGCCACCCGTGCGGGTGCCTGCGGCGGCGGGGGCGGTGGCGGAGCTCGCGGTCATGGCAGTCTCGCTGTTCGTTTACGTGACGGTGCTTCCCCCGGAGCCGATCTCCCCAGCGGCTCCCCACCACCATGCCACCGCCTCGGCCGAGTGCGGCCGAGACGTTGGTCACGCGGCGGCGGGGCCGCCCGTCAGCGCACGCCCACCGCGGCCAGAGCACGCCTCTGAGCGGACGTCACGCGCGCCGGGAAGTACAGGTAGCAGACGCCGCCCGTGCCGGAGACGACCTTGCCGGTGGAGTTGTAGCGCTTGGTGCGCAGCCAGATGTTCTCCCACTCGCGCCGCTTGTAGACGTGGCGGACCGCCGGGTCGTTCGGCGAGGCCGGGTCGTTGGCGATCACGTCGCCGTCGGCGGTGAAGCCGATGACCGTCATCAGATGGCCCGACGTGCCGTAGCCGGCACCGGTGAGCTCCTCCTTGAGGAACGACTGTGACGTTATGGCCGGGATGCCCGCGGCGATCAGCGTCTCCAGCTCCGTGAGGGAGGAGAGCCGGGTGACGACACCCTGCATGTCCTTGTACGTGGCGGCGTAGGCGGCGTTGAACGGCCAGTTGCCGCAGCCCTCGTACTGGTAGTCGTACGTGAAACGCGCGGCGTGGCAGACCTGCGGGTCCGCGTAGTCCGGATTCACCCAGGACAGGTCGCCGGCGCTCGGCTCGCGGCCCCAGTACTCGATGATCATCTGCGAGGAGGTGGGGCTGCACCAGGCCTCTCCGCCGTTGTCGTACTCGGGGTACTGGCCCGCGTGGATGTTCTGCGAGTAGCGGGGGACCTTCAGCTCGGCGGCGAGGCCCGGGGCGGAGGCCGGGACGGTGAAGCGGTCCGGCACGTCGGAGCCCATCGCGCCGAGCCGCCACACGGTCGGCGCGGCGTCGGTGCCCGGCGTGCGCAGCAGGGTCAGCCGCAGCCGGTAGGAGACGAGGCGCAGCCCGGAGGCCGCGTCGTCGATCGAGAAGGTGTCCGTCCAGATGCTGGACTTCCCGTCGCTCTGGTCGTCGACGGAGGTGCGGCGGATGTCGGCGTCCTTGTCGTCCCCGGCGGTCCAGCGGCCCATCACGTACCAGGGGGTCTTCGCGCCGTCGCTGTACGTGCCCTGCAGCTCGACCTCGACCCAGGTGCCGGCCGGGGTGCGCGCGTTCCAGGAGGCGATGACCTCGGTGGCGGGGACGGAGAGGGTGTGGACCGGCGAGGTCCAGGTCGCGTACTCCCAGTCGGCCGTCCGGTTCAGATGCGGGTCGGTGTACGAGCGGGTGCCCGCGGGCTTGCCGAGGGTCAGGCCCGGGCGGGCGCCGGCGACGGTGCGGGTGCCGCGGCCGGAGCCGGAGAGCCAGTCGGCGAGGGTCGTCCACGCGTGGTTGTCCACGGCGCGGGGCGCCGCCTTCGCGCCGGCGGCGAGGGGCGCGGCGGTCGCGGTACCGGCCGCCGTGGCGGCGAGGGCGACGCCCGCGGCCGCCGCGAGCAGACCTCTGCGGGACAGCCGGGACGGGCGGGACTCGGGGTGCTCGACGGTGTCGGGATCGGGTCGGGTCATCAGGTGGTTCCCCCAGTCGACGGGTCGGACGGACGGTACGGACGGGGCAGAAGGCGCTGAAGGCGCAGACGCGGAGTGTGCTTCCTGGTGGAACAGTGCGCCAACTATGGCCGCCGGAGCGGGATTTCCACCAGCGTTTCGCCTCCGGTCACCCCATCAATATTGGTCTCCACCACTGGCATGACCTGCGGCGCCACCGGGCGGGGACCGGCGTACGCGGGCACGTACCCTGACCGCTGTGGACCACCTGCACGCACCCCTCGCCCCCTACGCCGACCGCCTGCGCCGACTGCCGCCCTCCTGCGGCCCCGTGCGCCTGATCGGCATCGACGGGCACGCGGGTTCCGGCAAGTCGACGTTCGCGACCCGGCTCGCGGCGGCGCTCGGCGGGGCGCCCGTGCTGCGCCTCGACGACATCGCGAGCCACGACGCGCTGTTCGCGTGGACCGAGCGGCTGCGCACCCAGGTGCTCGCGCCGCTCTCCCGGGGCGAGACGGCGCACTACGAGACATACGACTGGAACGCGCGCCGCTTCGGCGCCGTGCGCGCGCTTCCGGCCGCCGACGTCGTGCTGATCGAGGGCGTCGGCGCGGGACGGCGCGCGATCCGGCCGTTCCTCGCGCGGCTCCTGTGGCTGGATCTGCCGTCCGAGGCGTCCTGGGCGCGTGGGCGGGCCCGGGACGGTGAGCCCCAACGCGCCTTCTGGGACGGGTGGATCCCCGCGGAGCGCGCACACTTCGCCCTCGACCCGTCCTGGCCGTTCGCGGACGAATTGGTGCGCGAGTGCAAGGAGAAGCCGGAGGGGTACGCGATGCGCGAAGGGCCCTCCGTGACCCCGCCGGAGCACCGATCCGTCACTCACCGTGAGGAACCGCCAGCGGTGCGCTGACCCCCTGGAAAGCGCCTTCCATGAGTTTCCCGGAGTGCCTCAACTCCGCTTGACCGAGGGGCCGTACAGGACTTACGTTCTGAATGTGCGGCCTTCGGAGGCCGCCCCGCAGACGCGAAGCCCCCGGTTGTTCCCCCGTGATCGGGGGCTTCGTTCTGCCCTCAAAGCCGCAAACCGGTCTCGGCGCGGCGCCGCCCGTTCACCCAGGGTCACCATCGGGGACCGCCCCCACCTGCACCGGATCCTCGGCGATCGCCCCGATCCGACCCCTTCGCGCCCTACGGTCCACCCTGCCCGCGCGGGTACGATGCCTCTCGGTGCGGCCTGGGACGGCTCGCTGTCCGCATCGTGGCAACTCCCGTCCAAGACAGAGCGGTTCATCGGGGGCACGGCATGTGGGGGACGTGATGGACTTCGGCACCGGCACGCCGACGGGCCCGGCCGATCTCGCCTGGCTGCGAGGCGTCGACGCCTACACGATGGGCGCCTATCCGCAGGCGGAGGAAGAGTTCCAGGCCGCCGTCCGGATCGATCCGGGCATGGCCGACGGCTGGCTCGGGCTGCACGCGCTGCGGGTCGACACGACGACGGCGCTGCTGCGGATGTTCCGGCACCGGGACCGCTTCGGCGAGCAGCGCACCCGGCACCGCAGGACGCTCAACTCCTGGTACTGGCTGGGCTGGTGGGTGCAGCCGGTGCTCGAGCAGCCGCGTGATCTCTTACTCGCGCACGCCTCGCACTGGCTCGACGGCCGGCACGTGCCCGAGCTCGACCGGGCCCTGGCCACCCTGCCGCCGGTCGACGCGGACCGGCACGTCCGCTTCCTGCACGCCTGCCGGGCCTACCTGGTCAAGGACTGGGATCAGCTGGTCCGGCACACCGAGGCGCTCATCGACGACCCGCTCCTCGGCATCGAGGCCGGCCTGTTCGGCGGGATGGCCCGGGTGCGCCTGGAGATGTACGGGCAGGCGGAACCGCTGCTCTCCGCCGCGCTGATGCGCTGCCGCAGCGAGCAGCCCCAGCGCAAGGAACTGCGGTACTGGCTGGCGCGGGCGCACGAGGGCACGGGCCGTTCGGCGGCCGCGCTGCCGCTGTACCGGGCCGTCCACCGGGTCGACCCCGCGTTCATGGACACCTCCGCGCGGCTCGCCGCGATCTCCGAGGGCGACGGCCTGGCCGACCTCGCGGACGGCTCCGATCTCGCGCCGCTGCTCACCGGGTACCAGGACGGCCTCGACGGGTCGGAGTCGGTGGACCCCCTCTACGAGAGCGACGGCCGCGACCTGCTGGTCTCCGGCCCCGATCTGCCGCCGCCGGGCGCGAGCTCCGGTCCCCCGCCCGAGGAGACGGACATCGTGCGGGAGAAGGCCCTCGTACCGGTGCCGCCGCCGCTGCCCGCCGGGCCCGCGGACCCGGCCCTGCTGGAGGAGGCGCTCGCCGAACTGGAGCGGATGGTCGGCCTGGAGCCGGTCAAGCGCCAGGTCAAGGCGCTCTCCGCACAGTTGAACATGGCGCGGCTCCGGGCGGGTCAGGGCCTGCCCGTCCAGCCGCCGAAGCGGCACTTCGTCTTCTCCGGGCCCTCGGGCACCGGCAAGACGACCGTGGCCCGCATCCTCGGCCGGGTCTTCTACGCGCTCGGGCTGCTCGGCGGCGATCATCTCGTCGAGGCCCAGCGGGCCGACCTGGTGGGCGAGTACCTGGGCCAGACCGCCGTGAAGGCCAACGAGCTGATCGACTCGGCGCTCGGCGGTGTCCTCTTCGTCGACGAAGCGTACGCGCTGTCCAACTCGGGTTACGGGAAGGGCGACGCGTACGGGGACGAGGCGCTGCAGGTGCTCCTGAAGCGGGCCGAGGACAACCGGGACCATCTGGTGGTGATCCTCGCGGGGTATCCCGAGGGGATGGACCGGTTGCTCGCGGCCAATCCCGGGCTGTCGTCCCGGTTCACGACCCGGGTCGACTTCCCCTCGTACCGGCCGCTCGAGCTCACGTCCATCGGGGAGGTGCTCGCGGGGGAGAACGGGGACGTGTGGGACGAGGAGGCGCTGGAGGAGCTGCGGTCCATCGCCGGGCACGTGGTCGATCAGGGGTGGATCGACGAGCTCGGGAACGGGCGGTTCCTGCGGACGCTCTACGAGAAGTCCTGCGCGTACCGGGACCTTCGGTTGACCGGGTATCTCGTGGAGCCGAGTCGGGATGATCTGGCCACGCTTCGGTTGGCCGACCTCATGCAGGCGTACGGGGAGGTTCTGTCGGGGCGGGGGCCTCGGGGTGGGGCCGGGTTCTAGCGGGGGCGCGCCGCGGGTTCACCGGTTCGTCGCCGAGTGCGGGGCTCGTTGTGGCTGGTCGCGCAGTTCCCCGCGCCCCTGAAATGCAGACGCTTCGCGTCGCATTTCAGGGGCGCGGGAGCGCCCGATGAGATCGCGCACGAAGTGCGCATCTCAGGGGCGCGGGGAACTGCGCGACCAGCCACGACGAGAGCCGCGCCCGCTACGCCACCGCTTCGGACCTCGTGCGGGCCGGCGGGACCTGATGGGTCGGGTCGGTGACCTCGCCGACGAGGAGTTCCAGGACGTCTTCCAGGGCGACCAGGCCCAGCACACGGCCGGAGGCATCCGCGACCTGGGCCAGGTGGGTCGCCGCGCGGCGCATCACCGTCAGGGCGTCGTCCAGCGGCAGTTCCGAGCGCAGGGTCGTCATGGGGCGCCACAGGTGCTGCGGGACCGCGCGGTCCGTGTCGGGGCCGTCGATGAGGTCCAGGACGTCCTTCACGTGCAGGTAGCCCATGAAGGCGCCGCCGTCCGCGCAGACCGGGAACCGGGAGTAGCCGGTGCGGCCGGTCAGTTCGATGATCTGGGCGGGGGTCACGGACGGGCCGACGGTCACCAGGGAGGGGCGGGCCAGGAGCACGTCGGTCACCGGGCGCGAGCCCAGTTCCAGCGCGTCCTCGAGCCGCTCCTGCTCCTCGGGGCCGAGCAGGCCGGCCTGGCCCGCGTCCTCGACGAGGCGGTTGAGCTGCTCGCTGGTGAAGACGGCCTCGACCTCGTCCTTGGGCTCGACCCGGAAGAGCCGCAGGACCAGCCGGGCGCAGGCGCCCAGGGCGATCGTGACGGGCTTGCACAGGCGGGCGAAGGCGACGAGTCCGGGGCTGAACCACAGCGCCGTCTTCTCGGGCGCGGCCATCGCCAGGTTCTTCGGCACCATCTCGCCGATGACGAGGTGGAGGAAGACGACGGCGGCGAGCGCGATCACGTAGCCGAGGGGGTGGATCATGCCCTCGGGCAGGTGGACCGCCTCGAAGAGCGGCTCCAGGAGGTGCGCGACGGTCGGCTCGGCCACCGCGCCCAGCGTCAGCGAGCAGATCGTGATGCCGAACTGGGCCGCCGCCATCATCTGGGGCAGGTGCTCGAGTCCGTAGAGGACCTGGCGGGCGCGGTTGCCCGGGATGGGTTCGATCTGGCTGCGGCGCACGGAGACGAGGGCGAACTCGGCGCCGACGAAGAACCCGTTCGCCAGCACGAGCAGTGCGGCGAAGAACAGTTGCAGGGCGCTCATCGGGCCGCCTCCAGGACGGGCTGCGGGGCGTCCGCGAGCCGGACGATGCGGACCCGCTCGGCCCGGTAGTGCTCGACCTGGCGCACGGCGAGCCGCCAGCCGGGCAGCTCGGCCTTGTCCCCGGCGGCGGGGATGCGGCCGAGCAGGTCGGCGACGAGTCCGGCGACGGTCTCGTACGGGCCGTCGGGTACTTCGAGGCCGATGCGGCGCAGGACGTCGACACGGCAGCTGCCGTCGGCCTCCCAGGCGGGGCGGCCGTCCTCCGGGGGCAGCGGGGCGAGCTCGGGCAGGTCGTGGCGGTCGTGCTCGTCGCGGACCTCGCCGACGAGCTCCTCCACGATGTCCTCGAGGGTGACGACACCGGCGGTGCCGCCGTACTCGTCGACGACGACCGCGATGGGCTGTTCGCTGCGCAGGCGCGCGAGCAGCGGCTGGACGGGGAGCGTCTCGGGGACCAGCAGCGGCGCCTGGGCGATCCGGGCGACGGGGGTGCGCAGCCGCTCGTGCGCGGGGATCGCGAGGGCGTCCTTGAGGTGGACCATGCCGACGACCTCGTCGATCCGCTCCCGGTAGACGGGGAAGCGGGACAGACCGGTGGCGCGGGTCAGGTTGACCACGTCCTCGGCGGTCGCGGAGGACTGGAGGGCGCTGACCTTCACGCGCGGCGTCATGACGTGCTGCGCGGTGAGCCCGGCGAGCGACAGGGTGCGGACGAAAAGGTCCGCGGTGTCCTGCTCCAGGGCGCCGGCCTGCGCCGAGTGGCGGGCCAGCGAGACCAGTTCGCCCGGGGTGCGGGCGGAGGCCAGCTCGTCGGCCGGTTCGACGCCGAGGGCGCGCACCAGACGGTTCGCGACGGCGTTGAGGACGGCGATGACGGGGCGGAACAGGCGGGAGAAGACGTGCTGGGGGCCCGCGACGAAGCGGGCCACCTGCAGCGGCTTGGAGACCGCCCAGTTCTTCGGGACGAGTTCGCCGATCACCATCTGGACGGCGGCGGCCAGCAGCATGCCGACGACGACGCTGACGCCGCGCGCGGCGCCGTCCGGGATGCCGACGGCCGTGAACGGGCCGTGCAGCAGCTCGGCGAGGGCCGGCTCGGCGAGCATGCCGACGACCAGGGAGGTGATGGTGATGCCGAGCTGGGTGCCGGAGAGCTGGAAGGACAGCTCCTTGAGCGCGGCCACGACGGTGCGGGCCCGCTTGTCGCCGGCGGCCGCGGCCTGCTCGGCGTCGGGGCGCTCCACGGTGACGAGGCCGAACTCGGCGGCCACGAAGAAGCCGTTGGCGAGGATCAGGAGGAAGGCGGCCGCGAGAAGCAGCAACGGGATGGTCATGCCGCCGCCTCCGAGGATGTCAGCGCGCGGGGCGCGCTATGTCGGGAGGGGGCGGCGCAGGTACTACCGGACGATCCGTCCATCGCTGGAGGGAGTCACTCCTAAGTCAGTCGGAGCCCCCGGCAGCCCGTCCGGGCGCATCGGGGGCGGGGCGGCACTCGAGGCGTGCCCCGTCACCAGATTAATCACGACAAGGCTCGTGCGGCAGGCCCCACGGCCCTGAGCCTGCCCGGAGACCGCTCCGAGGGGCCCACGCTCAGCCCTGGACGGTGCTGCGGACCTCGGTCAGGGCGCGCAGCGCCTTGGCGTCACGGATGGCGCTCTCCTTGGCGATGCCGGGCTGAATGCCCATGGCGGCCAGGCTGGTGCCGTCGGTGAGGTTGAGGAACACCCAGGGGTCGCCGGGCCGCAGGTTGACCTGGACGATCTCGGCCCAGGCGAGCCGGCGGCTGCGCGCGACGTTGACCACGGTGACGCCGGTGTCGTCGGCGACGACCTTGGGCCGCGCGAGCAGCGCGAGGACGCCCCAGAACATGGCCGCGGTGAAGACGAAGCTGGTCCGCTCCCCCGGGTTCAGTCCGCCGAGCAGCAGCGCGACGGCGGTGATGGTCACGAAGCTGGCGGCGCCGAGCCCGTGCAGGATGGCGCGGGTGCGGCCCGGCCGGAAGGTGACGGGCAGCGTCGGCAGGTCAGTCATGGCGGGAAGTCCTCACGGTCCTCTAGGCGGTCCTCGAAGCGGTCCTCAGAGGCGGCAGGCGTGGATCGCCGTGGTGAGGATGGCCCGGGCGCCGAGGTCGTACAGGTCGTCCATGATGCGCTGGGCGTCGCGAGCGGGGACCATGGCGCGCACGGCGACCCAGCCCTCGTTGTGCAGCGGCGAGACGGTCGGCGACTCGAGGCCCGGGGTGAGGGCGACGGCCTTCTCCAGGTGCTCGGCGCGGCAGTCGTAGTCCATCATCACGTAGGTGCGGGCCACGAGGACGCCCTGGAGGCGGCGCAGGAACTGCTGGACCTTGGGGTCGTCGGCCTCGGCGCCCTTGCGGCGCACGACGCAGGCCTCGGAGCGCATGATGGGCTCGCCGAAGACCTCCAGGCCCGCGTTGCGCAGCGAGGTGCCGGTCTCGACGACGTCGGCGATGGCGTCGGCGACGCCGAGCTCGATGGCGGTCTCGACGGCGCCGTCGAGGTGGACGACGGAGGCCTTGACGCCGTGCTCTTCGAGGTACTTGCCGACGATGCCCTCGTAGGAGGTGGCGATCGTCCGGCCCTCGAGGTCGGCGAGGCTCTTGACGGCGCCGGGGCGGGAGGCGAAGCGGAAGGTGGAGCGGGCGAAGCCGAGCGGCAGGATCGCCTCGGCGTCGGCGCCCGAGTCGATCAGCAGGTCCTCGCCGGTGATGCCGATGTCGAGCTTGCCGGAGGACACGTAGATCGCGATGTCCTTGGGGCGGAGGTAGAAGAACTCCACCTCGTTGTCGGGGTCGACGGTGACGAGTTCCTTGGACTCCTTGCGCTGGCGGTATCCGGCCTCATGCAGCATCGCCGACGCAGGTCCGGACAGTGAACCCTTGTTGGGGACGGCGATGCGCAGCATGAGGTCGGATTCCTTTGCGTGAAGTCGTGCGGGCGGGAGGGGGCTGGCGGGATCGGCGTACGGCTCAGAGATGCGCGTACACGTCGTCGAGTGAGATGCCGCGGGCGACCATCATCACCTGGACGTGGTAGAGGAGCTGCGAGATCTCCTCGGCCGCGGCGTCCTTGCCCTCGTACTCGGCGGCCATCCAGACTTCGGCGGCCTCCTCGACGACCTTCTTGCCGATGGCATGGACGCCCTTGCCGACCAGCTCTGCGGTGCGGGACGTGGCGGGGTCGCCGGTGGCTGCCTTGTGCTGGAGCTCGGTGAAGAGCTCCTCGAACGTCTTATTGGACATGGTGGTGCCTACTTTACGCGGCTCTCCTCGCCCCTCTGACGCCAGGGCTCGGCGACGGTACGCAGCGTGGCCGCGGTGGCGACGGCGGCGGTGACCGCTTCGTGCCCCTTGTCCTCGTTGGAGCCCTCGAGGCCGGCCCGGTCGAGGGCCTGCTCCTCGGTGTCGCAGGTCAGTACGCCGAAGCCGACGGGCACGCCGGTCTCGATGGCGACCTGGGTCAGGCCCTGGGTGACGCCCTGGCACACGAAGTCGAAGTGCGGGGTGCCGCCGCGGATGACGACGCCGAGCGCGACGACGGCGTCGTAGCCCCGGTCGGCGAGGACCTTGGCGACGACCGGGAGCTCGAAGCTGCCGGGGACGCGCAGCACGGTGGGCTCGCTGATGCCCAGCTCGGTCAGGGCGCGCAGGGCGCCGTTCACGAGGCCGTCCATGACCTTCTCGTGCCACTGGGCGGCGACGACGGCGACGCGCAGGTCGCCGCAGTTCTTGACGCTCAGTTCGGGTGCACCCTTGCCGCTCACGCGCTTCTCCTCGTACTACGTACTACGTGTCTGGACGGTCGGTCGGAACTACTGGTTGCTGCAGGTGGACGTGCGGGGCGCGTCCAGCCAGGGCAGGTCGTGGCCCATGCGGTCGCGCTTGGTGCGCAGATAGCCGAGATTGTGCTCGCCGGCGGGGACGGGCATGGGTTCCCGGGCGGTGACCTTGAGGCCGTGCCGGGTGAGGGCGTCGGTCTTGTCCGGGTTGTTGGTCATCAGGCGCAGGCTGTGCACGCCGAGGTCCTGGAGGATCTGGGCGCCGGCCGCGTAGTCGCGGGCGTCGGCGGGCAGGCCGAGCTCCAGGTTGGCGTCGAGGGTGTCGCGGCCCTGCTCCTGGAGTTCGTAGGCGCGCAGCTTGGACACGAGGCCGATGCCGCGGCCCTCGTGGCCGCGCAGGTAGACGACGACGCCGCGGCCGTGCTCGACGATGCGCCGCATGGACTCCTCCAGCTGGGGGCCGCAGTCGCAGCGCAGCGAGTGGAAGACGTCGCCGGTGAGGCACTCGGAGTGGACGCGGGCGAGGACGTCCTCGCCGTCGCCGAGCTCTCCGTGGACGAGGGCGACGTGCTCGACGCCGTCGACGGTGGAGCGGTAGCCGTAGGCGGTGAACTCGCCGTGGGCGGTGGGCAGCTGGACGGTCGCCTCGCGCTTGACGGTGGGTTCGCTGCTGCGCCGGTAGGCGATCAGGTCCTCGATGGAGATGATCGTCAGGCCGTGCTTGCGGGCGAAGGGGACCAGTTCGGGCAGGCGCAGCATGACGCCGTCCTCGCCCGCGATCTCGACGATGGCGCCGGCCGGGCTGAGGCCCGCGAGGCGGGCGAGGTCGACGGCGGCCTCGGTGTGGCCGTTGCGGACCAGGACGCCGCCGGGCTTGGCGCGCAGCGGGAAGATGTGGCCGGGGCGCACGAAGTCGCCGGGCTCGGCGTCGCCGGAGGCGAGCAGCCGCAGGGTGGTGGCGCGGTCGGCGGCGGAGATGCCGGTGGTGACGCCGTGGGCGCCGGAGGCGTCGACGGAGACGGTGAAGGCGGTCTTCATCGACTCCGTGTTGTTGCCGACCATCTGGGGGAGGTCGAGCCGCTCCAGCTCGTCGCTCTCCATGGGGGCGCAGATCAGGCCGCGGCACTCGCTCATCATGAAGGCGACGATCTCGGGCGTGATCTTCTCTGCGGCGACGACGAGGTCGCCCTCGTTCTCCCGGTCCTCGTCGTCGACGACCACGACAGGGCGGCCCGCGGCGATGTCCCGGACGGCCTGCTCGACCGGGTCGAGCGCCAGGTCGGCCACTTCGTAGAGGTGGGGTGCCGTGCTCATGCGTGGGCTCCTTCGAGCGCAGGGGCGGTGGCGGCGCGGGACCGCAGCCACCAGTCGCGCATGCCCCACAGGACGAGCGCGCCGTAGATGACGTAGACGAAGCCGGAGAAGGCGAAGCCGTTGGCGAAGTTCAGCGGGACGCCGACGGCGTCGACGAGGAGCCAGGCGAACCAGAACTCGACCATGCCGCGGGCCTGGGCGTACATGGCGACGACGGTGCCGACGAAGATGTAGGCGTCGGGCCAGGGGTCCCAGGACAGGGTCGGGAAGGCGGTGAACAGGCCGCCGACGGCGAGGGTGCCGAGGGCGGCGCCGCCGATCAGGTATCCGCGCTCGCGCCAGGTGGCGAAGCGGACGGCGATGGAGCCGTCCTGCGCCTGGCCCTTGCCGCGGTTCCACTGCCACCAGCCGAAGAGGGCGACGACGATGACGACGAGCTGCTTGCCGGCGCTGCCCGAGAGGTGGGCGGTGGCGAAGGCGGTGAGCAGGATCACGCCGGAGACCAGCTGGGCGGGCCAGGTCCATATGGAGCGGCGCCAGCCGAGGGCCAGGGCGATCAGGCCGATCACGTTGCCGATCATGTCGGACCAGATGATGTGCTGGCCGAACAGCGTGAAGGCCTGTGAGTTGAGCCAGTTCACCGGTCGCCCTCCTGGGTTCCGAGCATGCGCTCGACGTACTTGGCGATGACGTCGACCTCGAGGTTGACAAGGGCGCCGCTCTGCTTGTGGCCGAGCGTGGTCAGGGCGAGGGTGGTGGGGATGAGGCTGATCGTGAAGTAGTCGGGGCCGGCCTCGACGACGGTGAGGCTGACGCCGTCGACCGTGATGGAGCCCTTCTCGACGACGTACCGGGACAGCTCGGCGGGCAGCGAGACCTTGACGATCTCCCAGTGCTCGGAGGGGGTGCGGTCGACGATCGCGCCGGTGCCGTCGACGTGGCCCTGCACGATGTGACCGCCGAAGCGGCCGTCGGCGACCATCGGGCGCTCCAGGTTGACCCGGGAGCCGGTGGTCAGGGCGCCGAGGCTGGACCGCTTGAGGGTCTCGGCCATGACGTCGGCGGTGAACTCGTCGCCCTCGTGCTCCACGACGGTGAGACACACGCCGTTGACCGCGATGGAGTCTCCGTGTTTGGCGCCGTCGGTGACGACGGGCCCGCGGACGCGGAAGCGGGAGGCGTCGTCGAGATTCTCGACGGCCGTGATCTCGCCCAGCTCTTCGACGATTCCGGTGAACACTTCCCCGGTCCTCCCTCTGAGGGTCTGGACTCCGGGGCACTGTCGCGATACGGCGACAGAACGTACGGACGACGACACCGGGAGCGACGACGCCACGTGCGGGGCATCACGACGGATGCCCTCAACAGCTCGGCGACGCGCACACGAGGTGCCCGCCCGCCGCGCACTGCCTCCCATCCGGACTTTAACCGTCGGTCCAGGAATTTCACCTGGTCAACCGGTCACTGGTGTGTGACCGGGTCGCGGACTGTAACCGCCGGTTCGGACTTTCACCGACCCCGGAGTGCGCTGCTTCTGGTACAGGGCCAGTGTGCCACGTCCGCCCGGCACGTCCACCGGTGATTCCTGTGGGCTGACTCACAGCCACGATCGGTGACTTTGGGTCCCCGGAGGGAATAAGGCGCCAACTCCCCCGGTGGGCGCGGGTGGTTGAGATTGGTACAGACCTATTGACGTCATGGTCTAGTCCTCTTAGGTTCCTCCCAGCCTCGAGGTCCACCCGCCCCACCCGCGCATCACCGATGCCCTCCCCGGGAGGAACCGCCGTGCCGTTCCCCAGACCGCCCAGACGCCGACCGGCCCTGCTCGCCGGCGCGGCCGCCGTGGCGGGGCTGCTGCTCGCCTCGCTGCCCGCGACCGTCTCGCACGCCGCCGACCAGGAGTCCTGCCGCCCCGACGGCCTCTACGAGACGCCCGGCGTCTCGGTCCCCTACTGCTCGGTCTACGACACCGAGGGCCGCGAGAAGATGGGCGCGGACCACCAGCGCCGCGTCATCGGCTACTTCACGGGCTGGCGCACCGGTCAGGACGGGACCCCCGCGTACCTGGCCTCGGACATCCCGTGGGACAAGGTCACGCACCTCAACTACGCCTTCGGCCACGTCGACGGGAACAACAAGCTCTCGGTCGGGGCCGACGGTCCGAAGAACGCGGCGACCGGGATGACCTGGCCGGGTGTCGCGGGCGCCGAGATGGACCCGGACCTGCCCTACAAGGGCCACTTCAACCTGCTCACCAAGTACAAGAAGCAGCACCCGAACGTGAAGACGCTGATCTCCGTCGGCGGCTGGGCCGAGACGGGCGGCTACTTCGGGGACGACGGCGGGCGCGTCGACTCCGGCGGCTTCTACGCGATGGCCACGAACGCGGACGGCAGCGTCAACCAGGCGGGCATCGACACCTTCGCCGACTCCGCCGTCGCGTTCGTCAAGAAGTACGGCTTCAACGGCGTCGACATCGACTACGAGTACCCCACGACGATGAAGGACGCGGGCAACCCGCTGGACTGGTCCCTCGCGAACGCCCGCAGGGCCGGAGTCGTCAAGGGATACGCCGCCCTGATGAAGACCCTGCGCGAGAAGCTGGACCGGGCCGGCGCGGCCGACGGGAAGCACTACCTGCTGTCCGTGGCGGCCCCCTCCTCCGGCTATCTGCTGCGCGGTATGGAGACCTTCCAGGTCCAGAAGTACCTGGACTACGTCAACATCATGTCCTACGACCTGCACGGTGCCTGGAACGAGTACGTCGGTCCGAACGCCTCGCTGTTCGACGACGGCAAGGACGCCGAACTCGCCGCGGCGGGCGTCTACTCGACCTCTCAGTACGGCGGCATCGGCTACCTCAACACCGACTGGGCCTACCACTACTTCCGCGGCTCGATGCCGGCCGGACGCATCAACATCGGGCTGCCGTACTACACGCGCGGCTTCAAGAACGTGCAGGGCGGCACCGACGGGCTGTGGGGGAAGGCGCCCTCGACGGACTGTCCGGCGGGCGCGGGCCTGACGAAGTGCGGTGACGGCGCCGTCGGCATCGACAACCTCTGGCACGACAAGGACACGAACGGCAAGGAGTCCCCGGCCGGTTCGAACCCGATGTGGCACGCCAAGAACCTGGAGAAGGGCGTCGTCGGGGACTACGTGACGAAGTACGGCTTCCCCGCCGACACCAAGCTGACGGGCACCTATCAGCGCAAGTACGACCCGATGCTCGTCGCGCCCTGGCTGTGGAACGCCGACAAGAAGGTGTTCCTGTCGACCGAGGACGAGCAGTCGGTCGCCGCGAAGGCCGCGTACGTGGCCGACCGGGGCATCGGCGGCACCATGATCTGGGAGCTCGCGGGCGACTACGGGTGGAACGCGGCCAAGGGCCAGTACGAGCCCGGCTCCACGCTCACCAGCACGCTCTACGACGCCTTCAAGTCCGCGAAGCCGTACGGCGCGAAGCGCTCCACGATCGACCTGCCGACCGAGGCGCTCGACATCGGCGTGGACTTCGGCGCCTTCCCCCTCGGTGACTCCAACTACCCGATCTCGCCCAAGGTGAAGATCACCAACAACACGGACGCGACGCTGCCGGGCGGCACCGAGTTCCAGTTCGACTACGGGACCTCCGCGCCGGGCAACGCCAAGGACCAGTCCGGGTTCGGGACCACGATCGTCCGCAGCGACCACACCGGCGACAACGTGGGCGGGCTCAAGGGCGACTACCACCGGGTCTCGCTGAAGCTGCCCGCCTGGCAGTCGCTCGCGCCCGGCGCCTCCGTCTCGCTCGACTTCGTCTACTACCAGCCGGTGTCGACGCCCTCGAACTGGACGGTGACCTTCGGCGGGAAGACGTACGCGCTGGCCGGTGACCTGGCGCGCGGCACGACCGTCGTGCAGCCCGGCTCGGGCACGCCGACGCCCGGCCCCACCCCCACGCCGACCCCGGATCCCACGGGCGGCGCCTGCACGGCCGCGGCGTGGAACACGGCCTCCGAGTACGGCGCCGGCGCGCTCGTCTCGTACGGCGGGCACACCTGGAAGGCCAAGTGGTGGACGAAGGGCGAGCAGCCGGGGAGCACCGGGGAGTGGGGTGTCTGGCAGGACCAGGGCGCCTGCTGAACTCCGGGCGTCCTCTGGCAGGCTGAGGGCGTGACGACCGCATCGGAGAGCGCCCGCGCCGAAGAGTTCGAGAGCCACCGCCCCCGGATGTTCGGGCTCGCCTACCGGATGCTCGGCTCCGCCGAGGAGGCGCAGGACGCCGTACAGGACGCGTACCTGCGCTTCCGTGCCACCGAGCCCGGTGCGGTCACGCATCCGGGGGCCTGGCTCGCCAAGGTCGTCACGAACCTCTGCCTCAACCGGCTCACCTCGGCCCGCGTACAGCGCGAGCGGTACGTGGGCCCCTGGCTGCCCGAGCCGGTCCTCACCTCGGACGGCGCGCTCGGCCCGCTGGACTCGGCGCAGAGCCGGGACTCGGTGTCCTGCGCGCTGCTGGTCCTGCTGGAGCGGCTGACGCCGACCGAGCGGGCCGTGTACGTGCTGCGCGAAGCGTTCGCGTACGGGTACCGGGAGATCGCCGGGGTGCTCGATCTGGAGGAGGCTCACTGCCGGCAGCTGTACCGGAGGGCGACGGGCCGGATCGCGGCGCCCGAGGCCCGCTTCGAGCCGTCGGAGCAGGTGCGGCGCGAGCTGGTGGAGGCGTTCGTGGCGGCGGCCCGGGAGGGTGATCTCGTGGGTCTGGAGAAGGTGCTCGCCGCCGATGTGACCTGGTGGGGCGACGGCGGCGGCAAGGTGTCCGCGGCGCGCCGGCCGGTCGACGGGCGGGACAAGGTGCTGCGGTTCCTGGTGGGCGTCGGGGAACGCTACATGGCCGGCGCGGAGCTCTCCGTCGCGGAGATCAACGGGGAGCCGGCGGTGGTCGCCCGGATGGCGGGCACGCTCGTCGGGACGGTCGCCTTCGAGGTGCGCGACGGTCTCGTGGTGGCCGCGCGCGCCGTCCTGAACCCCGACAAGCTGGCCTTCGTGGACGCTCAGCTGGCCGCCGCCTGAGGTTCCGGTCCGCGGGCTGTCACGTTTCCGCGGGCCCGCCGGTTCCCAGCTGACGACGGTGTCCCGCAGGGGGACGCCGAGGTCCGAAGGGACTGATGCGGCGATGGGACTGATGCGGCGATGACCACGATCCTGGTGACCGGCGGCACGGGCACGCTCGGCCGGCTGGTCGACGAGCGGCTCTCCGCGGCGGGGCACGAGGTGCGGGTGCTCAGCCGGCACGCGCGGCCGTACGCCGTGGACCTTCGCGAGGGCGGGCCCGCGCTGGACCGTGCGGTGGACGGCGCGGACGTGATCGTGCACTGCGCCTCGTCGCCGCGCGGCGGGGACGAGAAGGCGGCCGCGCGGCTGATCGAGGCGGCGCGACGGGCGGGCGTCCCGCACCTCCTCTACATCTCGATCGTCGGCGTGGACCGGGTCCCGCTGCGCTACTACCGCGAGAAGCGGTCGGTGGAGCGGATGATCGAGGAGTCGGGGCTCGGGTGGACGGTGCTGCGGGCCACGCAGTTCCACGAGCTGGTGCGGGACGTTCTGGCGGGGGCGGCGCGGTTGCCGGTGATGCTGTTGCCGGCGGGGGTCGGGGATCAGCCGGTCGCGGTGGCGGAGGTCGCGGAGCGGTTGGCCGAGCTGGCGGTTGCGGGGCCGGCGGGGCGGGTGCCGGACATGGGCGGGCCCGAGGTCAGGTCGCTCGCGGAGTGGGGGCGGGCGTATCTGGCGGCGGTGGGGAAGCGGCGCGTCATCTTGTCCGTGCCTCTGTTCGGGCGCACGTATCGGGAGTTCCGGGCGGGTGGCCATCTGGCGCCGGAACGGGCCGTCGGCCACGGCACGTTCGAGGACTTCCTGGCCAAGGGATAGGGAAAAGCGCGGTGTGAGAAGCGCCCCTGAGATGGCGCACGAAGTGCGCATCTCAGGGGCGCGGGGAACTGCGCGACCAGCCACGACGAAAGCCGCACCCGGCAACGATCCGCTCAGCCCTACGGCGAGTACACCGCCTCCTGCGCAGCCTCCCGCGCCATCACCAACGCCCCGCTCAGGACGGCCCCGCCGCCGAGTACCCCGGCCCGGACCTCCGTCACCAGCGGCGACATCGCGGCGAGCCGCACCCCGACCCGCCGAGCCAACTCCTCACCCCCCGCGAGCCCGACCTCCCCGGCAAGGACGACGCACCCGGGATCCAGCACGGCCACCACCGCGGCGACCCCGATCGCGAGCCGCTCGGCCAGCGCGTCCAAAAACTCCTCCGCCCCACCGCCGGAGGCCACCGCCGCCTCCCGCACGACGTCGAACGCCCGCTCCATCGGCTCCGCCCCGCCGGCCCGCCCGTACTCCCCCGCCAGAGCGAGAACCGCCCCGGCCCCGGCCAGATCGTGGAACCCCCCGTCGCACCCGGTCGCGGACGGCAGTCCCCCCGTCCCCGGCACGGGCAGGAAGCCGACCTCCCCGGTCCCGCCGGAGGCCCCGCGGCGCAGCACTCCGTCCAGGACGACGGCCGCGCCGATGCCGAGCCCGAGCCACAGCAACACGAACGTGTCCCGGTCCCGGGCCACCCCGTCGCGCCGCTCGGCGAGCGCCGCGAGGTTCGTCTCGTTCTCCACGAGCACGCGCGCGCCGAGCCGTTCCTGAAGGGCCGGGACGAGGCGGCGGTGCCATTCGGGGAGTTGCGTGGTGTCGCGCAGGGCGCCCGTCACCGGGTCGACGAGGCCGGGCGCGCCGACGCCGATGGTGTGCAGCCGCTCGGCGCCGGCCTCCTTCGCGGTCCGTTCGAGGAGGGCAATGGTGCGCTCGACGGCGGCGCCGGTCGCCTCCCGGGTGTCGACGGACAGGGCGGCCTCGGCGAGCACGGTGCCGAGCAGGTCGGCGACGACGAGCCGGACGCCTTCGGTGCGGACGTCGAGGGCCGCGAGGTGGGCGCGGTCGGCGACGAGCCCGTACAGGCGGGCGTTGGGGCCGCGTCGCTGAGCGCCCGCCTCGCCGACCACCTGGACGAAGCCGGCGGTGGTGAGGCGCTCGACGAGGTCCGCGACGGTGGGCCGGGACAGGCCCGTGCGCTCCTTCAACTGCCCGGCGGTCAGCGGGCCTTCCTCCTGCAGCAGGTGCAGGGCGAGCCGGTCGTTGATGGCTCGGGCGGTGCTCGGTGATGCGGGCATGCCGGGATCCTACGGGGAAACGGGCTAACTATCAGGCAGGGTTCCTGATAGTTTACGGCGGCACCACGCTTGAAGGCACGCTTGGGAGCGACTCGGGAGGGGCCGGGCAGGATGAGCGGAACAGCGTCTGCGGCACAGCAACGGACGTACGGGCTCGGGGAGTTGAAGCGCGCCCGCTACGCCGTGGCGACCGTCTTCTGCGTCCACGGCGCGGTGACCGGTTCGTTCGCGACCCGGGTGCCGTGGATCCAGGACCACGCGGGGGTCGGCGCGGGCCAGCTCGGACTGGCGCTCGCCTTCCCGGCGATCGGCGCCTCCGTGGCGATGCCGCTGGCCGGGAGCGTGAGCCACCGGTTCGGGGCGCGCACCGCGCTGCGCGGGCTGCTCGCCCTGTGGACCCTGGCCCTGGTCCTGCCGTCCCTCGCGCCGAACCTGCTCACGCTCTGCGTGGCACTCTTCGTCTACGGGGCGACGGCGGGCATGTCCGACGTGGCGATGAACGCGCTCGGTGTCGAGATCGAGACCCGCCTCGACAAGTCGATCATGTCGGGGCTGCACGGGATGTGGAGCGCGGGCGCGCTGCTGGGTTCGGCGGGCGGCACGCTCGCCGCGCACGTCGGCGCGGACGCGCGGCTGCACCATCTGCTCGCGGCGGCGGTGCTGACCGTGGCCGGGTTCGCGGCCTGCCGGTGGGTGCTCGACCTGCGGCCGGCCGAGGACGAGGAGGCGCCGCCACGCTTCACGCTGCCGCCGAAGTCGGCGCTGCTGATCGGTGCGGTCGGGTTCTGCGCGGTGTTCGCGGAGGGCGCGAGTCTGGACTGGTCGGCGGTCTATCTGCGGGACGTGCTCGGCACCTCGGCCGGGCTCGCGGCGGCCTGCACCACGGCGTTCACGCTCACCATGGCGATCGCGCGGATCGCGGGCGACGCGGTGGTGGACCGCTTCGGGGCGGTGCGCACGGTCCGGATCAGCGGCGTCGGCGCGACGGTGGGCGCCCTGCTCGTGGTGGCCGCGCCGAACGCGGCGGTCGCGATGGCCGGATTCGGTCTCCTCGGACTCGGCATCGCGGTGGTCGTGCCGCTCGCCTTCGCGGCGGCCGGACGCAGCGGGCCGAACCCGAGCCAGGCCATCGCCGGCGTCGCCACCATCACGTACACCTCGGGTCTCGTCGCGCCCTCCGCGATCGGCACGATCGCCGACGCGACGAGCCTCGTGGTGTCGTTCGGCGTGGTGACCGTGCTGGCCTGCGGGCTCGTGGTGTTCGCGGGGGTGCTGCGCGGCGCCGACCGCACACCGTCCGGCGCCGCCGGCCTGCTCAGTCCTGAGGGCGCAGCAGATCCTGCCCCAAGGCCCTGAAGCGCTCGCTCCACGGCGCGGGGCGCAGCGTCGCCGGGTCGAGCCGGACCAGGACGCGCGTCCCGTGCGCGTAGGTGACCGAGCCGTCGGCGGAGCAGAAGCGGAAGCCGTAGGTCAGCCCGGTGCGGCCGAGCCGCTCCAGCCAGAGGCTCACGGCGAAGGCGCCGGGCCGCTTGACCGGGGCGTCGTAGGTGATCGTGAACTCCTTGACCGCGTTGCAGAAGTCGCCGGCCGCCTCCCAGTCCCCCTCGAAGACGAGTCCGCGCTCGTGCCACAGCGCACTCCAGGCCCGCTCGACCATCACGGGGTAGCGGGCGTTGTGCAGCAGCCCGAGCGCGTCGAGGTCGTCGAAGTGGACGGTGACGGGGACGAGCCGGCCGAAGGAGGGGGCGGGTTCGGCGGGGACGGCGAGGGCTTCGGCGGTCACGGGTGGTGCTCCTGGTACGAGATGGTGCGACATGGTGCGACATCGTGCGGGCCGGCGCCACGCACCGGGACCGCCCATCGTACGGCGCCCGGCTAAGCAACCGCTCAGCCGGTCCCGCGCGCGCACCGACGGGCGGCGCGGTCCTCGCATTTATGTCGCACTAACATAAGGCGATTGATTCAGGCCACATCAGCACCACAGAAAGCAGACCCACCATGGACCTCGGCGTGCGCTGGAAACTGCACGGCGACGGGCGCACCCCGGCCCCCGGTGCCGTCGTCCGCCCCGACGAGCGGCTCTCCTGGCCGCGGACCATCGGACTCGGCGCCCAGCACGTCGTCGCGATGTTCGGCGCCTCGTTCGTCGCCCCGGTCCTGATGGGCCTCGACCCCAACCTCGCGATCATGATGTCCGGCGTCGCGACGGTCATCTTCCTGCTCGCGACGCGCGGCCGGGTCCCCAGCTACCTCGGCTGCTCCCTCTCCTTCGTCGGCGTCGCCGCCGTCATCCGCGCGCAGGGCGGCTCCAGCGCCACGGTCACCGGCGCGGTCTTCGCCGTCGGCGTGGTCCTCTTCCTGGCCGGTCTCGCCGTGCAGAAGTTCGGCGCCCGGATCATCCACGCCGCGATGCCGCCCATCGTGACCGGCGCGGTCGTCATGCTGATCGGCTTCAACCTGGCCCCGGTCACCGCCTCCACCTACTGGCCGACCGACCAGTGGACGGCGCTCCTGGTCATGCTGTTCACCGGTTTGGCCGTGGTCTGCCTGCGCGGTTTCTGGTCCCGCATCGCGATCTTCCTGGGCCTGATCTTCGGCTACGGCATCTCCTGGCTGTTCGACCGGATCTTCGGCCGCATCCACTCCGTGAACGGCGGGGGCCCGGCCGTCGACCACTGGCGCCTCGACCTCTCCGGCGTCGGCAAGGCCGACTGGATCGGTCTGCCCTCCTTCCACGCCCCGTCCTTCGAGTGGTCCGCGATCCTGGTGGCCCTGCCCGTCGTCATCGCGCTGATCGCGGAGAACGCCGGACACGTCAAGGCCGTCGGCGAGATGACCGGCGACGACCTCGACGACAAGCTCGGCACGGCCATCTCCGCGGACGGCGCCGCGTCCATGCTCTCCACGGCCGTCGGCGGCCCGCCGAACACCACGTACTCCGAGAACATCGGCGTCATGGCCGCCACCCGCGTCTACTCCACGGCCGCCTACTGGGCCGCCGCCGGCTTCGCCCTCCTCTTCGGCCTGTGCCCCAAGTTCGGCGCGATCGTCGCCGCGATCCCGGGCGGCGTCCTCGGCGGCATCACCGTCATCCTCTACGGCATGATCGGCCTGCTCGGCGCCCAGATCTGGATCAACGCCGGGGTCGACCTGCGCAACCCGCTGAACCTGGTCCCCGCCGCGGCGGGCATCATCATCGGCGTCGGCAACGTCTCCCTGAAGTTCACCGACAACTTCTCCCTGAGCGGTATCGCCCTCGGCACGATCGTCGTCATCACCGGCTACCACGCCCTGCGCGCGATGGCCCCCGCCCACCTCAAGACCCAGGAACCCCTCCTGGACGCGGGCACCTCGACGTACGACGAGGACAGCGACACCCCACACACCGGCAAGGACTCCGGCCAGAAGGACTGACGCCTCGCACGTCCATTGCGCCACCCCTGCCCCGACCGCATCATGAGGCGTCACGTTCATGATCAGGCGGCCTCTGGGGAGGGGCCGCGGGGATGGGGAGGGGGGCGCAGCCATGCGTTCCGTCCAGGAGAAGGCACCGGCGTGCCCGGACTGCGGCGCCGGGCTCGACGGGGACGACCGGTTCGTCGTCTGGTGCCAGGAGTGCGAGTGGAACATCGACCCGGCGCCGCCCGGCGAGGACGGCGGCCGGATCGACCGGGCCCGCCGTGCCCTGGCCGCCCGTCACGGTGAGCGGCTGCTCGCCGAACTGACGGACGGGAGCGAGCTCAGGGCCCGGCGCGATCCGTCGTCCGTGGCCGCCTTCGCGCTCGCCCTCGTGGTCCACGGCGCCACGCTCGCCCTGGTCGCCGGCGGCCTCTGGCTGCTCCTCGCGGACCTGGGCGTTCCACTGAAGGTGGTGGGCATGCTGCTGCTCGCGTCGGCCTGGCCGCTCAGCCCGCGCCCGGCCAGGATGCCGCAGAACGTGCCGGTCCTGCGGCGCGCGCAGGCACCCGCCCTGTTCGCTCTGGTCGACGAGGTCGCGGCGGTGGTCGGCACCCGGGGTGTGGACCTGATCGCCGTGGACGCCGAGCCCAACGCGAGCGTCATGCCGGTGGGGTGGCGCGGTCGGCGCCTGCTGACCCTCGGACTGCCCCTGTGGGAGATCCTCACCCCGCGCGAGCGCGTGGCGCTGCTGGGCCATGAACTCGCGCACTTCAGCAACGGCGACCTCCGTCACGGCGTCGTCGTCGCGACCGGTTTCCGCTCGCTCACCACCTGGCACTACTACTTCCTGCCGACCGCCAACCCGACCGTGGCCGAGATGCTCGTCAACGCCCTGTACGTGATCCCGCGCGGCATCCTGCGCGGGCTGCTCCGGCTCATGGACCAGCTCACGCTGCGGGCCACCCAGCGCGCCGAGTACCTGGCCGACCGGGGCGCCGCCCGCGCCGGGTCCACCGAATCGGCGCTCGGCCTCCTGGACCGGCTGCTGGTCGCCGACTCGACGACGATCGCCCTGCGCCGGGAGCTCAACCGCACCGCGGCCGCCGCCTCCCGCGCCACCCGCACCTCCCGGCGCGACGAGGCCGGCGCGGGCCTGTGGGAGCGCGTGCGGGAGCATGTCGCGTCCGTTCCCGCGCTGGAGTACGAGCGGCTGCGCCGGGTCGGCGTCCGGCGCGGGAACAGCGTCGACGCCACCCATCCCCCGACCCATCTGCGCCGTACCTGTCTGAGCATCGGCGCGCCCGTGCCGGCCGCCGTGGAGACGGGCGCGGAGCGGGAGCGCGCCGTCGACGCGGAGCTGGAGCCCGCCCGGGGCACCTGGGCCCGCCGCATCGCCCAGGGCGGCGTCGGCTGACGGTGAGACTCCGGCTCAGTCCGCGAACTTCAGTCCGCCAGCTCGTACGCGTAGTCCGGGGTGAACCTGCCCGGTTCCCCCTTGCAGCCGTCGGACTCGCCCGGGAGTTTGACCCACAGGTAGGCGTCGACGCGGGGCAGGCCCGTGGTCAGGGTGGGGGCCTCGCCGATCCTGCGGCCGTCGGGGTCGCACCACGTGCCGTCGGTGGGGGCGCCGTTGCCGTTGCGGCTGGTGTCGATGACGGCTCCGAGTCCCGCGGGGGCGCCCATCGCGGCCAGGACCCGGCGGTCGTAGGCGGCCTCGTCGGCGGTGCGCTGGAAGTTCGAGACGTTGCTGAAGACGCCGTCGGACGAGGCGGGGGACGCCGCGCCCGCCGCTCTCAGCCGGGCGGCCTGGGTGGCCGGGGCGTTCCAGCCGGAGTGGCCCGCGTCGTAGTAGACGCGGGCGCGCGGGTTCGCGGACTTCATGACCCGGCCCGCGCGGGCCAGCGCCGCGTAGCGGTCGGCGCGCTGCCCGGCGCCGAGGCACTCCGTCTGGGAGAGCGCGTCCGGCTCCAGGATCACGATGACCTCCCGGCCGCCGAGGCCCGCCGCGAACCGGTCGATCCAGTGGTCGTACGCGGCCCGGTCCGGGGCCCCGCCGTCGGAGGCACCGCCGCAGTCCCGCTCGGGTATCGCGTACGGCACGAGGACCGGCACCCGTCCTTCGGCCGCCGCCGCGGAGGTGACGGCGCGCACCCGGGACGTGATGGTGTCCGGGGTGAAGTCGGCGAACCAGACGGCGGTCGGCCGGTCGGCTATCCGGGACTCGATGAGGGGGCGGCGCGGGTCCGAGCGGTTGGCCCGCACCCATTCCAGGACCTGTGAGTCGCCGTACCGGTAGAGGCGGGTGGCGGCGGGCGGGACACTCGACCGACGGTGCGGGGTCTTCTTCGCGGGCTTCGCCGTCGGTGTCGGCTTCGGTGTCCGCTTCGGACTGGGCTTCGCCGAGGGCTTCGTCGCGGACGGGGTCGGGCTCGGGCTCGGCAGGGCGGGCAGGGGCTGGAGGCTCGGCGACGCGCTGACGACGGGGCGTGCCTCGTCGTCGCCGTCCGGTCCGTGGTCCAGCGCGGACACCAGGCCCGCGACCGTCCCGACGGCCACCACGGCCGAGGCCGCCACGAGCATCGCCGAGCGGCCCGCCGCACGCCGTCGCGCCGACCGCCGCCGCGCGAGTCGTCGCGCACGTAACCCTGACACCGCGCTCTCCCCCCTCGTGTCGTCCGCCGTTCCCCCGTTCTGGGGAAGCCCACGGCCTGCCGACACCCGCGTCACCCTACGACTGGGACCCTTCGTGCATGGCGCAGTTGGAACAGATCGGACAGCCCCGGGCGCTCGCCGGCGGGGTCGACACGGTGCTCGCGCGGATGCGCGGGCTCGCCGCGGTGCTGCCGCCCACGGACGGTGTGGCCGTGTTCAACCGGGTCTATCTCACGGTCACGGACACCGTCGACCGGGCGATCGACGCGGGCCCCGGCGGCGGTTTCACCGACGAGGCGGCCGCGACCACGCTGGACGTCCGCTTCGCGGAGCGCTATCTCGCCGCGGTCGACGCGGCGGCGCACGGGCTGCGTCCGCCCGCCTGCTGGCGCCCGCTCCTGATGTTCCGCCGCCATCCCGGCGTACGCCCGCTGCAGTTCGCGCTGGCGGGCATCAACGCGCACATCGGCCACGATCTGGCGCTGGCCGTCGTGGACACCTGTCGTACGCTCGGCTGCGAACCGGAGTGTCTGGAGGACGAGTTCGACCGCGTGGGCGAACTCCTCGTGACGCTGGAGGAGCGCATCCGCGAAGAGCTGATGCCGGGCCCCGATCTGCTCCAGATCGCCGATCCGCTGACCCATCTGCTCGGCTCCTGGAGCATCGAGCGGGCCCGCGACGCGGCGTGGGCCGCCGCCCGCGCCCTGTGGGCCCTGCGCGGACTCCCGCCGCTGGCCGCCGAGTTCACCCAGCGCCTGGACACCTCGGTGGGCCTCGTGGGACGCATGCTGCTCACCCCACTCCCGGACTGACGGTTCGTCATATCAGGAACACCCGTGTGATCGCCGTGCGTTGAGTCCCTGGTACCCGTACTTGCACCTGCATCCGGACGACCGATCACGGACGACGAAGGAGCACGGTATGACGACGCGACTCGGCCTGAGCCTGCCCCAGATGAGGCAGTACGCCATCGGGCGGGACATCCCCGAGGTGGCCCGCGCCGCGGAGGCCACGGGTTACGAGAGCCTGTGGGTCTTCGAGCGGATCCTCTTCCCGGAGCCGGCCACGCAGGGGCTCTACGGGATACCGGGCCTGCCGTGGCCGGACCAGTACCGCTCGGTCGCCGACCCGCTGATCTCGCTGACCCTCGCCGCCTCCGCCACCTCCCGGGCCCGGCTCGGCACCAGCGTCCTGGTCGCCCCGCTGCACGTGCCGTTCCAGCTGGCCCGCTCCCTCGCCTCGCTGGACGCGGCGAGCGGCGGCCGCGTCGTGGCGGGGCTCGGCACGGGCTGGTCGCACGACGAGTACGCGGCGGCCTCCGTGGCCCCGTTCGAGCGGCGCGGCCAGGTCCTCGACGAGCTGATCGACGTGTGCCGCGCGGTGTGGGGCCCGGACCCGGTGGCGCACGAGGGCACGCTGACCACGATCGCCCCGTCCGAGGTCGGCCCGAAGCCGGCCGGCCCCCTGCCGATCCTGCTCCCGGCGAACAGCCCGAGGGCGAGGCGCCGGCTCGTGGACCGGGCGGACGGCTGGATGCCGGTGTCGATGGGCACCGAGGCCCTCGCCCGGGAGTTCGCCGGGCTGCGCGCGCTGGCCGAGGAGCGCGGTCGTACGGCCC
Source organism: Streptomyces sp. NPDC050145 (assembly GCF_044460245.1). Classification (NCBI taxonomy): domain Bacteria; kingdom Bacillati; phylum Actinomycetota; class Actinomycetes; order Kitasatosporales; family Streptomycetaceae; genus Streptomyces; species Streptomyces sp. NPDC050145. The sequence continues at coordinate 216,217 of NZ_JBITJS010000012.1, read as the reverse complement.
CGCTCCAGTCGGTGCTGCGGGCGAACACGCAGTACACGCGGGAGGCGTACACGGGCGAGAACCGCGCCCCCTTCCAGGGCAGCGTCGACCAGATCGTGGAGGACCTCGCGGCGCACGCGGAGGTCGGCGTGGAGGAGATCCTGATCGACCTCCAGGGCGCGGCCCGGGACGCCCGGGAGCTCACGGACCTGGCGACGGAGGTCTACGAGAAGGCGCGGGCCGCCGGAGTGTGACGGGCCCGCGCCTGCTGCTTCGCGATCCGGGTCAGTCCTCCGGCAGCTCGACCGGGGCGATCGACTCGTAGAGGTCACCGGGGCCCGGGTTGGTCGGGTCGGTGGTGCCGCCCAGGTGGTGCATGACGCCCCACACGGCGTTGAGCGCGGTCTGGACGGCGCCCTCGGCCCAGCCGGCCGTCCAGGAGATGTCGTCACCGGCGAGGAAGATGCCGCGCCGGTCCTCGGGCAGCGACTCCTGCATGAAGTGGGTGAACAGGCGCCGCTGGTAGCGGTAGTGGCCCGGCAGGTTCGCCTTGAAGGCGCCCATGAAGTAGGGCTCGTTCTCCCAGGACACGGTCACCGGGTTGCCGATGATGTGCTTGCGGATGTCGACGTTCGGATAGATCTCGCCGAGCGACTTCAGCATGACCTCGAGCCGCTCGTTCGCGGACAGCGGCAGCCACTTCAGGCTGTCGTCGCACCACGTGTAGGAGAGGCAGATGACGGCGGGCTTGTCCGGGCCGTCGTCGAGCAGGTAGGTGCCGCGGGTCATGCGGTCGGTGAGCGTCATCGACATGACGTCCCGGCCGGTGACCTCGTCCTTGTCCAGCCAGAACGGCCGGTCGACGGGGACGAACAGCTTGCTGGACTCCATGTAGTGGGTCCGCTCGATGGCCGTCCAGTGGTCGATCGGGAACAGCTCGTCGTCGCAGGCCACCTTGGAGAGCAGCATCCAGGACTGCGCGGTGAAGATCGCGGCCTTGTACGTGCGGATGTCGCCGTCGGCGTCCGTGACGGTGATGTGGTTGCCGGCCGTGCGCGCGAGGCGGGTCACGGCGGGGCGGGGCTTGCTCTCGTGCAGGGAGGACAGCGAGGTGCCGGGCGCCCAGTGCACGATCTTCTGCGGCTCGCGCTCCCACAGGCGCAGCGGCAGCTGCTGCGAGCCGCCGACGATGCCGCGGTGGTGGTCGTCGGCCTCGGTGTAGACGACGCGCAGGATCTCGAGGATCGAGTTCGGGAAGTCGGTGTCCCAGCCGCCGGTGCCGAAGCCGACCTGGCCGAAGATCTCGCGGTGCCGGAAGGACTTGAAGGCCTCGGACTCGCACAGGAAGCCGTAGAAGGTCTGGTTGTCGAGCTTCTCGACGAGCTTCGCCCAGATCTCGCGGATGCGCGGCACGTCGCGCTCGCGCATCGCCTGGTTCATGTCGGAGAAGTCGGCGCCCTCGTCGAGGCACTTGTTCCAGGCCGCGGCGACGTCGCGGTAGACCTGCGGCAGGTCGTCGATCGTCTGCGCGTAGTGCGACTCGCCCTTGAGGTCGACGACGGTCGAGGGGGTCGCGGGCGACAGCGGGTTGGGGAAGTCCTGCGTCTTCAGGCCCACCAGGTCGATGTAGTGCTGGAGCGCCGTCGAGGACGGCGGGAAGCGCATGGCGCCCATCTCGGCGGTCAGCCCGGCGGCGTCCGGCGGGGTCCCTTCGAAGCCGACGGTGCGCAGCCGGCCGCCGATCTCGTCGGCCTCGTAGACGACGGGCTTGAGGCCCATCTTCATCAGCTCGTACGCGGCGATGATGCCGGAGAGCCCGCCGCCGATGACGGCGATCTCGGTGCCGAGCTCGGTCGCGGGTATCTGGCCGAGGCCCGCCGGGTGCGCGAGGAAGTCGTCGTACGCGTACGGGAAGTCCGGACCGAACATGGTGATCGGCGGCTGGCCGTCGCTGTGCGGAACGGCGGTCGTGGGCACCGTGGACGTCATGGGGTACGGACTCCTTGCGGGAACAGGCATGCCGGGTGGAACAGGGCGCGCCTGTCCCCCGCGCGGTGCGGAAGAGGTGTGAGGGACCTCAACGACGGTACGTTTCCGCCGGTCGGCCGGACAAGACGGGACCGTTGCGTCTGCGGATGCGATCCGTTGCGCGCGGCGGACCCGGACCGGCGATTCGTTGCGCACCCGTGTGAGCTCCCGGTAGCGGAGCGTACGGCTGCGTCTCCCCCGCACGGCGGAGACGGGACCCGACCGTGGCCCGACGCCCCCGGCCCCGCTCCCGGGAGATCGTTCTCACACCCGGAAGGACCGGGCGAGCAGGTGAACACAGGGGGTTCTCCCATGGCACGCACGCGGATCCTGGTGGCCACGGCGCTGACCTTGCTGGTGGCGGCGACCGGCACTGCCGCGGCCACCGTCGACCTCGACGGCCCGCAGGCGGCGCGGCATCAGGCGGCCTCCCGCGAGGCGGCGGCGCTGACCGGGACGGCGAAGCTGTGGCGGCCGGCGCCGGACGAGGACATCACGTTCACGTTCGACGCGCATCTGGCGGCGAAGGACAACATGGCGCCGGAGAAGGCCTACGGCACGTTCTCCTTCAGCCACTACCGGGGCGGCAAGGGCGGCTGGGCGAAGGGCCGGATCGACTGCCTGATGACGGGCGGGAAGACGGCGGTGATGACGGGGATCGTCACGGAGTCCGACACCCCGTTCAAGGGCAAGCGGGTCGGCATCTCCGTCACCGACGACGGCCGCAGGGACCGGCTCGGCTACACCTGGTCGAATCCGGACCAGGACCGGCTCGAAGTGCCGCGCTGCATGAGCGCGCCCCCGTTCGAGGTGGCGAAGAAGGGCACGGGCGACTTCAAGGTGCTGCCGTGGAAGCCGGAGTACCCCACCGGCTGAGCTACGCGGGCGAGCCCGACGTGAAGCGGCGCAGGAGCGGGGAGAGCACCAGGACGGACTTGGTCCGCTCGACGAACGGCTCCCCCGCGATCCGCTCCAGGACCCGCTCGAAGTGGCGCATGTCGGAGGCGAAGACCTGGACGAGGGCGTCCGCCTCACCGGTGACGGTGGAGGCGGCCGCGACCTCGGGATACCGCTCCAGACCTCGCCGGATCGACTCCGGCGAGGTGTTGCGGCGGCAGTAGATCTCGATGAACCCCTCGGTCTCCCAGCCGAGCGCGGCCGGGTCGACCCGCACGGTGAAACCGGTGATCGCGCCCGTCGCCCGCAGCCGGTCCACGCGCCGCTTCACGGCGGGCGCGGACAGGCCCACGAGCTGGCCGATGTCGGCGTAGGAGCGGCGGGCGTCCTCGGCGAGGGCGTGCACGATGCGTTCGTCGAGATCGTTCAGCAAGGCAGGAGGTTCACTTTTCTGCGGCTACTTTTCTGCGGTGACGAGGGCGTCTGCGTCATTCAGGCGGGAGCGACGCATTCCGTAGCAGAAGTAGAACACGAGACCGACGGCCATCCAGACACCGAAGACGATCCAGGTGATCGTGGACAGACTGCCCATCATCCACACACAGAAGGCGAAACCGAGGATCGGCAGCACCGGCGAGAGCGGCACGCGGAAGGTGCGCTTCATGTCGGGCCGGGTCCGGCGCAGCAGGACGACGGCGATGTTGACCAGGGCGAACGCGAAGAGCGTGCCGATGCTGGTGGCGTCGGCGAGCTGGCCGAGCGGGATCGCCGCGGCGAGGACACCGCAGAACAGGGAGACGATGACCGTGTTGGCGCGGGGCGTGCCGGTCTTCGGGTGGACCTTGGAGAACACCTTGGGCACGAGGCCGTCGCGGGACATGGCGAACAGGACGCGGGTCTGGCCGTAGAGCACGGTCAGGACGACGGACGCGATGGCGATGACGGCGCCGGCGGCGAGCAGCGTGGCCCAGAAGGTCTGGCCGGTGACGTCCTTCATGATCCCGGCGAGGGCGGCCTCGGAGTCGCTGAACTGCTTCCAGGGCTTGGCGCCGACGGCGACGGCCGCGACGAGGACGTACAGCGCGGTGACGATGATCAGCGAGAGCATGATCGCGCGGGGCAGGTCGCGCTGCGCGTTCTTGGCCTCCTCGCCGGCCGTGGAGGCGGCGTCGAAGCCGATGTACGAGAAGAAGAGCGTGGCACCGGCGGCGCTGACGCCCGCCATGCCGAGCGGCATGAAGTGCTCGTAGTTGCCGGACTGGAAGCCCTTGATGCCTATCGCGCAGAACAGCAGCAGGGCCGCGATCTTCACGCAGACCATGATCGTGTTGGCGCGGGCGGACTCACGGGCGCCGCCGAGCAGGAAGGCCATGGCGAGCAGCACGACGATGAGGGCCGGCAGGTTGAAGATGCCGCCGTCGCCGGGCGGCGCGGAGAGCGCGTCCGGGATCGTGACGCCGATGGTGCCGTCGAGCAGCTCGTTGAGGTACTCGCCCCAGCCGACGGCGACGGCCGCGACCGAGACGCCGTACTCCAGGACCAGGCACCAGCCGCAGATCCAGGCGACGAACTCGCCCATCGTTGCGTATGCGTACGAGTAGGAGGAGCCGGCGACGGGGATGGTGCCGGCGAGCTCGGCGTAGGACAGCGCCGAGAAGAGGGCGGTGAGTCCGGCGATCACGAAGGACAGCGTGACCGCGGGTCCGGCCTTGGGGACGGCCTCGCCGAGGACGACGAAGATGCCGGTGCCGAGGGTGGCACCGATGCTGATCATGGTGAGCTGCCACAGGCCGAGCGAGCGCCGCAGCGAGCCTCCCTCACCCTGGCCGCCCTCCGCGACCAGGCGTTCCACCGGCTTGCGCCGCAGGAGACGGGTGCCGAGACCGGTGGGGGCGGGCTCGGTCTGGGGGGTGCGCGGGGGTGCGCCTTGATCCAGCACGGACTGGGCTCCTTCATCGCTGCCTGTTGGGCTGCGGGGACGGGACGGCCCACTTCCCTGACAGGGGACCGCCGAGCAGGCCGTCCTCCGCCACGCCACGTACAGCGGATGACTCTAGATGACTCGGCTTCCCAGCTGTAATGCAGCAACCTTGCGCACCCCCGCAAGATCGTTGCGCAAGCACCCCCGAGGCGGGTGTTCGTTGCGTGGTCCGTTACGTCCGTTGCGTACCGCTGACCGTGGCGACCCCGGCGGGAAACGGCGAACCCCGCGTCCCGAAGGGCGGGACGCGGGGTTCGCGGGTGGTGCTGCGGTGCTGGGACCAGCTCCGACCAGCTCTGACTAGCTCCAGCTGGCGTGCAGCGGCTTGCCCTCGGCGTAGCCGGCGGCGGACTGGATGCCGACCGTTGCCTTCTCCTCGAACTCGGCGAGCGAGTTGGCTCCCGCGTAGGTGCAGGAGGAGCGGACGCCCGCGATGATCGAGTCGACCAGGTCCTCGACACCGGGACGCTGCGGGTCGAGGAACATCCGCGAGGTGGAGATGCCCTCCTCGAACAGCGCCTTGCGGGCCCGGTCGTACGCGGACTCGTCGCTCGTGCGGTTCTTCACGGCGCGGGCCGAGGCCATGCCGAAGGACTCCTTGTAGGCGCGGCCCTGGGCGTCGTGCTGGAGGTCGCCCGGGGACTCGTAGGTGCCCGCGAACCAGGAGCCGATCATCACGTTCGACGCGCCGGCGGCGAGCGCCATGGCGACGTCGCGCGGGTGCCGGACGCCACCGTCGGCCCAGACGTGCTTGCCGTACTTCTTCGCCTCGGCGGCGCACTCCAGGACGGCGGAGAACTGCGGCCGGCCGACGCCGGTCATCATGCGGGTGGTGCACATGGCGCCGGGGCCGACACCGACCTTGATGATGTCCGCGCCCGCCTCGATGAGGTCCTTGACGCCCTCGGCGGCGACGATGTTGCCCGCGACGATCGGCACGTGCGGGTCGAGCGCGCGGACCTTGCGGATGGCCTCGATCATCGACTCCTGGTGGCCGTGCGCGGTGTCGATGACGAGCGTGTCCACGCCCGCGTCGAGCAGCTGCTGGGCCTTGCCCGCCACGTCGCCGTTGATGCCGACGGCGGCGGCGACGCGCAGCTTGCCGTTCGCGTCCGTGGCCGGGGTGTAGAGGGTGGCGCGCAGGGCGCCGGTGCGGGTCAGGATGCCCGCGAGGCGGCCTTCCTTGTCGACGGCCGGGGCGTAGCGGCGGTTGGCGCCGTCCAGCTTGTTGAACGCGTCGCGCGGGTCGATGTCCGCGTCGAGCAGCAGCAGGTCCCGGGACATGACCTCGGACAGCTGCGTGAAGCGGTCCACGCCGCTCAGGTCCTGGTCGGTGACGACGCCGACGGGGCGCTGCTCGTCGTCGACCACGACGCCCGCGTTGTGCGCGCGCTTGGGCAGCAGCGCGAGCGCGTCGGCGACGGTCTGGTGCGGGGCCAGCACGATGGGGGTGTCGAGGACGAGGTGGCGGGTCTTGACCCAGGAGATGACGTCGGTGACGACCTCGATCGGGATGTCCTGCGGGATGACGACCAGTCCGCCGCGGCGGGCCATGGTCTCGGCCATCCGGCGCCCGGCGATCGCCGTCATGTTGGCGACGACGAGCGGGATGGTGGTGCCCGTGCCGTCCGGCGCGGAGAGGTCCACGGCCTGGCGGGAGCCGACTGCGCTCCGGCTCGGCACCATGAAGACGTCGTCGTACGTCAGGTCGTACGCGGGCTTGATGTCATTGAGGAAACGCACGTGCGGACATCCCAGTCGGTAGAAGGGGGCTCCGGAAGGTTGCCGCCGGAGCGCAAAGCACGTACTTCATTTTCCCACGCGGGCCCGCGGCACGTCTCCGGGCCGAACGTCCCAAGGTCAGGGGCCCTGCCTTGGATGATCGTCCGAGCCGCCGAGGGACAGCAGTACGGTGATCGCCGCGGCCTGGTCGAAGACCTCGACGGCGGTCGCCCACTCCCCCGCGTTGCGTGCCTCGAAGTCCCGCCAGCCGGACACGACGAGGACGGCCGCGCCCTCGGGCATCAGCTGGTGGTCGCCGAGGACGTCGGCGAGGGCGTCCCAGTTCCGGCCGAACCAGGAGGGCAGCGCGAGCGCCCCGGCGATCCGGTCCATGAGCCCGGCCTTGTCCGCCACGCCGCCGAGGTCGAGGGCGCGCACGGTCCAGTCGGCCGGGGACGCGGGGAGCCCGCTCATCGCAGCACCGCCTTGAACGACTCGTAGTGGTCATCGGTGTAGTACGTCTCGCCGCCGTCCCCGGTGACGATGCGCCGGGCGCCGCGGTCGCGCTCGCCCGGGGTGCGCACGGTGTACTCGTGGTAGTAGCCGCGCCGCTCCTTGGGCAGCTCCCCCTCGAAGTTCCCGAAGACGGTCCCGTCCTTCTCGTACGGGAAGGGACCGCCGGCGTCGATCAGCCGCAGAGTGGAGCGTGCCTCGGCGGGCAGGTCCGCCTCCCGCACGGTCGCCATGCCGGCGGCCCAGGCGGGCGCGGACGCCTTCGACGGGGCGGAGGGGTCCGCCGCGGTCGTGTCCGTGCCGGACGAGCAGCCGGAGACGAACAGACCGAGGCAGACGAGGAGCACGCCGAGCATCCGGGACAGCATGGTCCGATGCTGCCACGGAGCGGGCGGGCCCGCCGGGATGCGGCCCCGGTCAGACCCCGTCGGGATCGGCGCGCTGCAGTGCGGGCCGCGGCGCGGGTCCTGCGGTCAGCAGGAAGTCCGCGGCGGCGGTGTCGGTGACCAGGCTCGTGACCAGGCCCGAACGGAGCACGGCGTCGATGGCGGAAGCCTTGCGCTGGCCGCCCGCGATCGCCACGACCTCGGGTATACGGCGCAGCCGGTCGGCCTCGACCGTGATGCAGCGCTCGCCGAGGTCCCGGCCGACGCGCCGGCCCTGTGCGTCGAAGAGGTGCGCGGACATCTCGGCGGCGACACCGAGCGAGGCGTAGTGCGCGCGCTCCTCGTCGCTGAGCATGTCGTGCACGGTCGAGATGCCGGGCTCCCAGGAGCCGATCGACACACAGGCGACGGTGACCTTGTCGAAGTACTCGAAGGCGCGGGCGATGCCCGTCTGGTTGCGCAGCGCCGCGGCGGTCGCGGCGTCGGGCAGCAGCATCGGGGCGTAGATGGGGTGGGCGTCGCCGCCGGAGACCTGCGCGGCACGGCGCACGGCCTCCACGGAGCCGCGCTCCGCGGTCCCGGCGTCGTAGACACCGGTCAGCTGCACGACGGTGCACGGCGGCAGCCGGTCGAGGGCGGCGGCCATGTGGATCGTGGAGCGGCCCCAGGCCAGGCCCAGGACGTCGCCCTCGGTCACGAGCTCGCCGAGCAGGTCGGCGGCGACCTCGCCCAGGTTCTCCGGGTCGGTGGACTCCTCGGCCTCGGCCGGGGACTCGACCACGACCGCGTGCCGCAGCCCGTAGCGGGCACGCAGCGCGTCGGAGCGCTCCGCGTCCAGCTCGGCCGGCACCCGGATCTCGATGCGCACGAGGTCCCGCTCCAGGGCGGTTTCGAGGACGCGGGCCACCTTGAAGCGGCTCACGCCGAACTCCTCGGCGATCTGGATCTTGGACTTGCCCTCGAGGTAGAAGCGACGGGCCATGGCCGCCGCCTGCACCAGCTCCGCGGGTCCCATCCGCAGGGCTGCGCGTCCTGCCGATGATGCGGACACGGCGATCTCCTCACTGCTCTTCTTCACGAATTGCACGTCTTCACGACTCGCACGGCACACGCTGCTGTTCACAACTGGATTTGCTGTTCATCCTTGCAGATCCAGAGCGGTCGATCAGCCCCGATGGCCGCCGTTCACGTATCCGTGGCTCAGTGGCCGCACGCCCAGGCCGCGGAAGCGGTGGCGGTGTCCGCCTGGCTGCGCAGTGCACGGACCGCCTCCGCCGGATCCTCTGCGCCGTATACCGCCGAACCGGCGACGAACACGTCCGCGCCCGCCTCCGCGCACCGCTCGATCGTCGAGGCCGACACCCCTCCGTCCACCTGCAGCCACAGCTCGAGCCCGTGCTTCGCGATCAGCTCACGGGTGCGGCGGATCTTCGGCAGCATGATGTCCAGGAACGCCTGCCCGCCGAAGCCCGGCTCAACCGTCATGATCAGCAGCATGTCGAGCTCGGGCAGCAGATCCTCGTACGGCTCGATCGGCGTCGCCGGCTTGAGGGCCATGGAGGCGCGGGCGCCCTTGGCCCGGATCTCGCGGGCGAGGCGGACCGGCGCCTGCGCGGCCTCCGCGTGGAAGGTGACCGAACCGGCGCCCGCCTCCACGTACTGCGGAGCCCAGCGGTCCGGGTTCTCGATCATCAGGTGGCAGTCCAGCGGGGTCGAGGTCGCCTTGGCCAGCGACTCGACGATCGGAACGCCCAGGGTCAGGTTCGGGACGAAATGGTTGTCCATGACGTCGACGTGGAGCCAGTCGGCGCCCTGGACCGCCTTCGCCTCGTCGGCGAGACGGGCGAAGTCGGCGGACAGGATGCTGGGGTTGATCTGCGCGGCCATGCCCCAAGACTGCCATGCCCGGAGGCCGTTGCCCGCCCCGGTCCAGACCACATCCGGATCCGGAACCTTACGAAACGATCACGAGGTGCGACGGATCAGCGCCAGGTACATCGCGTCGGTCCCGTGCAGGTGCGGCCACAGCTGGACGTCCGGGCCCTCACCGAGCCCCGGGACGCCCTCCAGCATCGGGCGCGCGTCGATCAGCTCGGCCCCGGCGAAGCCCTTCAGGACGTCGTCCACGACGGCCCGGGTCTCGGCCAGGTGCGGGGAGCAGGTCGCGTAGCCGACGACGCCGCCGACCCGCACCGACTCCAGGGCGGTGCGCAGCAGGGAGCGCTGCAGCGGGCCGAAGCCGTCCAGGTCCTCGGGGCGGCGGCGCCAGCGGGCCTCCGGGCGGCGGCGCAGGGCGCCGAGTCCGGTGCAGGGGACGTCCATCAGGACCCGGTCGAAGACTCCGGGGCGCCACGGCGGGCGGGTGCCGTCGGCGGCGATCACCTGGTACGGGCCCGGGTTGCCGTCGAGGGCCTTGGCGACGAGACCGGCGCGGTGCGGCTGCTTCTCGGAGGCGAGCAGTGTCGCGCCGCGCTGCGAGGCGAGCCCCGCGAGCATGGCGGCCTTGCCGCCGGGACCCGCGCAGCCGTCCAGCCACTTCTCGTCGGGGCCGTCCAGCGGCGCGTTCGCGAGTGCGAGGGCGACCAGCTGGCTGCCCTCGTCCTGGACGCCGGCCCGCCCGGACCGCACCACGTCGAACGAGCCCGGCTCGCCGCCCTCGGCGAGGCGCACGGCGTACGGGGACCAGCGGCCCGGGAGCCCGGACTCCTCTCCGACCTCGGCGAGGATCGCCTCGGCGGTGGTCCGGCCGGGGCGCGCGACGAGGGTCACCTCGGGCCGCTCGTTGTCCGCCTCGAGCAGGTCCTCGATCCCGGCCCGGCCGCCGCCGAGGGAGTCCCACAGCGCCGAGACGACCCATCGCGGATGCGAATGGACGACGGCGAGATGGTCCTCGGGGTCCTCGTCGTACGGCGGCGCGACGCGCTCCACCCAGGCGTCGAGATCGTGCTGCGAGACCTTGCGCAGCACGGCGTTGACGAACTTGGCGCGGCCGTCGCCGAGCACGACGCGGGCCAGCTCGACGGAGGCGGAGACGGCGGCGTGCGTCGGGATCCGGGTGCCGAGCAGCTGGTGCACGCCCAGGTTCAGCACGTCGAGCACCGGAGGGTCGACCTCGCGCAGCGGCCGGTCGATGCAGGCCGCCACGATCGCGTCGTACGTGCCCTGGCGGCGCAGCGTCCCGTACACCAGCTCGGTCGCGAGCGCCGCGTCGCGGTTGTCGAAGTCGCCCTTCGCGCGGGCCTTGCGCAGGAGCGGGGGCAGCACGAGGTTCGCGTACGCGTCCCGCTCGTCGACCGCGCGCAGCGCCTCGAAGGCGAGGATCCGTACGGGGTCCTTCTTCGGGCGGCGGTGCGGCTTGCCCGGCTTGCCCTGGGTGCCCTTGGTGCGGGGGCTGTTGCTCGACGAGGCCGGCTGGTCGTTCAAAGGTGCTCCGCTGATGCGAGGGGTGACGATCGCTTCCAGCGTACGTGGGGCGCGGGTCCGCCTTCGCCGTGGGGGCGAAGGTCGTATCGCGGCCCCGGCCCGGTGGGGCTTCTCGCGCCCCGCGGCGGAGCCGCTGATGACACAGCCCCGCGCCCCTGAAATGCACGCCCTGCGGGCGGCATTTCCCCGATGAGGCGCAGCCTCATCAGGGGCGCGGGGAACTGCGCGGCCAGCCCCCACCGGACCCGGACCCGGCGACGAACCGGACCGGCCGAGCTGGAAGCCGGATCAGCCCAGCCGCTCGCCCTCGGCGATGCGGACACCCCGGGCCCAATCGGCGGCAGCCATCGGCTTCTTGCCCTGGGCCTGGACCCAGAGCAGCTCGACGGCGAACGACCCCGTCCCGACGTACAGGTTCTTCTTGCCGACGCTCAGCTCACCCGGCGCCAGATCCGTACGGTCCGGGACCGGCACGGCCGACCGCACCTTGAGCCGCTCGCCCCGGAACTCCGTCCAGGCCCCCGGCGCCGGAGTGCATCCGCGCACCACCCGGTCGACGCGGAGCGCGGGCGCCGCCCAGTCGATCCGCGCGTCCTCCACCGTGATCTTCGGGGCGAGCGAGATCCCGTCGGCCGGCTGCGGAACGGCCGTCAGCGCACCGTCCTCGATGCCGTCCATGGTCGCGGCGAGCAGCCCCGCCCCCGCGAAGGCGAGCCGGGTCAGCAGGTCGCCGCTGGTGTCGGCGGGACGGATCGCCTCGGTCACCGTGCCGTACACCGGGCCCGAGTCGAGCCCCTCCTCGATGAGGAAGGTGGACGCGCCGGTGATCTCGTCACCGGCCATCAGCGCGTGCTGGACGGGCGCGGCACCGCGCCAGGCGGGCAGCAGCGAGAAGTGCAGGTTGACCCAGCCGCGGGCCGGCACGTCGAGGGCGATCTTGGGGAGCAGCGCGCCGTAGGCGACGACGGGGCAGCAGTCCGGCGCGATCTCGCGCAGCCGGGCCAGGAAGTCCTCGTCACGGGGCCGGACCGGCTTGAGCACCTCGATGCCGGCCTCGGCGGCGCGCTCGGCGACGGGGCTCGCGACCATGTGACGGCCGCGCCCGGCAGGGGCGTCGGGCCGGGTCACGACGGCGGCGACCTCGTGCCGGTCGGAGGCGATCAGGGCGTCCAGAGCGGGAACGGCGACCTCGGGGGTGCCGGCGAAGACGAGCTTCATCAGTGGCTAACGGCCTCTCGGGGCGGGGTCACGGGCGACACACCAGTCTATGGGCGGCGGATGACGCCCGCGCATGGGGCGCACGTCCCGCCGTGCGCCCCGCGCATATGCGGATACGCCGGATCAGCGTGACCCCTCACCGGATGGCGCGTTGGTCAAGAAAGAGTTGACCAATCCACGGGCCGGGATCACTCGCGATCGTCACCGGTGAGTCGCCTGAATCGCCGTTCGGCGTGAGCTCGGCCCGATCCTTCTTCATCGCCGGTTCGAGAGGCTTGTAAATGGCCGACCACGCAACCCACGACGCCCAGGCACGGGCCAGCCTGCACCTCCTTGTGCGGGACATCGAGCGGGTCCGGCGGCAGGTGGACGCACTGCGCACCCTCACCGCACAGCTCGGCAACGTCTACCGTCCGCGCCGCTCCGGCCCCTCCGCCGGCTTCGTCGTCTACGGGCGGGCCCCCGCCCCGACCGTCCGTCTGGCCCAGGAGCTGCGCGACAGCGTCGAGACCCTGGTGACCGCCGCAGTGGACTTCGACCGCTCCCTGGGCTTCTCGTGGGACGCGGTGGGCTCCGCGCTCGGCGTGACCAAGCAGGCGGTGCACCGCCGGTACGGGGCGCGCCGGGCGGCCGCGCAGGCCGCCGCCGACGCGGAGCGGGCCGGTGACACCTCGGCCCGGCCGCCGGTGCCGCTCGGAGCGGGTCCGCTGCCCTCGGTGCCGGCCGCGCGGTCCATGCCGACGCAGCCGACCGCGGGCAGCGCGGGCCTGCGCGAAGAGCCCCGCCCCGGGGTCTTCCCCGGTCCCCGCAACGGCTGAGGCCGGCCACGCGGTTCCCCGCGCCCGACGAAGGCTGAGCAGCATTGCTGCTCAGCCTTCGTCTATGAGGTGCGCCCGAAGGGCATGCACCTCAGGGGCGCGGGGCTGTGTCTGTCAGCGGCTCCGCCGCGGGGCGCGACGAGACCCCACCGGGCCCGCAGCAGAAATGCGTCCGCACCGCCCGCTCACCCGATGTCCGGCGGATCGATCCGCACCCGCACCGGATCCGTCCCGGCCCCCCGGGCCATCCGCGCCGCCTGAGCCCGCTTCAGGGCCCCCGCCAGGGCCGCCCCGCTCCCCGGCGGCACCCGGACGAGCGCCCGCTCCCCCGCAGGCTCGGCGCCCCGCCGCGGCCCACCGGGCTCGACGATGGGCACCGGCCCCAACACCTCCGCGTCGCCCGGCAGTTCCACGGCCCGCAGGAAGTCGGCGAGGGCCTCCGGCGCACCGCTGACCGAGGCCATCCGGGACACCGGTGGAAAGCCCAGCTCGGCCCGGTCCGCGAGCTCCCGCACCGCGTGCCCGACCGGGTCCCAGCGGACCAGCGCCTGCACGGGCCGCAGCGTGGGCTCGGCCACGACGACGACCGTGCCGCCCGCCTCCTGCGGCCGCACGAGCGCGGACGCGGCGATCCAGCGCCGCAGCGCGTCCTCGCCCGCGCGCAGATCGGGCCGCCCGAGCATGGCCCAGCCGTCGAGCAGCAGCGCGGCCGCGTACCCGCCCTCGGCGACGGGCTCCGCGCCGGGCGTGCTGACGACGAGCGCGGGCCCGCCGGACACCGTGTCGAGCACCTGCTCCCGCCCCGAGGTCCGCACGGGCACGGCGGGGAACGCTCGGCCCAACTCCTCAGCGGTGCGCCGCGCGCCGACCACCTGGGCCCGCAGCCGGTTGCCGCCGCACTCGCCGCAGTGCCAGTCGGCCTCCTCCCGGCCGCACCACGAGCAGGCCAGGACCCCGGCCGCCTCCCGCGCCTCCAGCGGGCCCGCGCAGTGCCGGCAGCGGGCCGGCTCCCGGCAGCGCTGGCAGGCGAGCCGGGGCACGTATCCGCGGCGGGGCACCTGGACCAGCACCGGTCCGTCCCGCAGCGCCGTCCGCGCCACCTCCCACGCGACGCTCGGCAGCCGCGCCGCGCGCGCCGCCTCGTCCCGCGCGAGGTCCAGGTCGCCGACGGTCCGCACCCGGGGAGCCGTCCGCCGCACCTGCTCGCGCGGGGCCGCGATCGCCGCCGCCCAGCCACTGCGCACCAGCTGCGCCGCCTCGACCGTGCAGCTCCAACTCCCGAGCAGGAAAGCGCACTTGTCCCGCCCCGCCCGCAGTTCGAGCACCTCCCGCACATGCGGGAACGGCGCGTGGTCGTCGCTGTGGTGCGCGTCCCCGTCGTCCCAGACCACGACCAGGCCGGGATCGCGTACGGGGGCGAACATCGCGGCCCGGGTCCCGACCACGGCCCGCACCGCGCCACGGCGGACGGCGAGCCATTCCGAGTAGCGCCGCTGCTGGCCCGCCTCGGCGGTCAGCAGCGCGTGCTGCCCTTCGCCCAACTGCTCGCGCAGCGCCGCGTCGACGCGCGCGGCGAGCCGCACGGTGGGCACGACGACGAGCGCGCCGCGCCCCGACGCGAGGGTCGCGCGGACGGCCCGGGCGATCTCGTCGGCCCACTCGGGCCCGGGCAGCGCGGTCCACACGGCGCGCGGGGCGCCGCCCGCCGCGAGCGAGCCGAGAAAGCCCGCCCCGCGCTCGTACCGCTGCCAGGACCCGGGCTCGGGCGCGGTCGGCGGGGCGGGCGGCTCGGGGAACGCCCGGGCCTCCGCCTTGGCGTGCCGGGGCGGTATCGCGAGCTGCAGCACGTCGGCGAGGCTGCCCGCGTACCGGTCGGCGACGGCGCGGGTCAGTCCGAGGAGCTCCTCGTCGAGCACCGGCTCCGGCGACAGGACCTGGGCGAGCGCGGCCAGCGGCCCCTGGTACTCGGCCTCGGCGACGCGCTCCACGAGGTACCCGTCGATGAGCCCGCCGCCCTCGCGCCGGCCGTCCCGCACGTTCTTCGACCCGGCGCCGAACCGGACCCGGACCCGTACGCCGGGCTGCGCCACCGCGTCCAGCTCCTCCGGGACGGCGTACTCGAAGTACCGGTCGAGGTGCAGTACGCCCTTGTCGACGAGAACGCGGGCCACGGGCAGCTCCTTGGCCAGCGCGGCCCCCCGCCAGGTGCGTGGCTTGGCCTTCGGGGCCTTGTTCTTCCGTACCGTCTCCCGGATGAACGCGAGCTGCTCCGGCTCGGGACTGTCGTTCTGGCTGCTCACGCTGCCATTCCTACCAGAGGGGTCCGACAACGCCCTCGCCGCCGGAAACGAAACCGGGGCCCGGCTCCCCCCGAAGGGAGAGCCGGACCCCGGTCGGGCCGAGAGGCGGACCTACAGGCCCGCGGCCTTGCGCAGAGCGTCCACGCGGTCGGTCTTCTCCCACGTGAAGTCGGGCAGCGCCCGCCCGAAGTGACCGTAGGCGGCCGTCTGGGCGTAGATCGGGCGAAGCAGGTCGAGGTCGCGGATGATCGCGGCGGGGCGGAGGTCGAAGACCTCCGTGATCGCGGCCTCGATCTTGTCCGTGTCGACCGTGTTCGTGCCGAAGGTCTCGACGAAGAGACCGACGGGCTCGGCCTTGCCGATCGCGTACGCGACCTGGACCTCGCAGCGTGAGGCGAGACCCGCGGCCACGACGTTCTTCGCGACCCAGCGCATCGCGTAGGCGGCGCTGCGGTCCACCTTGGACGGGTCCTTGCCCGAGAAGGCGCCGCCACCGTGACGGGCGTAGCCGCCGTACGTGTCGATGATGATCTTGCGGCCGGTGAGGCCGGCGTCGCCCATCGGGCCGCCGATCTCGAAGCGGCCGGTCGGGTTGACCAGCAGACGGTAGCCGTCGGTCTCCAGCTTGATGCCGTCCTCGACGAGCGCCTTGAGCTCCGGCTCCACGACGAACTCGCGGATGTCGGGGGCGAGCAGCGAGTCGAGGTCGATGTCCGAGGCGTGCTGCGAGGAGACGACGACCGTGTCGAGACGGACGGCCTTGTCGCCGTCGTACTCGATGGTGACCTGGGTCTTGCCGTCGGGACGCAGGTAGGGGATCGTGCCGTTCTTGCGAACCTCGGAGAGGCGGCGCGACAGGCGGTGCGCGAGGTGGATCGGGAGCGGCATGAGCTCCGGCGTCTCGTCGCACGCGTAGCCGAACATCAGGCCCTGGTCGCCCGCGCCCTGCTTGTCGAGCTCGTCGTCGTCACCCTCGACGCGCTTCTCGTACGCCGTGTCGACGCCCTGCGCGATGTCGGGCGACTGCGAGCCGATGGAGACCGAGACGCCGCAGGAAGCGCCGTCGAAGCCCTTCTTCGACGAGTCGTAGCCGATCTCGAGGATCTTCTCGCGCACGAGCTGCGCGATCGGCGCGTACGCCTTGGTGGTCACCTCGCCGGCCACGTGCACCAGGCCGGTGGTGATCAGCGTCTCGACGGCGACGCGGGACGTGGGGTCCTCGCGGAGCAGCGCGTCGAGAATGGTGTCGCTGATCTGGTCAGCGATCTTGTCGGGGTGACCCTCGGTGACAGACTCCGAGGTGAAAAGGCGACGGGACACAACGCTCCCTGTGGTTGCAGCGGCTGCTGGCTGATCATTGACGGACGGCCGGGGGCTGCGCCTGGCGTCGTCCGAGAACAGTTTATCGGTCGGCTCGGCTGCCGGGTCACGCGTCTCGCCCCTTGGGAGGGCTGTGACCTGCGACACCGCATTGTCCGACACGAGGATCGGTCTCCGGAAGGGTACCGGTCGAGCGTGAATCCGGCGCCCCTACCGGCGCGGATCGGCGTGTGCGGGGGTCACGCGGCGCACGACCTCGTCCCAGATCCGGTCCGCGAGCGCCTCCTTCGGGCCGTACGGGACGGGCGTCTCGGCGCCGTCCGAGGCGAGGATCACGGCCTCGTTCTCCTCGGAGCCGAAGGTCTTGCGCTCCCCGACCTCGTTGACGACGAGCAGGTCACAGCCCTTGCGGGCGAGTTTGGCGCGGCCGTTGGCGAGGACGTCGTCGGTCTCGGCGGCGAAGCCGACGACGATCTGGCCGGGGCGGGCCCGCTCGGCGGAGATCTCCGCGAGGATGTCCGGGTTGCGGACCAGCTCGACGGTCGGCGCTCCGCTGTCGCCCTGCTTCTTGATCTTGCCGGGCGCGTAGACGGCCGGGCGGAAGTCGGCGACGGCGGCGGCCATGACGACCGCGTCGGCGTCGGCCGCGGCCTTGAGCACGGCCTCGCGCAGCTGGACGGCGGTGCCGACGTGGACGACGTCGACGCCGGCCGGGTCGGGCAGCTCCGCGTTGGCGGAGAGCAGCGTGACGCGGGCGCCGCGGGCGGCGGCGGTGCGGGCGAGCGCGTAGCCCTGCTTGCCGGAGGAGCGGTTGCCGAGGAAGCGGACCGGGTCGAGGGGCTCGCGGGTGCCGCCGGCGCTGACGACGACGTGTGTGCCGGCCAGGTCGGTGGTGGCCGCGTCGGCGCCGCGGGCCAGGACCCGGCGCACGTACTCGAAGATCTCGACGGGGTCGGGGAAGCGGCCCTTGCCGGTGTCGACGCCGGTGAGGCGGCCGACGGCGGGCTCGATGACGAGGGCGCCGCGGCGGCGCAGCGTCGCGACGTTCTCCTGGGTGGCGGGGTGCTCCCACATCTCGGTGTGCATGGCCGGCGCGAAGACGACCGGACAGCGGGCGGTGAGGAGTGTGTTGGTGAGGAGGTCGTCGGCGAGGCCGTGGGCGGCCTTGGCGAGCATGTCGGCGGTGGCGGGCGCCACGATCACGAGGTCGGCGTGCTGGCCGATGCGCACGTGCGGGACCTCGTGGACGGAGTCCCAGACCTCGGTGGAGACCGGGTTGCCGGACAGGGCCGACCAGGTCGCGGCGCCGACGAAGTGCAGTGCGGAGTCGGTGGGGACGACGCGGACGTCGTGCCCGGACTCGGTGAGCCTGCGCAGCAGCTCGCACGCCTTGTAGGCGGCGATGCCACCGCTGACTCCCAGAACGACCTTCGGCTTCGACACCGGCTCTCCCCTGAAATCCGCTGCGTACGGGGACCCGTACGACTCCGTACGCCTCCATGACACACCACAGGCCCGGCAGTCGTACTGCCGGGCCTGTGATGACGACGAAAAACGGGTGTTACTGAGCCGGGCCCTCGATGGCCTCGGACGTCAGCAGGCCCGCGTTGATCTCGCGCAGGGCGATCGACAGGGGCTTCTCGTGGACGTGCGTGTCCACGAGCGGGCCGACGTACTCGAGCAGGCCCTCACCGAGCTGGGAGTAGTAAGCGTTGATCTGACGCGCGCGCTTGGCGGCGTAGATGACCAGGCTGTACTTCGAGTCGGTCGCTTCGAGCAGCTCATCAATCGGCGGGTTGATGATGCCCTCGGGCGCGGTGATGGAAGAGGACACTCTCTGCCTTCCGATGGGGTCCGGGACCTGGGTCCCGGACCGGGTTAAACCAGGGTAAAGATCAAAGAACCTTCATCAAGGCTAGCAGCTCGCGCGCTACGTCCTCGACGGAGGTGTTGACAAGGGTCGTGTCGAACTCGGCCTCGGCGGCGAGCTCCACCTTGGCGGCCTCGAGCCGGCGCTCGATGACCTCGGGCGCCTCGGTCCCTCGGCCGGTGAGCCGGCGGACCAGCTCGTCCCAGCTCGGCGGGGCGAGGAACACGAGCTGAGCCTCGGGCATCGACTCGCGGACCAGGCGTGCGCCCTGGAGGTCGATCTCGAGCAGCACCGGCTCGCCCGCGTCGAGGCGGTCGAGCACGGCGCTGCGCGGGGTCCCGTAACGGTTCCCCGCGAACTCGGCCCACTCGAGGAGCTCGCCGTTGGCGATCAGCTTGTCCATCTCCTCGTCGGTGACGAAGAAGTAGTGGACACCGTGCTTCTCGCCGGGGCGTGGCTTGCGGGTCGTCGCCGACACCGAGAGCCAGACCTCGGGGTGTTCCTTGCGCATATGAGCGACGACCGTGCTCTTGCCGACCCCGGAGGGGCCGGAGAGCACGGTCAGCCGCGGACGTACGTCCGGGGGCTCGGGGGTCGTCCCCCGGGATGTTGCAGCCATGCAGCGATTATTCCAGTTGTTCCGGAGTGCCGGGACCAGCCCCCGGGGGCCGGTTCGTCACTCAGGCGCCGGTGCTGCCGAACTCGCGCTCCAGGGAGGCGATCTGGTTGGAGCCGAGACCACGGACTCGACGGGATTCGGAGATCCCGAGACGCTCCATGATCTGCTTGGCGCGGACCTTGCCCACGCCCGGCAGGGACTCGAGCAGGGCGGAGACCTTCATCTTGCCGATGACGTCGTTCTCCTGGCCCTGCTTGATGACCTCGTGAAGCGAGGCGCCGGAGTGCTTGAGTCGATTCTTGACCTCGGCCCGCTCCCGGCGAGCCGCGGCGGCCTTTTCGAGCGCGGCTGCGCGCTGTTCAGGGGTAAGGGGCGGAAGAGCCACGCCTACGTCACCTCGGATGTCGAACTGTCGGATACGGACCGGCGAGGGACCTGAGCGCCCCTCACCAGGTGAGCTACGAGCGGCGCGGCCGGCCGCGGTCACCCGTTCACTCCCGACGGAGACTAGCGGCCATGGCCGCCAGAGTCAGCGAGAACAGCGGAAAAGTCCTGGTCAGACTCGCGAAGGCTGGACATTTCGGGCAATTCGACCGGGAAATCGGTCAGGATGCGGGGGCAAAGACAAAGGTCGGCACGGAGTGCCACCCCTCTCGGGGTGCCGTGCCGACCTCCGTCGGGGCTTTCCGGACGTCAGACGGCGCCCGCGACCGCCTCGCGCACCTCGTCCGCGAACCGGACCGCCGCGTCCCGCAGCGCGGTGACCGAGGGACCGGCCTTCAGGACGCCTCGGCTGACGTTCGGCACCACGTTGCGCACGGCCGCGCCGAAGACCGCCGGGAGGTCGGCGGCGGTGGCACCCTGCGCACCGATGCCGGGCGCGAGGAGCGGACCGTTGATGTCCAGCTCGTACGAGGACAGGTCGCCCAGGGTCGCGCCCACGACCGCGCCGAAGGAGCCCATCGGGGTCTCTCCCGCATTCTCGTCGGCCAGGTGCGCCAGCATCGTCGCGCCGACGTTGCGCCCGTCCGCGCGGACCGCGTGCTGCACCTCGCCGCCCTCGGGGTTCGAGGTGAGGGCGAGGACGAACAGGCCGGCGCCGGACTCGCGCGCGAGGTCCACGGCCGGCTTCAGCGACCCGTAGCCGAGGTACGGCGACACGGTGAGGGCGTCCGAGAACAGCGGGGAGTCCTTGTGCAGGAAGGTCTCCGCGTACGCGGCCATGGTGGAGCCGATGTCGCCGCGCTTGGCGTCCATGACGACGAGCGTGCCCGCGGCGCGCAGGTCGGCGACGGCCTTCTCCAGGACCGCGACGCCGCGCGAGCCGAACCGCTCGAAGAACGCCATCTGCGGCTTGACCACGGCGACCGTGTCGGCCAGCGCCTCGACCGAGGTGCGCGTGAAGGACTCCAGGCCGGCGATGTCGTCGTTCAGGCCCCAGGAGGAGAGCAGGGCGGCGTGCGGGTCGATGCCGACGCAGAGCGGGCCGCGCTCGTCCATGACGCGGCGCAGACGCGCGCCGAAGGGCTCCAGAACCGTCATGCGGACACCTTCTTCACATCGGCGCCGACCGCGTCGGCGAGCGTGGCGTACGGGGAGTTGTTCAGGCGGGCGGCGAGACCCTTGTGGATCGCGCGGGCGTAGAACGGGCCCTCGTAGATGAAGGCGCTGTAGCCCTGCACCAGGGTGGCGCCCGCGAGGATGCGCTGCCAGGCGTCCTCCGCCGTCTCCACGCCGCCGACGCCCACGAGGGTGATCCTGTCCCCCACGCGCGCGTAGAGGCGCCTGAGGACCTCCAGGGAGCGTTCCTTGAGGGGCGCGCCGGACAGGCCGCCCGTCTCGTTCACGACGTCGCCCTGGGTCTTGAGGCCCTCGCGGGAGATCGTCGTGTTCGTGGCGATGATGCCGTCCAGGCCGAGCTCGACGGCCAGGTCGGCGACCGCGTCGACATCCTCGTCGGCCAGATCGGGGGCGATCTTCACCAGGAGCGGGACGCGGCGCGAGCGCACGGTGCGGTCGGCGGCCTCGCGGACGGCGGCGAGCAGCGGGCGCAGCGCCTCGGTGGCCTGGAGGTTGCGCAGACCCGGGGTGTTCGGCGAGGAGACGTTGACGACGAGGTAGTCCGCGAAGGCGGCGAGCCGCTCGGTGGACTTCACGTAGTCGCCGACGGCCTCGGCCTCGGGGACGACCTTGGTCTTGCCGATGTTGACGCCCACCGTGGTCCTGAAGACCGGGTTGCGGGAGGCCAGGCGGGCCGCCACGGCGAGGGAGCCCTCGTTGTTGAAGCCCATGCGGTTGATGAGCGCGCGGTCCTGCACGAGGCGGAAGAGGCGCTTCTTCGGGTTGCCGGGCTGCGGCTCGCCGGTGACGGTGCCGATCTCGATGTGGTCGAAGCCGAGCATCGTCATGCCGTCGATCGCGACGGCGTTCTTGTCGAAGCCGGCGGCGAGGCCGAAGGGGCCGTGCATCCGCAGGCCGAAGGCCTCGGTGCGCAGCTCCTTGTGGCGCGGCGCGAGGGCGGCCGCCACGAAGGTGCGCAGCACGGGGGTGCGGGCCGCGAGGCGGATCCAGCGGAAGGCGAGGTAGTGGGCCTTCTCGGGGTCCATGCGCTTGAAGACGAGGTTGAAGAACAGCTTGTACATGGCTGAAGTCCTAGTAGGTGCTCGCGAGGCGGTGGGCTCATGAAGAGGGGGACACCGTCCGGTGTCCCCCTCCAGGGCCTGTGTCGGGTTCCCCGTCTGCGCCCCGACGCCCGGCACGCACCGACCGCCGCTGCGCCTGACCTCCGGCCAGACGACGGGGAACCCGACACAGGCCCTGGGGCTGCTAGTCGCGGGCCGCGGTCAGGTGTTCCGCGTGTTCCTGGAGCGAGCGCACGCCCACGTCTCCGTGATTGAGCGCGTCGATGCCCTGGACCGCGGCGGCGAGCGCCTGCACCGTCGTCAGACAGGGCACGGAGCGGGCCACGGCCGCCGTACGGATGTCGTAGCCGTCGAGGCGGCCACCGGTGCCGTACGGGGTGTTGACGATGAGGTCGACCTCGCCGTCGTGGATGAGCTGGACGATCGTCTTCTCGCCGTTCGGGCCCTCGCCCTCGGACTGCTTGCGCACGACCTTGGCGTTGATGCCGTTGCGCTTGAGGACCTCGGCGGTGCCGGAGGTGGCGAGCAGCTCGAAGCCGTGGGCGACCAGCTCGCGCGCCGGGAAGATCATCGAGCGCTTGTCGCGGTTGGCGACGGAGATGAACGCGCGGCCCTTGGTGGGCAGCGGGCCGTAGGCACCCGCCTGCGACTTGGCGTACGCCGTGCCGAAGACCGAGTCGATACCCATGACCTCGCCGGTGGAGCGCATCTCCGGGCCGAGGACGGTGTCGACGCCGCGGCCGTGGATGTCGCGGAAGCGCGACCACGGCATGACGGCCTCCTTGACGGAGATCGGCGCGTCCATGGGGAGCGTGCCGCCGTCGCCCTTCTTCGGGAGCAGGCCCTCGGCGCGCAGCTCGGCGACGGTGGCGCCGAGCGAGATGCGGGCGGCGGCCTTCGCGAGCGGCACCGCGGTCGCCTTCGAGGTGAAGGGGACGGTGCGCGAGGCGCGCGGGTTGGCCTCCAGGACGTAGAGGATGTCACCCGCCATCGCGAACTGGATGTTGATCAGGCCGCGCACGCCGACGCCCTTGGCGATGGCCTCGGTGGAGGCGCGCAGGCGCTTGATGTCGAAGCCGCCGAGGGTGATCGGGGGCAGGGCGCACGCCGAGTCGCCGGAGTGGATGCCGGCCTCCTCGATGTGCTCCATGACGCCGCCGAGGTAGAGCTCGGTGCCGTCGTAGAGGGCGTCGACGTCGATCTCGATCGCGTCGTCCAGGAAGCGGTCGACGAGGACCGGGCGGGACGGGCTGATCTCCGTGGACTCCTCGATGTACGAGGACAGGCGGGTCTCGTCGTAGACGATCTCCATGCCGCGGCCGCCGAGCACGTAGGACGGGCGGACGAGGACCGGGTAGCCGATCTCGTCGGCGATGGCCTTGGCCTCGGTGAAGGTGGTCGCGGTGCCGTGCTTGGGCGCGGGCAGGCCGGCCTCGGCGAGCACGCGGCCGAAGGCGCCGCGGTCCTCGGCGGCGTGGATCGCCTCCGGGGAGGTGCCGACGACGGGCACGCCGTTGTCCTTGAGCGCCTGGGCGAGGCCCAGCGGGGTCTGACCGCCGAGCTGGACGACGACGCCCGCGATCGGGCCCGCGAGGGACTCGGCGTGGACGATCTCCAGGACGTCCTCGAGCGTGAGCGGCTCGAAGTACAGACGGTCGGAGGTGTCGTAGTCCGTGGAGACGGTCTCCGGGTTGCAGTTGACCATCACGGTCTCGTAGCCGGCGTCGCTCAGGGCGAAGGAGGCGTGGACGCAGGAGTAGTCGAACTCGATGCCCTGGCCGATGCGGTTGGGGCCGGAGCCCAGGATGATGACCGCGGGCTTCTCGCGCGGGGCGACCTCGGTCTCCTCGTCGTACGAGGAGTAGAAGTACGGCGTGTTCGCGGCGAACTCGGCGGCGCAGGTGTCGACCGTCTTGTAGACCGGGCGGACACCGAGCGCGTGCCGGACCTCGCGGACGACGTCCTCGCGCAGACCGCGCAGCTCGGCGATCTGGTGGTCGGAGAAGCCGTGCCGCTTGGCCTCCGCGATCAGGTCCTTCGTGAGCTCCGGGGCGGCGGCCAGCTCGTCGGCCGTCTCCTTGATGAGGAAGAGCTGGTCGACGAACCACGGGTCGATCTTCGTGTATTCGAAGATCTCCTCCGGGGTGGCGCCGGCGCGGATCGCCTCCATGACGGTGTTGATCCGGCCGTCGGTCGGGCGCACGGCCTCTTCGAGGAGCGCGGCCTTGTCGCCGGTCTCGCCCACGAAGGTGAACTGCGAGCCCTTCTTCTCCAGGGAGCGCAGCGCCTTCTGGAAGGCCTCCGTGAAGTTGCGGCCGATGGCCATGGCCTCGCCGACCGACTTCATGGTGGTGGTCAGCGTGGAGTCGGCGCTCGGGAACTTCTCGAAGGCGAAGCGCGGGGCCTTCACGACCACGTAGTCGAGCGTCGGCTCGAAGGAGGCCGGCGTCTTCTCCGTGATGTCGTTCGGGATCTCGTCCAGCGTGTAGCCGACGGCCAACTTGGCGGCGATCTTGGCGATCGGGAAGCCGGTGGCCTTGGAGGCGAGCGCGGAGGAGCGGGAGACGCGCGGGTTCATCTCGATGACGATGATGCGGCCGTCGTCGGGGTTGACCGCGAACTGGATGTTGCAGCCGCCGGTGTCGACGCCGACCTCGCGGATGATCGCGATGCCGATGTCGCGCAGGCGCTGGTACTCGCGGTCGGTGAGGGTCATCGACGGGGCGACGGTGATCGAGTCACCGGTGTGCACGCCCATCGGGTCGAAGTTCTCGATGGAGCAGACGACCACGACGTTGTCGTTCTTGTCGCGCATCAGCTCCAGCTCGTACTCCTTCCAGCCGAGGATGGACTCCTCCAGGAGCACCTCGGTGGTCGGGGAGAGCGTGAGGCCCTGACCGGCGATGCGGCGCAGCTCCTCCTCGTCGTGGGCGAAGCCGGAGCCGGCGCCGCCCATGGTGAAGGAGGGGCGCACGACGACGGGGTAGCCGCCGAGGGTGTCGACGCCCTTGATGACGTCGTCCATGGTGTGGCAGATGACCGAGCGGGCGGACTCGCCGTGGCCGATCTTCCGGCGGACCTCCTCGACGACCTCCTTGAAGAGGTCGCGGTCCTCGCCCTTGTTGATCGCCTCGACGTTGGCGCCGATGAGCTCGACGCCGTACTTCTCGAGGACGCCCTGCTCGTGCATGGAGATGGCCGTGTTGAGGGCCGTCTGACCACCGAGGGTGGGCAGGAGCGCGTCGGGGCGCTCCTTGGCGATGATCTTCTCGACGAACTCGGGGGTGATCGGCTCGACGTACGTGGCGTCGGCGATCTCCGGGTCGGTCATGATCGTCGCCGGGTTGGAGTTGACGAGGATGACCCGCAGGCCCTCGGCGCGCAGGATGCGGCACGCCTGGGTGCCGGAGTAGTCGAACTCGGCGGCCTGGCCGATGACGATCGGGCCGGAGCCGATGACCAGGACGGACTGGATATCGGTGCGCTTAGGCACGCTGGCCCTCCATGAGCTTCACGAAGCGGTCGAACAGGTAGGCGGCGTCGTGCGGTCCGGCCGCCGCCTCGGGGTGGTACTGGACGGAGAAGCCCGGCTGGTCGAGCAGCTGCAGGCCCTCCACGACCTCGTCGTTGAGGCACACGTGCGAGACCTCGGCACGGCCGAAGGGGGTGTCGCTGACCTTGTCGAGCGGCGCGTCCACGGCGAAGCCGTGGTTGTGCGCGGTGACCTCGACCTTGCCGGTGGTGCGGTCCTGCACCGGCTGGTTGATACCGCGGTGGCCGTACTTGAGCTTGTACGTGCCGAAGCCGAGGGCGCGGCCGAGGATCTGGTTGCCGAAGCAGATGCCGAAGAGCGGCGTCCTGCGCTCGAGGACGGCGGTCATCAGGGCGACCGGTCCTTCGGCGGTGGCCGGGTCGCCCGGGCCGTTGGAGAAGAACACGCCGTCGGGCTGGACCGCGTACACGTCGTCGGGCGTCGCGGTGGCCGGCAGGACGTGCACCTCGATGCCGCGCTCGGCCATGCGGCGCGGGGTCATGCCCTTGATGCCGAGGTCGATCGCGGCGACGGTGAAGAGCTTCTCGCCGACCGCGGGGACGACGTACGCCTCCTTGGTGGCGACCTCCTCGTACAGCGAGGCGCCCTTCATGTGCGGCTGGGCCTGCACACGGGAGACCAGCTCGGCGTCGGTGGCCAGGTGCTCGCCGGAGAAGATGCCGGAGCGCATGGCGCCGCGCTCGCGCAGGTGGCGGGTGAGGGCGCGGGTGTCGATGCCGGAGATGCCGACGATGTTCTGCGCGACCAGCTCGTCGTCCAGGGAGCGCTTGGCGCGCCAGTTGGACGGGATGCGGGCGGGGTCGCGCACGACGTAGCCGGAGACCCAGATGCGGCTCGACTCGTCGTCCTCGTCGTTCCAGCCCGTGTTGCCGATCTGGGGGGCGGTGGCGACCACGATCTGGCGGTCGTACGACGGGTCGGTCAGCGTCTCCTGGTAGCCGGTCATGCCGGTGGAGAACACGGCCTCGCCGAAGGTCTCCCCCACGGCCCCGTAGGCGCGGCCGCGGAAGATGCGGCCGTCCTCCAGGACGAGTACGGCGGGAGCGTGCGCGGCTCCCCGGGTGGAGGTCGTCATCGTGCGGTGCCTTCCGTCGTGATGTGCGTGTCGGTCATGTCGTTGAGGGCGCTGACCCATGCGCCCTGCTCGGCGGCGTGGTCGGAGCGGAACCCGGAGTCGATCAGCTTGTCGCCGTGCGCCCAGGTGACGATCAGCAGACCGCCCTCCGTGAGGACCTTGCCGGCGATGCCCTTGTCGAGCCGGGCGCCGCGCAGCGCGGTCACCGGGACGAAGAAGTCGCTCGCCCCGGGGCGCTCGACCGCGAGCCCCGCGTCGGTCAGGGTCAGCTCGACGCGGCTGCGGGTGCCGAGGCCGTGCGCCACGATGCGGTCGAGCCACTGCCCCGCGGTGGTGGAGCCGTGGTACCGGCCGCTCATGGTCAGTCTGGGCTCACCCGGGGCTTCCGGCGACTGAGGCAGCGGCGGCAGGTCGCCCTGCAGGGTGCCGCGCCACTTCCAGCCCTGGCGCATCAGCCAGTAGACCAGCGCCACGAAGAGCAGCAGACCGACGACCCAGCCGATCCGGTCGGGCCAGTCCGTGACGTCCGCCGACTTCTGCTCGGCGGCCAGGCGGACCAGGGGGGTGGCCAGGGGGTGGAGAGGTGTCACGCGAGCTTCCCGTCGGCGAGGGTGGCCTTGCCCCGCAGCCAGGTGTGGGTGACGCGGCCCGGCAGCTCACGACCCTGGTAGGGCGTGTTGCGGCTGCGGGAGGCGAACCCCGCGGGGTCAACGGCACCACGGTAGTCCGCGTCGAGCAGCAGCAGGTTCGCCGGCTCGCCTGCCGAGACGGGGCGGCCGTGGCCGGTGGCCTGACCGATCTCGGCGGGCTTGACGGACATGCGGTCGGCGACGCCGGCCCAGTCGAGGAGACCGGTCTCCACCATCGTCTGCTGGACGACGGACAGCGCGGTCTCCAGGCCCACCATGCCCATGGCGGCGGCGGCCCACTCGCAGTCCTTGTCCTCCTGCGGGTGCGGGGCGTGGTCGGTGGCGACGATGTCGATCGTGCCGTCGGCCAGCGCCTCGCGCAGCGCCATGACGTCCTTCTCGGTGCGCAGCGGCGGGTTGACCTTGTAGACCGGGTTGTACGTGCGGACCAGCTCGTCGGTGAGGAGGAGGTGGTGCGGGGTGACCTCGGCGGTGACGTCGATGCCGCGGGACTTGGCCCAGCGGATGATCTCGACGGAGCCGGAGGTGGACAGGTGGCAGATGTGGACGCGGGAGCCGACGTGCTCGGCGAGCAGCACGTCGCGGGCGATGATCGACTCCTCGGCGACGGCGGGCCAGCCGCCGAGGCCCAGTTCGGCGGAGACGGTGCCCTCGTTCATCTCGGCGCCCTCGGTGAGGCGGGGCTCCTGGGCGTGCTGGGCGACGACGCCGCCGAAGGCCTTCACGTACTCGAGGGCGCGGCGCATGATCACGGCGTCGTGGACGCACTTGCCGTCGTCGGAGAAGACGGTGACGCCGGCGGCGGACTCGTGCATGGCGCCGAGCTCGGCGAGCTTGCTGCCCTCGAGGCCGACGGTGACGGCGCCGATGGGCTGCACGTCGCAGTAGCCGTGCTCCTGGCCGAGCCGGTAGACCTGCTCGACGACGCCGGCGGTGTCGGCGACCGGGAAGGTGTTGGCCATGGCGAACACCGAGGTGTAGCCGCCGGAGGCGGCGGCGCGGGTGCCGGTGAGGACGGTCTCGGAGTCCTCGCGGCCGGGCTCACGCAGGTGGGTGTGCAGGTCGACGAGGCCCGGAAGGAGGATCTTGCCGTCGGCCTCGACGATCTCGGCGCCCTCCGCGGACAGGCCGGTGCCGACCGCCTCGATGAGCTCGCCGTCGATCAGCACGTCCTGGGGCTCGCCGCCGAGGACCTTCGCACCGCGGATCAGAATCTTGCTCATGGTTACTTGTTCTCCTCGGTACGAGAGTGGCTGACGGCGGGCTCGTTGCCGCCCAGAAGCAGGTAGAGGACGGCCATCCGGGTGTGCACTCCGTTGGCGACCTGTTCGACGACCGTGCAGCGCTCGGAGTCGGCGACCTCGGCGGAGATCTCCATCCCGCGGACCATCGGGCCGGGGTGCATGACAATGGCGTGCCCGGGCGCCTTGGCGAGGCGGTCGGCGTCCAGGCCGTAGCGGCGGGTGTACTCGCGCTCGGTCGGGAAGAACGCGGCGTTCATGCGCTCGCGCTGGACGCGGAGCATCATCACGGCGTCGGTCTTGGGCAGCGTGGCGTCCAGGTCGTACGAGACCTCGCAGGGCCAGGAGTCGACGCCGACCGGCAGCAGGGTGGGCGGGGCGACGAGGGTGACCTCGGCGCCGAGGGTGTGCAGCAGGTCCACGTTCGAGCGGGCGACGCGGCTGTGCAGGATGTCGCCGACGATGGTGACGCGGCGGCCGTCGAGGCCCTGGCCGATCCCGGCGTCGGGGCCGACGAGGCGGCGGCGCATGGTGAAGGCGTCGAGCAGCGCCTGGGTGGGGTGCTGGTGGGTGCCGTCGCCCGCGTTGATCACCGGGGCGTCGATCCAGCCGGAGTTCGCGAGGCGGTACGGGGCACCGGAGGCGCCGTGCCGGATGACGACGGCGTCGACGCCCATGGCCTCCAGGGTCTGCGCGGTGTCCTTGAGGGACTCGCCCTTGGAGACGCTGGAGCCCTTGGCGGCGAAGTTGATGACGTCGGCGGAGAGGCGCTTCTCGGCGGCCTCGAAGGAGATCCGGGTCCGGGTGGAGTCCTCGAAGAAGAGGTTGCACACGGTGCGGCCGCGCAGGGCGGGCAGCTTCTTGATGGGCCGGTCCGCGACGCGGGCCATCTCCTCGGCGGTGTCGAGGATGAGCACGGCGTCGTCGCGGGTGAGGTCGGCGGCCGAGATGAGGTGTCGCATCATCTGGGGAGCTCCGTAGCGAAGTCAGGAGAAGATCAGGAGATATCGGGGCATTCAGGCGCGCGAGGGCGCACGTTCGCGGACGTACGCCCGCGGGGCGTACGCCGTACGAAGGTGGCTACTGCTCGGCCGCCTTGGCGTCCGGCTTGGCACCGAGCAGCACGGCGTCGCGGCCGTCCTCCTCGGCGAGCTGGACCTTGACCGTCTCCCGCAGCGACGTGGGGAGGTTCTTGCCGACGTAGTCGGCACGGATCGGGAGTTCGCGGTGGCCGCGGTCGACGAGGACCGCGAGCTGCACGGCACGCGGACGCCCGATGTCGTTCAGAGCGTCGAGGGCGGCCCGGATGGTGCGGCCGGAGAAGAGCACGTCGTCGACGAGGACGACGAGGCGGCCGTCGATCCCCGCGGAGGGGATCTCGGTGCGGGCGAGCGCACGCGGCGGGTGCATGCGCAGGTCGTCGCGGTACATCGTGATGTCGAGGGACCCGACGGGGATGCTCCGGCCGGTGACCTCGGCGAGCTTCTCGGCCAGGCGGCGGGCGAGGAAGACGCCTCGCGTGGGGATGCCCAGGAGGACCACGTCCTCGGCGCCCTTGGCGCGCTCGACGATCTCGTGGGCGATGCGGGTCAGTACCCGCTCGATGTCAGGGCCTTCGAGTACGGGCCGGGCATCGGTGGTGTTGCTCGTGTCCATAAAAAACGGACCTCCTTCTCCGCCTCACGGGACGGACCTTAAAGGACGTCGAAATTGCGCCACCGAGTCTACCAGCCGCCGAACACCGCTGATCACCCACCCGGCCCTGCTCTGGAGGTGCGGAACGCCCGGATTCACGAGAAGGTCGGTACGGACCATTCGGCTTGACGCGGCCAAGTAACGCTGCGTAACCTCACAGTGAGTTACCAGCCACGCGGCGGAGCCGCACAGTGATGCAGTGTCCGGGGAGCTATATGTCCAGCGAATACGCCAAACAGCTCGGGGCCAAGCTCCGTGCGATCCGCACCCAGCAGGGCCTTTCCCTCCACGGCGTCGAGGAGAAGTCCCAGGGACGCTGGAAGGCGGTCGTGGTGGGGTCGTACGAGCGCGGCGACCGCGCCGTGACCGTGCAGCGTCTCGCCGAGCTGGCGGACTTCTACGGCGTCCCGGTGCAGGAGCTGCTGCCGGGCACGACCCCCGGCGGCGCCGCCGAGCCGCCGCCGAAGCTGGTCCTGGACCTGGAGCGGCTGGCCCACGTGCCGCCGGAGAAGGCCGGCCCGCTGCAGCGCTACGCGGCGACGATCCAGTCCCAGCGCGGCGACTACAACGGCAAGGTGCTGTCGATCCGCCAGGACGACCTGCGCACCCTCGCGGTCATCTACGACCAGTCGCCCTCGGTCCTGACCGAGCAGCTGATCAGCTGGGGCGTCCTCGACGCGGACGCGCGCCGCGCGGTGGCCCACGAAGAGGCCTGACCCAGCAGAAACGTCACGGCCCGAGGGGCGGAACCATCCGGTTCCGCCCCTCGGGCCGTTTCCGTGTCCGGATCGGTGTACGCGCGTCGACAGCAGCGCGTGACCCTGCGGGGCTTTGGCCGGTTTTTCGGCGAACCCTTCGGTGGGGGCTGGTCGCGCAGTTCCCCGCGCCCCTGAAATGCATGCCCTTCGGGCGCTTTTCCCCGATCAAGGTGCGGGGCGCCTGTTATCGGGGGAAGGCGCGGGGAACTGCGCGACCAGCCCCCACACACCGGCACCCGGCGACGAA
Organism: Streptomyces sp. NPDC050145; assembly: GCF_044460245.1. Lineage (NCBI taxonomy): Bacteria > Bacillati > Actinomycetota > Actinomycetes > Kitasatosporales > Streptomycetaceae > Streptomyces > Streptomyces sp. NPDC050145. The sequence goes on along the minus strand of NZ_JBITJS010000012.1, from coordinate 185,282 downwards.
GAGACGAAGCAACGGCGCCGCCCCGGAAACGCGCCGGGGCCCGGAGCCGAACCCGTACAGGTTCGATTCCGGGCCCCAAAAACTGGCTCGGCGCCGGAGGCGTTACGCCTCGTCGCGCCGCAGCAACGAGGGTTTCAGGTCCTTGAAGCGGCCCAGAAGCCCGTTGATGAACGCCGGGGACTCGTCGGTGGAGAACTCCTTGGCCAGCGAGACGGCCTCGTCGAGCACCACGGCGTCGGGGGTCCCGTCGACCCAGACCAGCTCGTAGGCGCCGATCCGCACGATGTTGCGGTCGACGACCGGCATCCGGTCCAGGGTCCACCCGACGGCGTACTGCGAGATGAGCTCGTCGATCCGGTTCGCCTTCTTGGCGTACCCCTCGACCAGCTCCATCGTGTACTCGCTGACGGGCGGCTGCCGCGTGTCGCTGCGGGAGTGCCGGATCCAGTCCGCGAGGACCGTCAGGACGTCGGCGCCGCGCTGGTCTGCCTCGAAGAGGATCTGGAAGGCGCGCTTGCGGGCCGTGTTACGGGCAGCCACGGTTAGCTGTTCACCCGGCCGAGGTAGCCGCTGTCACGGGTGTCGACCTTGATCTTCTCGCCCGTGGTGATGAAGAGCGGGACCTGGATCTGGTGGCCGGTCTCCAGGGTGGCGGGCTTGGTGCCACCGGTGGAGCGGTCGCCCTGGACACCCGGCTCGGTCTCCTGGATGGTCAGCTCGACGGCGGCCGGCAGCTCGACGAAGAGCACCTCGCCCTCGTGCTGGGCGACGGAGGCGGTGAAGCCCTCGATCAGGAAGTTGGCGGCGTCGCCGACGGCCTTGCGGTCGACGTGCAGCTGGTCGTAGGTCTCCATGTCCATGAAGACGAAGTAGTCGCCGTCCATGTAAGAGAACTGCATGTCGCGCTTGTCGATCGTGGCCGTCTCGACCTTGACGCCGGCGTTGAACGTCTTGTCGACGACCTTGCCGGAGAGCACGTTCTTCAGCTTGGTGCGCACGAAGGCCGGGCCCTTGCCGGGCTTGACGTGCTGGAACTCGACGACGGACCAGAGCTGGCCCCCGTCGAGCTTGAGCACCAGGCCGTTCTTGAGGTCGTTCGTGGAAGCCACGGTTGCGGAATCTCCTGGACTGACGTGGACGACCCCGGGGCACAGCGCGTAGCCGTCGGCTACAGCGCGAGCAGCTCCTTGGTCGTGATGGTGAGTAGCTCGGGTCCGCCGTCCGCCTCGGGGCGGACGACGAGCGTGTCATCGATCCGGACGCCGCCCCGGCCCGGGAGGTGAACCCCCGGTTCGACGGTGACCGGCACACAGGCGTCCAGTTTACCCATGGCGGCGGGGGCCAACTGCGGGTCCTCGTCGATTTCGAGCCCCACCCCGTGTCCGGTCAATTGCGCGAGCCCGTCACCATACCCCGCCGAGACCAGTACGTGCCGGGCGGCCCGGTCCACCTCACGGCACTCGGCGCCGGGCACGAGGCTCTCCCGTCCGGCCCGCTGAGCGGCGAAGACGAGGTCGTAGAGCTCGATCTGCCAGTCCGCGGGCGTGGTCCCGATGACGAAGGTGCGGCCGATCTCGCACCGGTATCCGCGGTACGTCGCGCCGAGGCACACGGAGAGGAAATCTCCTTCCTCGACCCGCCGGTCGCTGGGCCGGTGCCCGCCGCGGCCGGAGTTGGGCCCGGTGCCCACGGAGGTCGGGAAGGCCGGACCGTCGGCGCCGTGGTCGACAAGTCGACGTTCCAGTTCCAGGGCGAGGTGCCGCTCGGTGCGGCCGACGAGGATCGACTCCAGGAGTTCGCCGAGCGCCTGGTCGGCGATCTCGGCAGCCATCCGCAGACAGGAGATCTCCTCCTCGTCCTTGACGAAGCGAAGCTGCTCGACGGCCCGGTTGAGGTCCGTCAGCTGGAGCCGGGGCGCGACGGAGGCGAGCGCCCGGTGCCGGGAGACCGTCAGGTCGTGCTCCTCGACGGCGAGCGAGTCGGCGCCCTGTGCGGCCGCGACGTCGGCGGCGGCGACGGCCGGATCGGCCGCGGGGGCGGCGAGGACCTGCACCCGCAGGCTCTCGTCGGCCCGGCCCTCGGAAATCTGCCCGCTCGGCGGACTGGCGCACAGGAGCGCGTCGCCCCCTCCGCCGGGTTCTCGGCCGAGCAGCAGCACGGCGCCCCGCGGGGCCGCACCGGCGAGATATCGGACATTGGCAGGCCGCGACACGAGGGCGGCGGCGCTGCCGCCCGCCGTCGCGCGCTCTCGGAGCCGGTCCCGACGGGCCGCGTACACCTCTGACATGAGACCGAGCGTACGAGCGTGTGCGCGGCCCGGCCGGTTCAGCGCGTCCGGACGGGCGTCGGACCCCTGCGACCTGCCGCGGAGGCCGCCGTGCGGGCCCGTGCGAGGCCGGGTGTCACCACTTGGGCGGGCTGGCGATCGCGCGGGCCAGGACGTCGTCCAGAACCTGGGCGGTGCCGGGCACGTCCAGCTGCGAGTTGTCGATGATGGGCAGGCCGGAGCCGTACCAGCCGGCCATGCGGCCGTGGATGCGGGCGACCTCTTCGTCGGTCAGCCGGCGATTGCCGCTGCGCCGCGCGTTGCGCTCCAGGACGATCTCCAGGCCCGGGAGCAGGACGACGGGCAGCAGGCCGGGGCCGACGTGCCGCTTCCAGCCGCCGAGGCCGACGACGGGCCGGTCGGGGAAGACCGCGTCGTCGAGGATGCAGGAGATCCCGTTGGCCAGAAAGTTGCGCGCGGCGAAGCCGCAGGTGCGGCGGGCGAGGCGGTACTGCGCCTCACTGTGGTCGTTCCACCCCGTCTGGGGGTCCGCGAAGCCGGAGCGCACCCATTCGCGGACGTCGTCCAGGCTGATGTGGGCGGTCGGGACGCGGCGGCGCTCGGCCCAGAACTTGGCCACGCTGGTCTTGCCGGCGCCGGCGGGGCCTATGAGGAGCACGGCCAGGGTCGTGGCGGAGGGGTCCGCGGGGGCCTGGGCGGGCGGCGGGCTCGGCACGGCGACGGGGCCGCCGGGCGGGAGCGCCACATGGCCCGTGGTGTCACGCAGCGGCGGAGGCCCGGCGACAGGTGGCGGGCCCTGCGGATGCGGGTGCGGTCCCTGGGGGGCCTGCGGGTGCGGTGGCACCGGCGGATGGTGCGGGGCACCGGTGAAGCCGGGCGCGCCCGGGGGCTGCTGCGCCTGCCGCGCCTGGGTCCACGGGCCGGCCGGCCCGTGCCCCGGGCGATGGGGCGGTGGCAGCGGGGACCCCACTGCGTGCTGCATCCGGTGCCACTCCATCTCGTACAACGGTCACTGGGACGCCGAACAGGGCGCTACCGAACGGTACCGCCCCCGGCCGACCTTGTGTGAACGGCCGGGGCGGTCACAAAGTGCCCGAAGCTGAACGAGCGGCGTTATTCGGCCACTTCGCCGTACGCGGCGAGCAGGACGGCCGGGTCGGGGCCCTCCAGCACGGTGGGCTTGCCGAGGCCGTCGAGGACGATGAAGCGCAGCAGGTCGCCGCGGGACTTCTTGTCGACCTTCATCGTCTCCAGGAGCTTGGGCCACTGGTCGTAGCGGTAGCTCAGGGGCAGGCCGACGGACTCGAGGACCGTGCGGTGCCGGTCGGCGGTCGCGTCGTCGAGACGGCCGGCGAGACGGCCCAGCTCGGCGGCGAAGTGCATGCCCACGGACACGGCGGCGCCGTGGCGCCACTTGTAGCGCTCGTTCTTCTCGATGGCGTGCGCGAGGGTGTGGCCGTAGTTGAGGATCTCGCGGCGGCCGGACTCCTTGAGGTCGCTCGAGACGACCTCGGCCTTGACCTGGATGGAGCGCACGATCAGCTCGGCCGTGTGCGGGCCGGCCGGCGTGCGGGCCGCCTGCGGGTCGGCCTCGACGAGGTCGAGGATCTTAGGGTCGGCGATGAAACCGGCCTTGATGATCTCGGCCAGACCGGACACGTAGTCGTTGACCGGCAGCGAGTCCAGCGCCGCCAGGTCGCACAGGACGCCGGCCGGCGGGTGGAAGGAGCCGACGAGGTTCTTGCCCTCGGCGGTGTTGATGCCCGTCTTGCCGCCGACGGCCGCGTCGACCATCGCGAGGACGGTGGTCGGGACGGCGATCCAGCGGACCCCGCGCAGCCAGGTGGCGGCGACGAATCCGGCCAGGTCCGTCGTCGCGCCACCGCCCACGCCGACGATCACGTCGGAGCGGGTGAAGTTCGACTGGCCCAGCGCCTTCCAGCAGTAGGCGGCGACCTCGGCGGTCTTGGCCTCCTCCGCGTTCGGCACCTGGATCGCGACGGCCTCGAAGCCCTGCTCGGCCAGATCGGCACGCAGCGCGTCACCGGTCTCGGCCAGCGCCTCCGGGTGCACGATCGCCACCCGCTTCGCCTTGTCACCGATCAACGCGCCCAGCTCGCCCAGGAGCTGACGGCCCACCAGCACCTCGTACGGGTCCGTCCCGGCCGTGCCGGCGATCTGGACGCGCGTGATCTGATCCGTCATGCCTGCTTCAACTCCAGTGCGTCGAGGACCTCTTCGGTGACCTCGTCGGGTGTGCGGCCGTCGGTGGCCACGACCACCCGGGCGACCTCGGTGTACAAGTGCCGGCGCGCCTCCATCAACTCCCGCCACTGCTTGCGCGGGTTGACCGCGAGGAGCGGCCGGGCCACGTTCAGACCGGTGCGCCTGACCGCCTCCTCCACATCCATGGAGAGATAGACGACGGCGTGGCCGGCGAGGAGCGCGCGGGTGTCGGCGTCCAGGATCGCGCCGCCGCCCAGCGACAGGACCCCGTCGTGCTCGGCGAGCGCCGCCGCGACGGCGTCCTTCTCCAGGGCGCGGAAGTGCGCCTCGCCCTCGTCGACGAAGATGTCGGAGATCTCCCGGCCCTGCGCCGCGACGATGTCCTCGTCGGTGTCACGGAACGCGCAGCCGAGCCGCTCGGCGAGCTGCGCGCCCACCGTGGACTTGCCGACGCCCATGGGGCCGACGAGGACGACCTTCGGGCCGGTCACCGGATCTGGAGGTTGTCGAGGTACGAGCGCACGTTGCGCCGCGTCTCGGGCACGCTGTCGCCGCCGAACTTCTCCGCGACCGCGTCGGCGAGGACCAGCGCGACCATGGCCTCCGCGACGATGCCCGCCGCCGGAACGGCCGAGACGTCGGAACGCTGGTGATGGGCCTGCGCCGCCTCACCCGTCACCACGTCGACGGTCTGGAGCGCGCGCGGCACGGTCGCGATCGGCTTCATCGCCGCGCGGACCCGCAGCAGCTCGCCCGTGGACAGACCGCCCTCGGTGCCGCCCGCGTGCCCGGACACCCGGCGGATGCCCTCCGTCGTGTTCACGATCTCGTCGTGCGCCTTCGAGCCCGGCACCCGCGCCAGCTCGAAACCGTCACCGATCTCCACGCCCTTGATCGCCTGGATGCCCATGAGGGCGCCGGCGAGCCGGGCGTCGAGCTTGCGGTCCCAGTGCACGTGCGAGCCCAGGCCCACCGGCACGTCGTAGGCGAGGACCTCGACCACACCGCCCAGGGTGTCGCCGTCCTTGTGCGCCTGGTCGACCTCCGCGACCATCCGCTTCGACGCGTCCGCGTCCAGGCAGCGCAGCGGGTCCGCGTCCAGCTTCTCCACGTCGGCCGGCGTCGGGTAGACACCCTGCGGCGCCTTCACCGAGCACAGTTCGACGACGTGCGAGACGATCTCGATCCCGGCCGTCTCCTTCAGGTACGACCGCGCGATCGCGCCCAGGGCGACCCGCGCCGCCGTCTCACGCGCCGAGGCACGCTCCAGGATCGGCCGCGCCTCGTCGAACCCGTACTTCTGCATGCCCGCGAGGTCCGCGTGACCGGGCCGGGGCCGGGTCAGCGGCGCGTTGCGCGCGAGGTCCTTGAGGATCTCGGGGTCGACCGGGTCGGCCGACATGACCTGCTCCCACTTCGGCCACTCGGTGTTGCCCACCATGACCGCGACCGGGGAACCCAGCGAAAGGCCGTGCCGGACGCCGCCCAGGAACGTGACCTCGTCACGCTCGAACTTCATCCGCGCCCCGCGCCCATACCCGAGCCGCCGCCGTGCCAGGTGGTCCGCCACCATCTCCGTGGTGATCGGAACGCCGGCGGGAAGCCCCTCCAGCGTCGCGACGAGTGCGGGGCCGTGCGACTCCCCCGCGGTCAGCCAGCGCAACCTGCTCAACGGTGCTCCTCATGCTCGCGCTCTCCGTGTCTCCCCCGATCCTCCCACGTCGGACGGGGCGACCGGCGCCGTGTCCGCCTTGCGGACGGCCCGTGAGACGGATCGGGGATCACGCAGGTCAGCCGAGGGCGCGCAGGCCCGCCTCGCGCATCGCGCCGAGCACCGGCCGACGATCGCCCGTGAACTGCTCGAACTGGAAGACCGCCTGGTGGACGAGGAGGTCCAGGCCGCTGAGCACGGGCCCGCCGCGGTGCTGCCAGGCCGCCGCGAGGGGCGTCGGCCAGGGGTCGTAGACCACGTCGAAGAGCGTCCCGACGCGCTCGGGCACGAGGCTCGCCAGGTGGTCCGTGCCGCCCTTGGGCGTCGTGGAGATCACCAGCGGCGCCGCGAAGGCCCGCTCGGCGTCGGCCCAGTCGGCGGTGCGCACCCGGACACCGAGCCGCTCGCCCCAGCCGCGCATCTCGTCGGCCCGCTGCTCGCTGCGCACGTACGCGACGACCTCGCCCGAGCAGATCCGGGCGAGCGCGGCGAGCGCCGAGGAGGCGGTGGCGCCGGCGCCGAGGATCGCGGCGGACTCGATCTTGTCGACGCCCTGCTCGTGGAGCGCGGCGACGAGCCCGGGGATGTCGGTGTTGTCGCCGGTCCGCCGTCCGTCGGCGTGGAACACGACGGTGTTCACGGCCTCCACCGAGCGGGCGGTGTCGGTGATCGAGTCGAGCAGCGGGATCACCGCCCGCTTGAGCGGCATGGTCAGCGACAGCCCGGCCCACTCGGGGCCGAGCCCTACGAGGAAGGCGGCCAGCGCGGCCTCGTCGACGTCGAAGCGGCCGTACGTCCAGTCGTCCAGGCCCAGGGCCGCGTAGGCCGCATTGTGCAGCTGCGGGGAAAGGGAGTGGGCGATGGGCGAGCCGAGGACGGCCGCCTTGTGCACGCCGGCCGCCGACACCTCAGTTGCCCTGGCTGTCATTGAACTTCGCCTTGAGTCGTTCGAATTCGGCGTTGGTCTTCGCGAACTCGGTCTTGTGCATGCCGTCCGTCGCGACGAAGTACATCCAGCCGTCCTTGGTCGGCTTCAGCGTCGCGGCGAGCGCCTCCTCGCCGGGGTTCCCGATGGGACCGGGCGGCAGACCCTTGCGCGTGTACGTGTTGTACGGGTCCATGTTGCTGTTGATCTCGCCCTCGCCGATGTTGATCTCGCTCTGGCCCTTCAGATAGTTGAAGGTCGAGTCGAACTGGAGGAGCTGGTTGGTCTCCGTGTTCGTCGGCTTGAGGCGGTTGTAGACGACCTCGGCCATCTTGCGGAAGTCGTCGTGCGTCTTGCCCTCGGCCTGGACGAGGCTGGCGACGGTCAGGACCTGCCAGGGCGAGTCGAGCTTGAGGGCCCTGGCCTTGCCCTCGAGATCGAGCCGCTTGTAGTTCTCGTTGGACCGCTCGACCATCTGCTTGAGCACGTCCTGGGGCTTCATGCCCTTGGCCGCCGCGTAGCTCGACGGGAAGAGGAACCCTTCCAGCGGGTCCTTCAGCTTGGCGTGGCCCTCGGCCCAGCCGGGCAGGCCCAGGTCCTTGTACTGCTTCTTCGCGACGCCGGCGGTCGTGCCCTTGTCGACATGGAGCTTCTTGTCGATCTCGGCGTAGACCCAGGAGTTGCGCCGGCCCTCGGGGATCGTGAGGTTGGCCCGGCTCTTCGGGTTGAGCAGCAGGTCGACGGCGCTGGACGCGGACATCTCCTTCTCCAGGACGTACGCGCCGTCCTGGATGGAGGTGCCGCTCTCGTTGGCCTGCTGGGCGGCGACGAAGGCGTCGACGCTCTGGACGACACCGGCGGCCTTGAGCTTCTGGCCGATCTCGTAGCCGCCGGCGTTCTTCGGGATGACGACCGTGACCGTCTGGCCGTTGCCGTCACCCGCGTAGTCCGGGGAGGAGCCGAAACGATCCTGGTAGAACTCGTAGCCGAAATAGCCGACGCCGCCGACGCCCGCCGCGAAGACCAGGGTCAGGACGAGGCAGGCGCAGCCGCTGCGGCGTTTCTTCGGTTTCTTGCCACCGCGGCCGCGCCGCCCCGAGCGGCCGTCGTCCTCGAAGTCGTCGTCCTCGTCGTCCCCGTTGAAGAACGCGTGCTCGCCCTGATCGGGGCCCGCGTCCCACTCGGCCGGCTCGGGGTTGGCCTCGGGTGCGCGGCGGCGGCCCGGCGGCTCGGGCGGCGGGTAGGCACCGGGGGTGTTGTAGTAGTCGGGCTCCTCCGCGTTGTACGCGGCCTGCTGCCCGGTGCCGTACGGGTCCGCGGGGTCGTTGCCGTACGGCATCTGCCCGTGCGCACCGGTGTCCCAGCCGCCCTGGCCCTGACCGTGGCCCTGCTGCTGTCCGCCGTACTGCTGCTGACCGTAGGGGTCCTGCCCGTAGCCGGGCTGCTGACCGCCGTTCGTGCCCCAGTCACCGCCGTAGGACTGCTGCGGCTGGTGCTGCGGGTCGTACTGCCCCTGGCCGCCGTAGGCAGACTGGCCGTCACCGGCCTGCTGTCCCCATCCCTGGTCCCCGTACAACGGGTCCGCGGGATGCCACGGTTCGGAGCCTTGGCCCCGGCCATACTCAGTCATCGGTCCCCTACAAGCCGCGAGGCGGAGAGTGCCGCTGTCCGATCAGGCAGTGCGACCGTGTTCCGCCTCTTGATGCTGTGCGGCAGCTGTTCGAACGCCGCCGGTCGCGCGAGACGTTACCGTATCGCGATCAGATGACCACTTCGACGCCCTCGCCCGGAGCTTTACCCGACGCCCGTTCGGACTCCAGGGCCTGCTGCAGGATGATGACGGCGGCCGCCTGATCGATGACAGAGCGGCCCTTTTTGGACTTGACCCCGCTGGCCCGCAGGCCCTGACTGGCCGTCACTGTGGTCATCCTCTCGTCCACGAGCCGCACGGGGATCGGGGCGATCCCGCGCGCGAGCTCCTGGGCGAAGCCGCGGACCTTGACGGCCGCCGGGCCCTCGCCCCCCTTGAGGGAGCGAGGGAGGCCGACGACGACCTCGATCGGTTCGTACTCCTGAACGATCGCCTGGAGCCGCCGGTGGGCGGCCGGGACGTCGCGTCCCGGCACGGTCTCCACCGGCGTCGCCAGGATCCCGTCGGGGTCGCAGGACGCGACCCCGATCCGGGCGTCTCCGACGTCGATCGCCAGACGGCGGCCTCTGCGCATCAGTTCGCGGTCTCCCCGACGAGGCGCTCGACGGCGTCGATGGCGTCACCGATCGCGGCCGGGTTCTGGCCGCCGCCCTGGGCGACGTCCGGCTTGCCGCCGCCACCGCCACCGAGGGTCTTGGCGGCCGCGCGGACGAGGTCGCCGGCCTTGAGGCCGCGGTCACGGGCGGCGTCGTTGGTCGCGATGACCGTCAGCGGCTTGCCGCCCACCGTCGTGAACAGCGCGACGACCGCGGGGCGGCCGCCCTGGATGCGGCCGCGCACGTCGAGGACCAGCTTGCGCAGGTCGTCGGCGGTGGTGCCGTCCGGGACCTGGCCGGTGACCAGGGCGATGCCGCGGACGTCCTTGGCGGAGTCGGCGAGCCCGGCGGCGGCCTGGAGGACCTTCTCCGCGCGGAACTTCTCGATCTCCTTCTCGGCGTCCTTCAGCTTGCCGAGCATGGCCGAGATCTTCTCGGGCAGCTCCTCCGAGCGGCCCTTGACCAGCTCCTGGAGCTGGGCGACAACCGTGTGCTCCTTGGCGAGGAAGTTGTAAGCGTCGACGCCGACCAGGGCCTCGATGCGGCGCACGCCGGAGCCGATGGAGGACTCGCCGAGCAGCTTCACCAGGCCGAGCTGGGCCGTGTTGTGCACGTGGGTGCCGCCGCACAGCTCCTTGGAGAAGTCGCCGATGGTGACGACGCGGACGCGCTCGCCGTACTTCTCGCCGAACTCGGCGATGGCGCCCTGCTTCTTGGCGTCGTCGATCGACATGACCTCGGCCTGCACGTCGAGCTCGCGCGCGAGGACCTCGTTGATCTTCTGCTCGACGTCCGTCATCACGGCCGTGGGCACGGCGGACGGCGAACCGAAGTCGAAGCGGAAGCGGCCCGGCTGGTTCTCCGAACCGGCCTGGGCGGCCGTCGGGCCGAGCGCGTCGCGCAGCGCCTGGTGCGTCAGGTGCGTCGCGGAGTGGGCGCGGGCGATGGCGCGGCGGCGGGACACGTCGATGATCGCCTGGGCCGTGGCGCCGACGGTGACCTCGCCGACCTGGACGGTGCCCTTGTGGACGTAGACGCCCGGGACCGGCTTCTGGCAGTCGCGGATCTCGACGACCGCGCCGTTGTCCAGCTTGATGCGGCCGGTGTCGCCGATCTGGCCGCCGCCCTCGGCGTAGAAGGGGGTGCGGTCGAGGACGACCTCGACCTCGTCGCCCTCGGTGGCGGCCGGCGAGGAGACGCCGTTGACCAGCAGGCCGACGACGGTGGACTCGCCCTCGGTCGACCAGTAGCCGATGAAGTCGGTGGCACCGGCGGCGTCCGCGATCTCGCGGTAGGCGCCGACGTTGGCGTGACCGGTCTTCTTGGCCTGGGCGTCGGCCTTGGCGCGCTCCCGCTGCTCCTTCATCAGGCGGCGGAAGCCGTCCTCGTCCACGGACAGGCCCTGCTCGGCGGCCATCTCGAGGGTGAGGTCGATCGGGAAGCCCCAGGTGTCGTGGAGCAGGAACGCCTTGTCGCCCGCGAGGACGCTCTTGCCGGCGGCCTTGGTCTCCTCGACCGCGGTGTCCAGGATGTTCGTGCCGCCCTTGAGGGCCTTGAGGAACGCGGCCTCCTCGGCGAGGGCGACCGTCTCGATGCGCTTGCGGTCGGTGATGAGCTCCGGGTACTGCAGGCCCATCGTCTCGATCACGACGTCGACGAGGTCCTTGACGACCGGACCGGTGGCGCCCATGAGGCGCATGTTGCGGATGGCGCGGCGCATGATGCGGCGCAGGACGTAGCCACGCCCCTCGTTGCCGGGGGTGACGCCGTCGCCGATGAGCATGACGGACGTGCGCATGTGGTCGGCGACCACGCGCATCGAGACGTCGGTGCCGTGCTGGTCGCCGTACTGGACACCGGTGAGTTCGGTGGCCTTGTCCATGACGACACGGAGGGTGTCCGTCTCGTACATGTTCTGCACGCCCTGCAGGATCATCGCGAGGCGCTCGAGGCCGAGGCCCGTGTCGATGTTCTGCGACGGCAGGTCGCCGAGGATCTCGAAGTCCTCCTTGCCGATGCCGGCGCCGCGCTCGTACTGCATGAAGACCAGGTTCCAGATCTCCACGTACCGCTCGTCGTTGACGGCCGGGCCGCCCTCGACGCCGAAGTCGGGGCCGCGGTCGTAGTTGATCTCGGAACAGGGACCGCAGGGGCCCGGGACGCCCATGGACCAGAAGTTGTCCTTCTTGCCCAGGCGCTGGATGCGCTCCTTGGGTACGCCGACGACCTCGTGCCAGATGCGCTCGGCCTCGTCGTCGTCCAGGTAGACGGTGATCCAGAGCTTCTCGGGCTCCAGGCCGTAACCACCCTTGTCCTGGGGGCTGGTGAGCAGCTCCCAGGCGTACTTGATGGCGCCTTCCTTGAAGTAGTCGCCGAAGGAGAAGTTGCCGCACATCTGGAAGAACGTGCCGTGGCGGGTGGTCTTGCCGACCTCTTCGATGTCCGGCGTGCGCACGCACTTCTGGACGGAGGTGGCGCGCGGGGCGGGCGGCTTGACCTCGCCGAGGAAGTACGGCTTGAACGGGACCATGCCCGCGGGCACGAGCAGCAGAGTCGGGTCGTCCGCGATGAGCGACGCCGAGGGCACGACCTTGTGGCCACGCTCCTCGAAGAAGCTCAGCCAGCGACGGCGGATTTCAGCCGACTCCATCAGTGGTCCTCATTCCGGTTGTTGCTCGAGTACCTGGTGTTCTCGAGGTACTTGGGTTGCTTGGTGTGCGTACTGAAGGTGTTCTCGATGACGGCGAAGCCGCGCTGTGCGGGCAGTTCGCGGTCCACCGGGTCCTTGAGACCCAGCGCGTCACCCAGCTGTGCCTCGCGCTCGGCCATGTTGTCCCGGACGTCGAGGGCGAAGTCCTTGAGTCTGTGGCCCGCCTCGACCGCCTTGTTGGCGGCCTGGGCGGCGAGGCTCTCGGGGGTGAGCTGCTTCAGCTTGCGGTTGACCTTGGTGGTGGCCCACACGCCGGCGGCTGCGCCCGCGGTGAACCAGAACGTACGGCGGAACATCGCTCGGTCAGTCCCTCTTATTCCGGTCGGCCCGCCTGGCACGGCGCGAGGCCGGGACCGTGCGGCCCACGATCACGGTACGTCGGTCCTGCTTGGCGGGCACGTCCTTGCCCCGGCCGCCGATGGCCCGGCGCACGCCGTACCCGAAGGCGGCCACCTTGACCAGCGGGCCGCCGAAGGTGGAGGCCACGGTGGAGGAGAGCGCCGACGCGTTCGACGTGACCTCCTGGACGTCGGAGGCGATCGCGTCGACCCGGTCGATCTGGGTCTGCGCGGAGCGCACCGCGGCGGAGGCGTCGGCGAGCAGGGGTACGGCCTGCTCGGTCACGTCCGCGACCAGCTTGGTGGTCGCCTTGAGCGTCTGGGCCAGCCTCACGAGTGCCACCGCGAGGAAGGAGACCAGGATCGCCCAGAAGACAGCCACCAGGATCCCGGCCACCTCTCCACCGGACACCTGTCACCACTTTCTGAATCGACACTGCCTGAATCAGCACTGCCTGAATCGGCACTGCCTGATGCGCCATCGCTGAACCGCTGAACATCGAAAAGTCGTCCCCGAGCCTATCGCGCCCGGCCCCGCGCTCCGCACCCAGTTCCGCCTTCGCGCGGCCCCCTCTTCAGCTCGACCGATTGTACGGACCGCGCACGGATGAGTACGCTCCGTTCTCCATGCGACGCACTCCGCAGCCCGACGCCCCGTCGTCCGGTCCCCCGCGCCCCGGAAACCTCCCCCACGAACTGAACCGTTTCGTCGGTCGCGCCGCCGAGCTGTCCGCGCTGCTGCGCGATCTGGAGACGGCGCGACTGGTGACGGTGACCGGCGTCGGCGGCGTCGGCAAGTCCCGGTTCGCGGCGCACGCCGCGGCCCGTGCCCCCACACCGCTGCGCCGGGACGGGGTGTGGCGGGTGGAGCTGACGCCGGTGCGCGGCGGCGAGCTCGTCGAGCACGCGCTGGCCCAGGCGCTCGGCCTGACCGACCACACGACCCGCCCGCCGCGCCAGGTCCTGGTCGACCATCTCGCGGAGCGGCACCTGCTCCTCGTCCTGGACGGCTACGAGCATGTCGTGGACGCCTGCGCCTCCCTCGTACGCGATCTGCTGCGGGCCGCGCCGCATCTGCGGGTGATCGCGGTGGGCCGCAGGCCGCTGACGCTGGCCGGCGAGCGGCTGTTCCCGCTGGCCCCGCTCACGGCGCAGGACGCGGCGGAGCTGTTCGCGGACCGGGCGCGGGGGCTGCTGCCGGGGTTCGGCGCCGGGGCCGGGCCGGACGTCCTGGAGCTGTGCCGGCGCCTGGACTGTCTACCGCTGGCGGTGGAGCTGGCGGCGGGCCGGCTGCGGGCGCTGTCGCCGGCGCAGCTCCTGGAGCGGCTCGACGACCGGTTCCGGCTGCTGACCGGCGGCGGGCGGGACGCGCTGCCCCGCCATCAGACGCTGCGTACGACGATCGGCTGGAGCCATGAGCTGTGCACGGCGCCGGAGCGGCTGCTGTGGGCGCGGCTCTCGGTGTTCTCCGGCCCCTTCGACCTGGAGGCCGCCGAGTACGTGTGCGGCGGCGACGGGCTGCGCCACGACGAGATCCTCGACGTGCTCGACGCGCTGCTCGCCCAGTCCGTGGTGCTGCGCGAGGAGGGTCCCGGCGGGGTCCGCTACCGGCTGCTCGACACGGTGCGTGCGTACGGCGCCGAGTGGCTGGATTCGCTCGGTGACACCGGGCGGATGCGGCGCCGGCACCGGGACTGGTACCTGGGGCTCGCGACCTGGTGCGAGCTGGACTGGTTCTCGCCGCGGCAGAGCGAGGTCGCGGCGCGGATCGACGCGGAGCTGCCGAATCTGCGGGCCGCGCTGGAGTTCTGCCTCTCCGAGCCGGGCGAGGGGCATCTGGGCCGGTACCTGGCGGGCACCCTGTGGTTCTACTGGGCGGGCTGCGGGCGGCTCGCGGAGGGCCGGCACTGGCTGGACCGCAGCGTCGGGCCCGACGGCGACCCCGGCGAGGAGGACGCGGACCCCGACGAGTACCGGGACGCCCGGCTCAAGGCGCTGTGGGTGCTCGGGTACGTGGCCGTGCTCCAGGGCGACGTGGTGGCGGCGCTGGCCGCGCTCGAGGAGTGCCGTGAGGACGCCGAGTGCGCGGGCCACACGACGGCGCTCGCGTACGCCGTGCACCGGACGGGGTGCCTGGCCCTGGTCACCGACGACCTGCCGCGCGCGGAGCGGCTGCTGCGGGCCGCGCTGGAGCGGTACCGCGAGATCGGCGAGCTCAACAGCAACGTGCTGATGGGGCAGGTCGAGCTGGCGATGGCGGTGGCGTTCCAGGGGGATCTGCCGCAGGCCGTGGAGCTGTGCGAGGACGTGCGGGACATCTGCGCGGACCACGGGGAGCGCTGGACGCTGGCGTACGCGCTGTATGTCCTGGCGTTCGCGGCGTGGAACGCGGGCGATCTGCCGAAGGCGCGCGGGCTGCTGGTGGAGAGCCTGGTCATCGACCACGAGTTCCACGATCTGCTGGGCCTGGTGCTCACGGTGGAGCTGCTCGCCCTGGTCACGGTCGCGGAGGGCGACGCGGCCGAGGGGGCGGTGCTCCAGGGGGCGGCGGGGCGGATCTGGCCGTCGGTGGGGCTGCCGCTGTTCGGCTCCGCGCAGTTCAACGGGCCGCACGAGTGGTGCGCGGCGCGGGCGCGGGCGGCGCTGGGTGACGCGCGGTTCGACGAGCTGGCGCGTGCGGGCGAGCGGCTCGGCTCCGACGAGGTGGTGGCGCGGGTGCTGGCGCGGGGCGAGCGGCAGTGGACGACGGTGCCGGCGCCGCGTCACGCCCGCGACGCGGAGAACGGCCCCGGAACGCGCGAACCCGCCGCCTCCCCCACCGCGAACGGCGGGGAGACGACGGGCTGAAACGCAGGTGGTACTACGTCCGCTCTCCCGTGAAGGAGACTCCGGTGAGGGAGATCAGCGGGCGTAGTACTCGACGACGAGCTGCTCGTCGCAGATCACGGGGATCTCCTTGCGGTTCGGGTCACGGTCCAGGCGGAAGGCCAGGGCCTTCAGGTTCACCTGGAGGTAACGCGGGGTCTCGCCCTCGGGGGCGAAGCCACCCTCACGCGCGACCTCGAACAGCGGCTTCTTGCGGCTGCGCTCGCGGACCATCACGACGTCGTCGGGACGGACACGGAACGACGGCTTGTCGACCTTGCCACCGTTGACCTCGATGTGGCCGTGGACGACCATCTGACGGGCCTGGTAGATCGTGCGGGCGATGCCCGAACGGAGAACCAGGGCGTCCAGACGACGCTCGAGCTCGACGACGAGCGCCTCACCCGTCTTGCCCTCGACCTTCTTGGCGCGGTCGTAGGCGCGGGCGAGCTGCTTCTCGCTGATGTCGTACTGAGCGCGCAGGCGCTGCTTCTCCATCAGACGGACCTTGTAGTCCGAGTTCTGCTTGCGGCCGCGGCCGTGCTCGCCCGGCGGGTAGGGGCGGGCCTCGAAGTACTTGACGGCCTTCGGGGTCAGCGCGATGCCGAGGGCACGCGACTTCTTGACCTTGGGGCGGGACTGGTTCGCCATGAACCAAACACCTCGTGTCTCTGATGCGAATACGGCTTCACCAGGGTTTTGGGAGGTCGCATCCGCAGCCCGGGAAACCCACGGTGTCCCTGGGGACGAGTGGGCAGCCGCTCCCGGAGCTGGGCACGTACGTGCAGCACGCGAGTGGCCCACCGACCTGTTCCGGAGATCCGGGAGGTGGTGGGCTGCCCGCGACACCTTCGAAGGTGCGCGACGCTCCTGGATCCCCTGTGCCTCGCGGTTCGGGGGATCCGGCTGGATGTTCCGCTCTGGTGATGCCCCGTCTCCCTTTCGGGACACCGGGCACGGAACACAGCACTGCGCGGAAGTCTACCGGATCTCTCGGAGGCGGGACGACCGGGCCCCGCGTCCAGGCTCCACGCCCGGACTCCGCGCGCGCCTCAGGGTCCGCCTTCCGGGGCCTCTCAGCCCTTGGTGTCCCCGCGCAGCCGCTCTCGGACCCGCTCCACGACGTCCGCGTACCGCGCCTCCGCGCCGTACCGGGTCGGCTCGTAGTACCGCCGGCCCGCGATCGCGTCCGGCGCGTACTGCTGCGCCGCGATACCGCCGGGGACGTCGTGCGGGTACACATAGCCCTGCGCGTGGCCGAGCTTGGCGGCGCCCTTGTAGTGCCCGTCGCGCAGGTGGGGCGGGACGGGGCCGGCGAGGCCCTTGCGGACGTCCTCCATGGCGGCGCCGATCGCGGTCGTCGCCGCGTTGGACTTCGGGGCCAGGGCGAGGGCGATCGTGGCGTGGCTCAGGGTGAGGGCGGCCTCGGGGAAGCCGATCATGGCGACGGCCTGGGCGGCGGCGACCGCGGTGGGCAGGGCCGTCGGGTCGGCGAGGCCGATGTCCTCGCTGGCGGAGATCATCAGGCGGCGGGCGATGAAGCGGGGGTCCTCGCCGGCCTCGATCATGCGGGCCAGATAGTGCAGGGCCGCGTCCACGTCCGAGCCGCGGATGGACTTGATGAGGGCGCTGGCGACGTCGTAGTGCTGGTCGCCGTCGCGGTCGTACTTCACCGCCGCCCGGTTGACCGTCTCCTCGACGCTCTCCAGGGTGATGGTGTCCTCGCTCTTGGCGAGGGCGGCGCCGGCCGCGGCCTCCAGGGCGGTGAGCGCGCGCCGGGCGTCGCCGCCGGCCACCCGGAGCAGGTGCTCCTCGGCGTCGGCGGCCAGGGCGACCGCGCCGTCGAGCCCGCGCTCCTCGGTCAGGGCCCGCTCGAGCAGTCCCCGCAGGTCGTCGTCGGTGAGCGGCTCGAGGGTGAGCAGGAGCGAACGGGACAGGAGCGGGGAGATCACCGAGAAGTACGGGTTCTCGGTGGTGGCCGCGATCAGCGTCACCCAGCGGTTCTCCACCGCGGGGAGCAGGGAGTCCTGCTGGGCCTTGCTGAAGCGGTGGATCTCGTCGAGGAAGAGGACGGTGTCCTTGCCGTGGCCGCCCAGGGCGCGGCGGGCGCCCTCGATGACGGCCCGGACCTCCTTGACGCCGGCGGTGATCGCGGACAGCTCCACGAACCGCTTGTTCGTCGCCTTGGAGACCACGTAGGCCAGGGTCGTCTTGCCGATGCCGGGCGGACCCCAGAGGATCACGGACGAGGCGCCCGCGGGTCCGCCTCCGTCGCCGACGAGGCGGCGCAGCGGCGACCCCTGCTTCAACAGGTGCTGCTGGCCGACGACTTCGTCGAGGGTGCGCGGGCGCATCCGGACCGCCAGCGGACTCGCGGACGGGTCCTTCTCCTGGCGGTCTTCGGCTGCGGCGGTGAACAGGTCGGGCTCCACGACGAAAACCCTACGTCAGCCCACTGACAACGCCGTCGGCCCTGTCGGGGCGGGGGCTCAGGCCCAGAGCTTGTCGCCCCAGCGCGTGAAGATCAGCATGACGACGATGCCGATGTGCACGACCGGCAGGGCCCAGGTGAAGTCCTCGAAGAACGTCTTGAGCCAGCCGGGCGCGGGCAGGAAGCCGTTGCGCACGTTCGACGACGTGACGTACCAGAACATGAGGATCGTGGCGACCCAGGCCAGGCAGCACCACAGGCACAGCGCGTTGATCCGGTACAGGGACTCGAACTGCAGCCAGCTGACGAATCCGACACCGAACAGGCAGCCCGCGTTGAACGTCAGCCAGTACCAGCGCGGGAAGCGGGCGCGGGCCAGCAGGCTCATGCCGACGCAGATCACGACGGCGTAGGCGGCGAGTCCGAGCATCGGGTTCGGGAAGCCGAAGACCGAGGCCTGGTCGCTCTTCATGATGCTGCCGCAGGAGATGACCGGGTTGATCGAGCAGCCCGGCGTGAAGTTCGGGTCCTCGAGCAGCTTGAACTTGTCGAGGGTGATGATCCACGCGGCGAGCAGTCCCGCCGCTCCGGTGATCACCAGGAGCAGGCCGAATCCCCGGCTGCCGCCGACGGTCCTGGGCCTTCCTCCGTCCACGGTGTCGTCGGAGAGGCTGTCTCGTGCGGGGGTCGTCTGGCTCATCACGCCGATCCGTGGGTCAGAGGGCTTGCGGGCAGGGTCATTGTGCCGTACGCGCCTGTGAGTTCACCGTTCGTTGCGCACAAGCGGCGCCCCTGGAGGCCGCGCGCGCGGCGCGTGCCTCCAGGGGCGCGGAATCAGGCCAGCCGGGCGCGGAGCACGTCCACGATCTCGTCGGCGGCGACCGCGTCCTGCTCGCCGGACTCCATGTCCTTGAGCTGCACGACCCCCTCGGCGAGATCGCGCTCACCGGCGACGATCGTGAAGCGCGCCCCCGAGCGGTTCGCGTTCTTCATCGCGCCCTTGAGGCCCTTGCCGCCGAACGAGAAGTCCGCCGAGATCCCGGCGCGGCGCAGCTCGGTCACCTTGGAGAAGAGCACGCGCCGCGCCTCGTCGCCGAGCGGCACCGCGAACACGCTGGTGGTGGACGGGAGCTTCAGCTCGACGCCCTCCGCCTCCAGGGCGAGCACCGTGCGGTCGACGCCGAGCGCCCAGCCGACGGACGGCAGCGAGGGGCCGCCGATCATCTCGGAGAGCCCGTCGTAGCGGCCGCCGCCGCCCACCGCGGACTGCGAGCCGAGACCGTCGTGGACGAACTCGAAGGTCGTACGGGTGTAGTAGTCGAGCCCGCGGACCAGCTTGGCGTCGTCCTCGAAGGCGACGCCCTCGGCGACGAGCAGCTCGCGCACCTGCTCGTGGTACGCCTTGCAGGCGTCGCACAGGTAGTCGCGCAGCAGCGGCGCGTCCGTGAGCTGCTTCTGGACGTCGGGCCGCTTGTCGTCGAGGACGCGCAGCGGGTTGATCTCGGCGCGGCGCAGGGTGTCCTCGTCGAGGTCGAGGCCGCGCAGGAACGCCTGCAGCGCCTCCCGGTACACGGGGCGGCACTCCTTGTCGCCCAGCGAGTTCAGCAGGATGCGGAAGTTCTGGAGGCCCAGGGAGCGGTACGCCTGGTCGGCCAGGATGATCAGCTCGGCGTCGAGCGCCGGGTCCTCGGCGCCGATCGCCTCGGCGCCGACCTGCGAGAAGTGCCTGTAGCGGCCCTTCTGGGGGCGCTCGTAGCGGTAGTACGAGCCCGAGTACCAGAGCTTGACCGGGAGGTTGCCCGCCTTGTGGAGGTTGGCCTCCAGGGCGGCGCGCAGCACGGAGGCGGTGCCCTCGGGGCGCAGGGCGAGCCTGTCGCCGCCCTTGGTCTCGAAGGCGTACATCTCCTTGGTGACGATGTCGGTGGACTCGCCGACACCGCGCGCGAACAGCTCGACGTTCTCGAAGCCGGGGGTCTCGATGTAGCCGTAGCCGGAGTTGCGCAGCGGCGTGGAGATCGCCTCGCGCACCGCCAGGTAGGTGGCGGAGTCCGGGGGAAGCAGGTCGTACGTGCCCTTGGGGGCCTGGAAGGTACTCACGGGAGTCTTCTCGTCACATTCCTCGTCGGGGAGCCTCGGTGGAGGATCCCTGGCCGGCGGCCACCTGCCGCAGATACGGGTTGGTGGCGCGCTCCTGGCCGATGGTGGTCTGGGAGCCGTGCCCGGAGAGGACCACGGTCGAGTCGTCGAGCGGCAGGCACACACGGGCCAGCGATTCGAGCATGTCGTCCATGGAGCCACCGGGAAGGTCGGTGCGTCCGATGGAGCCGGCGAAGAGCAGATCGCCCGAGAAGAAGACGGACGGGATGTCCGTGGTCTCGGGCATCTGGAAGGCCACCGACCCCTTGGTATGGCCGGGCGCGTGGGCGACCGAGAAGTCGAGTCCGGCCAGCTTCAGCCGGGCGCCGTCGGTCAGCTCCCGCACGTCGCCGGGCTCCCCCACGGTCAGCTCGCCCATCAGCTGGGTGCCGATGGAGCGGCCGATGCCCTTCTCCGGGTCGCTCATCATGTAGCGGTCGGAGGGGTGGATCCACGCGGGCACGTCGTGCGCTCCGCACACGGGGACGACCGAGGCGACATGGTCGATGTGCCCGTGGGTGAGGATGACGGCGACCGGCTTGAGCCGGTGCTTCTTCAGCGCTTCCTCGACTCCCTCGGTGGCCTGGTGGCCCGGGTCGATGATCACGCACTCCTCACCCGCGGCGGGGGCAACCAGGTAACAGTTGGTGCCCCAGGCCCCGGCGGGGAACCCGGCAATCAGCACGATCGTCCTTCGTATGTCGTCGTCACAGCCGTCACGGTCGTCGCGACGGCGGAATGCGGCAGATCAGAGCCTACCGGCGCTGCCGTTTCCACAGCGAACCCATATACGGTACGGGGCACCAGCCGACGGCCCGAACCCAAGGTCACGAGACGTACGAGGAGAACACCCGGTGGTCAGCAAGGATCAGCGGCAGCGCCAGCTCGCCCGGGAGAAGTTCCTGCGCCAGCAGCAGCGGCGCGAGGCCGCCCGCCACAAGGCCCGCACCCGCAACATCGTGATCGCCTCCGTGCTCGCGGTCGCCGTCCTCGGCTCGGGCGCCGCGTACGCCGCCGGGGCGTTCGAGAGCGACGCCAAGAAGGACTCGGCGTCCGGCGCGGAGCCGAGCGCGAGCCCGTCGGCGTCGAAGGCCCCGGACCCGTGCGAGAAGCCGGCCGCGGGCAAGGCGAAGACGGCGACGTGGAAGAAGGAGCCGGCGCTCACCGTCGACCAGGCCGCGGACTACTCGATGAAGCTGGCGACCACCTGCGGCGACATCGACATCGCGCTGAAGACGAAGGCCGCCCCGCACACGGTGAACTCGTTCAAGTACCTGGCGGACAAGGGCTTCCTCGACCACACCAAGTGCCACCGTCTGACCACCGAGGGCATCTACGTCCTGCAGTGCGGCGACCCGACGGGCACCGGCCAGGGCGGCCCCGGGTACACGATCCCGGACGAGAACCTGAAGGACGCCTCGCTCAAGAAGGCGGAGAAGATGCAGGGTACGCAGCTGTACACGTACCCGGCGGGCACGGTCGCGATGGCGAACACGGGCCAGAAGCACTCCGGCGGCAGCCAGTTCTTCCTCGTCTACAAGGACAGCAAGCTTCCGGCCACCTACACCCCCTTCGGGACGATCTCCGACTCCGGGCTCAAGGTCCTGGACAAGATCGCGAAGGCCGGCGCCCAGCCCCAGGACCCGCAGACGGGCAACACGGCGCCGAACGCGACGGTGGTGATCGACAAGGGGACGGTCACCAAGTCCTGACCTGCCGACCGACAAATTTCGGTCGCGCGGGATGCGGACAGCCGCCCCGCCGGTCGCCTATGTTGGCCGTGACGAAACTGTGGACGATGCCCGGGGGCCGACGAGCCCCCGCAGGCATCATGTGGAGGAGGCGCTGTGAGCAGCGACCCGTGGGGCCGCGTCGACGAGACGGGGACCGTGTACGTGCGTTCGGCCGACGGCAGTGAGCGAGTGGTCGGTTCGTGGCAGGCAGGATCCCCTGACGAGGCCCTGGCCTACTTCAAGCGCAAGTACGACGGTCTGGTCGTCGAGATCGGGCTCCTCGAGCGCCGGGTGCAGACGACGGATCTGTCGGCCAAGGACGCGACGACGGCGATCGAGCACCTGCGGGACCAAGTCACGGAGGCGCACGCCATCGGTGACCTCGACGCGCTCGGCAAGCGGCTCGACAAGCTGGTGGAGAGCGTCGAGTCGCAGCGCGAGAAGCGCAAGGTGCAGAAGGCCAAGCAGTCCGACGAGGCCCGGCACGCCAAGGAGGCGCTGGTCACCGAGGCGGAGGAGCTGGCGCAGTCCGAGCAGTGGCGGGCCGCCGGTGAGCGGCTGCGGGCCCTGGTGGACACGTGGAAGGGGCTGCCGCGGCTCGACCGGAAGACGGACGACGAGCTGTGGCACCGCTTCTCGCACGCGCGCTCGGCGTTCTCGAAGCGCCGCAAGGGGCACTTCGCGTCGCTCGACGCGCAGCGCGAGGAGGCCCGCAAGGCGAAGGAGCAGCTGGTCGCCGAGGCCGAGGCGCTGTCGAACTCGACGGACTGGGGTGCCACGGCGGCCCGTTACCGCGAGCTGATGGCGGACTGGAAGGCGGCGGGCCGGGCGCAGCGCGAGCACGAGGACGATCTGTGGAACCGCTTCCGCGGGGCCCAGGACGTGTTCTTCGCGGCGCGCAGCTCGGTGTTCGCCGAGCGGGACGCCGAGCAGGGCGAGAACCTGAAGCTGAAGGAGGAGCTGGCCGGTGAGGCCGAGAAGCTGCTCCCGATCCAGGACCTGAAGGCGGCCCGGGCCGGCTTCCGCTCGATCAACGAGCGCTGGGAGGCCATCGGCCACGTGCCGCGGGACGCCCGGCCGAAGGTCGAGGGCCGGATGCAGGCCGTGGAGCGTGCGATCCAGGAGGCCGAGGAGACCGAGTGGCGTCGTACGAACCCGGAGGCGCGGGCGCGTGCCGCGGGTCTCACGGGGCAGCTGCAGTCCGCGGTCGACAAGCTCAAGGGGCAGGTGGAGCAGGCGCGTTCGCAGGGCAACAACGCGAAGGCGGACAAGCTGCAGCGTGAGCTGGACGGGCGGCAGGCGCTGCTCGACTCGGCGCTCAAGGGTCTCGAGGAGTTCGGCGGCTGACGCTCCGCTGAGCTGGACATGAGCGGGCCCGGGCTTCACAGCCCGGGCCCGCTTCTTTTGCGCCTTCACGCCCTACTCTGTCCGCCGCCGGGCGGCCGCGCCCCGGTGGGGCTTCTCGCGCAGTTCCCCGCGCCCCTCACAGGGCCCCGCCGTGGCTGCCCGGCCTCGTCACCGACTCCCGCGCCGTCGTGGCTGAGCGCGCAGTTCCCCGCGCCCCTGACGGGGCGCATCTGCCCCGGCGCCTGTTCGGGGCCCTCCCGGCCCCGAAGCTACGGGCGCCGGGCCGAGGTGACGCGGTAGACGTCGTAGACGCCCTCTACGCCTCGTACCGCCTTCAGGACGTGGCCCAGGTGCTTCGGGTCGCCCATCTCGAAGGTGAAGCGGGAGGTGGCGACGCGGTCGCGGGAGGTCTGGACGGCCGCGGACAGGATGTTGACGTGCTGGTCCGAGAGGACACGGGTGACGTCCGACAGGAGGCGGGAGCGGTCCAGGGCTTCCACCTGGATGGCGACCAGGAAGACCGAGGACTGGGTGGGCGCCCACTCGACCTCGAGGATCCGCTCGGGCTCACGGGACAGCGAGTCCACGTTGACGCAGTCGCTGCGGTGGACGGAGACCCCGCTGCCGCGCGTGACGAAGCCGATGATCGGGTCGCCGGGCACGGGCGTGCAGCACCGCGCCAGCTTGACCCAGACGTCGTCGACGCCCTTGACCACGACGCCGGGATCCGCGTTGGACCGCCGCTTGGAGCGGCCCCGCGACGGCGGCGCGCTCTCGGCGATGTCCTCGTTGGCCGCTTCCTCGCCGCCGAGGGCCTGCACGAGCTTCTGGACGACGCTCTGCGCGGTGACATGGCCTTCGCCGATCGCCGCGTACAGGGACGAGATGTCGGGGTAGCGCATCTCGTGCGCGAGGGTGACCAGGGAGTCGCCGGTGAGGATGCGCTGGATCGGCAGGTTCTGCTTGCGCATGGCCCGCGCGATGGCGTCCTTGCCCTGCTCGATGGCCTCCTCGCGGCGCTCCTTGGAGAACCAGGCGCGGATCTTGTTGCGCGCCCGCGGCGACTTGACGAAGCCGAGCCAGTCCCGCGAGGGTCCCGCGCCGGACGCCTTCGAGGTGAAGACCTCGACCAGGTCACCGTTGTCCAGGGTCGATTCGAGCGGCACGAGCCGCCCGTTGACCCGCGCTCCTATGGTCCGGTGGCCGACCTCCGTGTGGACCGCGTACGCGAAGTCCACCGGGGTGGCCCCGGCCGGCAGCGCTATGACGTCGCCCTTGGGGGTGAAGACGAACACCTCGTTGCGCGACAGGTCGAAGCGCAGGGACTCCAGGAACTCCCCCGGGTCCTCCGTCTCCTTCTGCCAGTCGAGCAGCTGGCGCAGCCACGCCATGTCGTTGAGGTGGTCGTCCTTGCCGGTGGTCCTGGGCGCGTCCGAGCGCACCTTGGAGGTGCCGGCGACGGCCTCCTGCTTGTACTTCCAGTGCGCGGCGATGCCGTACTCGGCGCGGCGGTGCATGTCGAAGGTCCGGATCTGGAGCTCGACGGGCTTGCCGTTGGGCCCGATGACCGTCGTGTGCAGCGACTGGTACATGTTGAACTTGGGCATCGCGATGTAGTCCTTGAACCGCCCCGGAACCGGGTTCCAGCGGGCGTGGACGGTGCCCAGTGCCGCGTAGCAGTCGCGGACGGTGTCGACGAGGACGCGGATGCCCACCAGGTCGTAGATCTCGGCGAAGTCGCGGCCTCGCACGATCATCTTCTGGTAGACGCTGTAGTAGTGCTTCGGGCGTCCGGTGACGGTGGCCTTGATGCGGGCCGCGCGCAGGTCGGACTGCACCTCGTCGGTCACTATGGCCAGGTACTCGTCGCGCTTGGGCGCGCGCTCGGCCACGAGCCGCACGATCTCGTCGTACATCTTGGGGTAGAGGATCGCGAAGGCGAGGTCCTCCAGCTCCCACTTGATGGTGTTCATGCCCAGGCGGTGCGCCAGCGGAGCGTAGATCTCCAGCGTCTCGCGGGCCTTCTTCTCCTGCTTCTCGCGCTTGAGGTACCGCATCGTGCGCATGTTGTGCAGGCGGTCGGCGAGCTTGATGACGAGGACGCGGGGGTCCTTCGCCATGGCGACGACCATCTTGCGGACGGTCTCCGCCTGCGCGGCCTCGCCGAACTTGACCTTGTCGAGCTTGGTGACGCCGTCGACGAGCAGGGCGACCTGGTCGCCGAAGTCCCGCTTGAGGGTGTCCAGGCCGTACTCGGTGTCCTCCACGGTGTCGTGCAGGAGCCCGGCCATGAGCGTGGCCGGGTCCATGCCCAGCTCGGCCAGGATCGTCGTGACGGCGAGCGGGTGCGTGATGTACGGGTCGCCGCTCTTGCGCTTCTGCCCGCGGTGCCAGCGCTCGGCGACCTGGTAGGCCCGCTCGATCTGGCGCAGGGTGGACGTCTCGATCTTCGGGTCGTTGCTGCGCACGATCCGCAGCAGCGGCTCGAGGACCGGGTTATACGGGTTGGAGCGCTGGACGCCGAGACGGGCGAGGCGGGCGCGGACCCGGTTGGAGGAGCCGGAGCGCGCCGGCGGGTTCGCGGCGGGCCGGATCGCGGGCGGGTTCGCCGCGGGGCGTGGCTTGTCGGCCGGGGGCTGCGCGCGGGGCTGCTCCGCCGCGGGCTTGCCGCCGGGCGGTGCGGGCTTGGCGCTCGTCGCGGGCCGGTCGTTCTTCGCGGGCGCGCCGGAAGCGGCCGCCGGGGCTGCCTGCTGGTCGGCCTTGGCGGCGGTGAGTGGCTTGGCCTCGTCTGGCAACGGCGCTCCTCGTGCGCGACGGGTCCCCCGTACAGGTCCCGGGGAGCCCATGGTATCGATCCTGCGGCCACCGAACGTATTCGGCCGGTGGGACAGTTTCGTACCCACAGAACGCGGCGGGCGGGCGCCTGATTCCTCAGGGCCCGCCCGTGCGGCTGTGACCTGCTGTTTCCGAGCTGTCTCAGACGACGAGCAGGGCGTCGAGCGGGGCGCCCTCGAGGGCCGGCTCCAGTCGCTCGCGGCCGGGCAGGAAGCCCAGCTCCATGAGGACCGAGACGCCCGCGACCTCGGCGCCCGCGCGGCGCACCAGGTGGACGGCGGCCTCGGCGGTGCCGCCGGTGGCCAGCACGTCGTCGACGATCATGACGCGGTCCTCGGCGGTCAGGTCCTCGGCGTGCACCTCGATCTCGGCGGAGCCGTACTCGAGGTCGTAGGCCTGCGCGAGGGTGGCCCCGGGGAGCTTGCCCGCCTTGCGTACGGGGATGAAGCCGAGGCCGGCGCGGACGGCGACGGGGGCGCCGAGGATGAAGCCGCGGGCCTCCAGGCCGACGACCTTGGTGGCGCCGGCGGCGATGCAGCGCTCGGCGAGGGTGTCGGTCAGGGCCGTGAAGGCCGCCGGGTCGGCGAGCAGCGGGGTGATGTCCTTGAAGAGGACCCCGGGCTCCGGGTAGTCCTGCACATCACGGATGCGGCTGAGGAGCAGCTCCTTGATGTCGGTCATTTCTGCACCTCAGCGTGTGGGTGATGGGCGTTCTACGGGTCTTCTGCGCGTGTTCCACGGGGGCGCTCGCGCGATCGACAACCCTAGCAGTCGGGTGGGCGGGAACGACGCGGGCGCCAGGAGCCTCGTCGGCTCCTGGCGCCCGTGTGCGCTGCGGTGGACCGCCGGGTCAGCGGCGCTTGCCCGAGGGACGGCCTCGGCCGCGGCCGCGGGACGTCGGCTGGTTGCGCGGACCGGCGCCCGCGGGAGCCGCGTCCTCCGGCTCGTCGGCGAACTCGCCCTCGGCCTGGTGGCCGACGACGGCGCCGCTGTCGGCCTGGGCCGACGCGGCGGCCCGCTTGGCGAGGACCCGCTTCTTGAGGGCCTTCATCTTCGGCTCGCGTTCCTTGAGGTCGGCGACCAGCGGGGTGGCGATGAAGATCGACGAGTACGCACCGGCGGCCAGACCCACGAAGAGCGACAGCGAGATGTCGTTCAGCATGCCGGCGCCGAGGAAGCCGCCGCCGATGAACAGCAGACCGGCGACCGGGAGCAGCGCCACGACCGTGGTGTTGATCGAGCGGACCAGCGTGCCGTTGATCGAGCGGTTGGCGATGTCGCTGTAGGTCCAGCGGGTCTGCTTCTCGATGCCCTTCGTCTGCTCCTTGAGGGAGTCGAAGACGACGACCGTGTCGTAGAGCGAGTAACCGAGGATCGTGAGCAGACCGATCACCGTGCCCGGGGTGACCTCGAAGCCCACCAGGGCGTAGATGCCCACGGTGATGGTGATGTCGTGGACGAGGGCGACGAGCGCGGCCAGCGCCATCCGCCATTCGAAGGCGATCGCCAGATAGATCACGACGAGGACCATGAAGATGGCCAGGCCCTGCCATGCCTTGTTGGCGATCGTCTCGCCCCAGCTGGGACCGACCAGATCCGCGTTGATCTTGTCCGCGGGGATGTTCATGTCCTTGGACAGTTCGGCCGCGACCTGGTCGGACTTGGCGGTGTCCACGCCGGCGACCTGGATGCGCAGGCCGCCGTTGCCCAGCTCCTGCACGATCGCGTCGTGCCCGGAGGCCTTCTCCGCGTACTCCTCCGCCTTGGCGGCGGAGACGGACGTCTTCGGGGTGGTGAAGACGGCGCCGCCCTCGAACTCGATGCCCATGTTCAGGCCGCGCACCACGAGGCCGACGATGGCCGTGATGGTGATCAGGATCGAGACGCCGTACCAGAGCTTGCGCTTGCCGATGAAGTCGTAGCCGACCTCACCGTTGTACAGCTTGGCGCCGAGAGTGCCGAGCTTCGACATCTCACGCCTCCTTCGGGTCGACAGGGCGGGCGGCGCGGCGCGTGCGGCGCAGCGGGGGCTGGACGCCGAGGCGCTTGGGATCGAGGCCGGACCACTTGTGTCCGCCGGAGAAGAACTTCCCGCGGGCCAGGATCGTCATGAGCGGCTTCGTGAAGAGGAAGACCACGACGACGTCGAGCAGGGTGGTCAGACCCAGCGTGAACGCGAAGCCCTGGACCTTGCCGACGGTCACGATGTAGAGCACCGCGGCGGCGAGGAAGGACACGAAGTCGGAGACGAGGATGGTGCGCCGGGCGCGCGGCCAAGCCCGCTCCACGGCGGGCCGCACCGTGCGGCCCTCGCGGATCTCGTCCCGGATCCGTTCGAAGAACACGATGAACGAGTCGGCGGTGATACCGATGGCGACGATCGCACCGCAGACCGCCGGCAGGTTCAGCGCGAAGCCGATGGCCGGGCCGAGCAGCGTCATCAGCGTGTACGTGAGGAGCGCGGAGGTCAGCAGCGAGGCGAGCGCGACGAGCGACAGGCCCCGGTAGTAGACGACCAGGTAGATCACGACCAGGGCGAGGCCGATGGCGCCGGCGATCAGACCGGCGTGCAGCTGCTCGCCGCCGAGCGCGGCGGTCACCGAGGTGACGCTCTGCTCGTGGAAGGTGAGCGGCAGGGCGCCGTAGGACAGCACGTTGGCCAGGTCCTGGGCGGACTGCTGGGTGAAGTTGCCGGAGATCTCGGCGTTCGAGCTGAGCGTCGTGCGGACGCTGGGCGCGGAGACCACGTCGCCGTCGAGGACGATGGCGAACTGGTTCATCGGGGACTGCTGCGCCGACAGCTTGCTGGTGATCGCCGCGAACTTCTTCGAGCCGGAGCCCGTGAACTCCATGTTGACGACCCACTGGGCCGACTGCTGGTTGATGACGGCCTGGGACTTCTTGACGTCCTTGCCGTTCACCTCGGACGGGCCGAGGACGTACTTCGACCACTGGCCGGGGTTGTCCTCGCCGCAGGCGATGATCGTGTCGGAGGGCTTGGCGCCCTCGTTGACCGTCGTGCGGGCGGCCTTGTCGGTGCAGTCCAGCTCGGTGAACTTCTTCTGCAGCGCGGCGGTGGCCTTGTCCGGCTTCGGGGAAGCGGCGGGCTTGTCGCTCGCCTTGGCGGAGGGCTTGTCGCTCGCGCCGGCGCTCGGCGTCGCGTCGGCCTTCAGGCCGTCGGTGACGGCGCGGCCCTGCGAGGTGGCGGAGGGCGTCGCGGACGCGGATCCTCCGTCGGTCGCCTTCTCCTCGGCCTTGTCGGTGGCCTTGTCGGTCGGCTTGCCGGTCGCCTTGTCGCCGGAGGAG
Organism: Streptomyces sp. NPDC050145; assembly: GCF_044460245.1. Classification (NCBI taxonomy): domain Bacteria; kingdom Bacillati; phylum Actinomycetota; class Actinomycetes; order Kitasatosporales; family Streptomycetaceae; genus Streptomyces; species Streptomyces sp. NPDC050145. The sequence continues at coordinate 156,185 of NZ_JBITJS010000012.1, read as the reverse complement.
GCGCTCGGGGACGGGCTCGCGGAGTTGTCCGCCGCGGGAGCTCCTGCGGCCACCGTCAGGACGGGGCGGAAGTAGAGCTGCGCGGTCGTACCGACCTGCTCGCGCGCCTGCTTCTGGTTCGTGCCCCGCGGGATGTTGACGATGATGTTGTCGTTGCCCTGCGTCTGGACCTCGGCCTCGGAGACACCCATGCCGTTGACGCGGCGGTTGATGATGTCCGCCGCGGTGTCCATGTTGGTCTTGTTGATCGCGTTGGGCTTGCCCGGCTCGTTCTTGGCCTGCAGCGTGATGCTGGTGCCGCCCGCGAGGTCGATGCCGAGGCGGGGCGTGAACGTACCGGAGATGAACATCCCACCGACGAGCGCGACCATGACGATCACGATCAGGCTCAGGGCGCGGCCCGGCTTGCTCTGCGCCCCCGCCCCTCGGCTCTTTTTAGGTGTGGCCACCTTCTCGTACTCCCTCTCCATCCGTCCGGCATCGGGATGCGTGTCCCGGACTGCCCGGACGGCCACGAAATGGTCGAGAATCCGCGCGGATCACGCACGAACCAGGACCGTGGGGCACGCGGTGGCGGGCCCCACGGAGGTGGTCGTGGCTACTTCGCGTCGGACTCGCCGTCGGTCTTCTTCGGCTCGGCGTCGGCGTCGTCGGCCTTGGGGGCCTCGTCGGCCTTCTCGGCCTCGACGGGCTCGTCCTTCTTGCCGAGGTCGATGCGCGAGTCGTCGGCGGCGGCGGTCTCGTCGGTCTCGGTGAGGGAGGACGCGTCGTCCGGCACGACGGCGTCGTCGGTCAGCTCGGTGTCGGCCTCGACGCCGTGCACGATGCGGTTGTACTCCTCGTCGGAGAGCACGGCACCGATCGCGTTCTTCGCGAACATGAGGTGGACGCCCGGGCCGGCGTCGAGGAGGACCGTGTCCTCGTTGACCTCCTTGACCGTGGCGTACATGCCCCCGATCGTGCGGACGCCGGAACCGGGCTGCATGTCGTTGCGCATGGTGGCTGCCTGCGCCTGCTTCTTCTTGGCAGACCGGGTCATCAGGAACATGGCCCCGATGAGCACAACGAACGGGAGGAGGGCTGCGAGACTCACGGGTGGGAACTTCCTTCAGGCGACCGCGCCGGGGTGCGGCCTTGTCGGTTTCGGGGGTCGGCCGTCGTCCGGAACCAGCGAAACCAGAAGGACGACGTCGGCGGAGTCTAAGCGAGTCCGCCATCTGGGAACAACGCTCAGCATCCCACCGGGGTTCCTGGCCCGGCGAGTACCCGCGCCGTCACGCCCCGAACAGGTCTCCTTGTCCGCTTGCACCCGATCTTGCCTGCGGCGGGGTGAGTCCGAGGTGCGCCCAGGCGGCCGGGGTCGCGACGCGTCCGCGCGGTGTCCGGGCCAGCAGCCCCTCCCGGACGAGGAACGGCTCGGCGACCTCCTCCACCGTCTCGCGCTCCTCCCCCACGGCGACGGCGAGCGTCGACAGGCCGACGGGCCCGCCGCCGAACAGCTTGAGCAGCGCCTCCAGGACGGCCCGGTCGAGCCGGTCGAGGCCGCGCCCGTCCACCTCGTACACCCCGAGCGCGGCGGCGGCGATGTCCTGGGTGATGTGGCCGTCGGCCTTGACCTGCGCGTAGTCGCGGACGCGGCGCAGCAGCCGGTTGGCGATACGGGGCGTGCCGCGGGAGCGGCCGGCGATCTCGGCGGCGCCGTGCGGGTCGATCTCCACGTCCAGCAGGTTCGCCGAGCGGTGGATGACGCGCTCCAGCTCGGTGGGCTCGTAGAACTCCATGTGCGCGGTGAAGCCGAAGCGGTCGCGCAGCGGGGGCGGCAGCAGGCCCGCGCGGGTGGTGGCGCCGACCAGGGTGAACGGGGGCAGTTCGAGGGGGATGGCGGTGGCTCCGGGGCCCTTGCCGACGATGACGTCGACGCGGAAGTCCTCCATCGCCATGTAGAGCATCTCCTCGGCGGGCCGCGACATGCGGTGGATCTCGTCGAGGAAGAGGACCTCGCCCTCCTGGAGGGAGGAGAGGATCGCGGCGAGGTCGCCGGCGTGCTGGATGGCGGGGCCCGAGGTGATGCGGATCGGGGCGCCCATCTCGGCGGCGATGATCATGGAGAGGGTGGTCTTGCCGAGGCCGGGGGCGCCGGAGAGCAGGACGTGGTCGGCGGTGGCGCCGCGCGCTCGGGCGGCGCGCAGTACGAGGTCGAGCTGCTCCCTGACCTTCTCCTGGCCGATGAACTCGCCCAGGTCCTTGGGGCGCAGGGCCGCCTCGACGGCCTGGTCCTCGCCGTCGGCGGCCGCACCGACGAGCCGGTCGGCCTGCGGCTCGGCGGCGTCGGTCGTCTCGTCCCAGTTCATGTTCTGTGCCTCGCGTTACGGGATCGGGGGCGGGCGGCGTCTTCTCGGGGAGTCTTTCGGGCTGCGGTGCTCAGCGCGTGCGATTGAGCGTCTGCAGCGCGGCCTTCAGGAGCCGGCCCACCTGCGGGGTGCCCTCGGCGGCCTCGGCCTGCGGGGCGACGGCGGCGACCGCCTCGTCGGCCTCTCTGGTCGCGTAGCCGAGCCCGATGAGCGCGGCGTGCAGCTGCTCGCTCCAGCCGCCGGCGACGGCGGTGCCGATCGCGGGACGCGCGGTGCCCAGGGGCGCGCCGAGCCGGTCCTTCAGCTCCAGGAGGAGCTTCTGGGCGCCCTTCTTGCCGATGCCGGGGACGGCCGTGAGTGCCTTCTCGTCGCCGGTGGAGACGGCGCGGCGCAGGTCGTCGGGGGTGTGCACGGCGAGCATGGCCTGGGCGAGGCGGGGGCCGACGCCGCTGGCGGTCTGGAGCAGCTCGAAGGTCTGCCGCTCGTCGTCGTCCGCGAAGCCGTACAGGGTGAGCGAGTCCTCCCGTACGACGAGGGAGGTGGCGAGCTTGGTCTGCTGCCCGATCCGGAGGCCGGACAGGGTGTTCGGCGTGCACTGGACGGCCATGCCGATCCCGCCGACCTCGACCACCGCGGCGTCGGGGGCGAGCGCGGCGACGGGGCCGCTCACGAAGGCGATCATGCGGTACGGCCTTTCGATGCGTGTGACGTGTTCGCTGCGTGCAGCGCCACGGCTTGCTGGAGTCTGTTCTGCGCGGGGGCGCGCCAGATGTGGCAGATGGCGAGGGCGAGCGCGTCGGCGGCGTCGGCCGGCTTGGGCGGTGCGTCGAGCCGGAGCAGCCGGGTCACCATGGCGCCGACCTGGGCCTTGTCGGCGCGGCCGCTGCCGGTGACGGCGGCCTTGACCTCGCTGGGGGTGTGGAGGGCGACGGGGATGCCGCGGCGCGAGGCGCACAGCATGGCGACGGCGCTGGCCTGCGCGGTGCCCATCACCGTGCGCACGTTGTGCTGGCTGAACACGCGCTCGACGGCGACGAACTCGGGCCGGTGCTCGTCGAGCCACTGCTCGATGCCCTGCTCGATGGCGACGAGGCGCAGGCCCAGCTCGGCGTCCGGCGGGGTCCGCACGACGCCGACGCCGCGCATGGTCAGCGGCCGGCCGGCGACCCCCTCGACCACGCCGACCCCGCACCGGGTGAGACCCGGGTCCACGCCCAGTACACGCACGCCACGCCCCCACTTTCGATCGCCTGTTTGCGCAGGCTATCGGGTGCCACTGACAAAGCGGCGGGGGGGGGGGGGGGGGGGGGGGGGGGGGGGCGGCCGGCCCCGGGGGGGGCCGGGGGGGGCGGCCCCCGCCCCCGGCGCCGACTGCGGCAAGAGCACAAGAAAGGACAAAGGAAGACACAGGCACGCC
>NZ_JBITJS010000012.1:0-152407 GCF_044460245.1 Streptomyces sp. NPDC050145 | reverse complement strand
TTTCTCGTGTTTCGCGGGCGCCCCCCCCCGCGCCCCCCCGCCCCCCGCCGCGCCCCCCCCCCCCCCCCCCCCCCCCCCCCCCCCCCGCCGCTCACGTCGGATCAGGCGTCGACCTTCTCCATGACCTCGTCGGAGACGTCGAAGTTCGCGAAGACGTTCTGCACGTCGTCGCTGTCCTCGAGCGCGTCGATGAGCTTGAAGATCTTGCGCGCGCCCTCCTCGTCCAGCTCGACCTGCATGGTCGGGACGAAGTTGGACTCGGCCGAGTCGTAGTCGATGCCGGCCGCCTGGAGCGCGGTGCGGACCGCGACCATGTCGGTGGCCTCGGAGATGATCTCGAAGGCCTCACCGAGGTCGTTGACCTCCTCGGCGCCCGCCTCGAGGACCGTCTCCAGGACGTCGTCCTCGGAGAGCTCGCCCTTGGGGAGCACCACGACGCCCTTGCGGTTGAACAGGTACGACACGGAACCCGGGTCGGCCATGTTGCCGCCGTTGCGGGTCATGGCGACGCGGACGTCCGAGGCGGCGCGGTTGCGGTTGTCGGTGAGGCACTCGATGAGCACCGCGACACCGTTGGGACCGTAGCCCTCGTACATGATCGTCTCGTAGTCGGCGCCACCGGCTTCGAGGCCGGCGCCGCGCTTGACCGCGGAGTCGATGTTCTTGTTCGGGACCGAGCTCTTCTTCGCCTTCTGGATGGCGTCGAACAGCGTCGGGTTACCGGCCGGGTCGGCGCCGCCCGTGCGGGCCGCGACCTCGATGTTCTTGATCATCTTCGCGAAGAGCTTGCCGCGCTTGGCGTCGATCACGGCCTTCTTGTGCTTCGTCGTAGCCCATTTAGAGTGGCCGGACATCTGCCTGTCTCCTTCGCGTAACCAACCTCAATAACGAACGCCAGAGATCCTACAAGGAAGCTGGCGCGTCCTTGCCCCGGACCATGTCGACGAACAGGCCGTGGAGCCGGTGGTCGCCCGTGAGCTCGGGGTGGAAGGACGTCGCGAGGGCGTTGCCCTGGCGCACGGCGACGATGTGTCCCTCGTGCTCGGCGAGCACCTCGGTCGAGGCGCCGACGGACTCCACCCAGGGGGCGCGGATGAAGACGCCCTCCACGGGAGCGCCCTCGACACCCTGGACGGCCACCGCGGCCTCGAAGGACTCGTTCTGTCGTCCGAAGGCGTTGCGGCGCACGATCATGTCGATGCCGCCGATGGTCTCCTGGCCCGAGCGCGGGTCGAGGATCTTGTCGGCGAGCATGATCATGCCGGCGCAGGTGCCGTAGACGGGCATTCCGGCGTGCACGCGCGTGCGGAGGGGCTCCATGAGGCCGAAGAGGTGGGCCAGCTTGGACATGGTGGTCGACTCACCGCCGGGGATGATCAGACCGTCGACCTCGGCCAGTTCCTCGGGGCGCCGCACCGGCCTGGCCACGGCGTCCGCCGCGGCCAGGGCGATGAGGTGCTCCCGTACGTCGCCCTGGAGTGCCAGGACGCCGATGACGGGGCTGCTCATGGGTGCTTACCAGCCTCGGTTCGCGTAGCGCTCGGTCTCGGGGAGGGTGTCGCAGTTGATGCCGACCATGGCCTCGCCCAGGTTGCGGGACGCGTCGGCGATGATCTTCGGGTCGTCGTAGAAGGTGGTGGCCTTCACGATGGCGGCGGCGCGCTTGGCCGGGTCGCCGGACTTGAAGATGCCGGAGCCGACGAAGACGCCCTCGGCGCCGAGCTGGCGCATCAGCGCGGCGTCGGCCGGGGTGGCGACGCCACCGGCGGAGAACAGCACGACGGGGAGCTTGCCGAGCTCGGCGACCTCCTTGACGAGCTCGTACGGGGCGCGCAGCTCCTTGGCGGCGGCGTACAGCTCGTTGTTGTCGAAGCCGCGCAGGCGGGCGATCTCGTTCTTGATCTGGCGCATGTGGCGGACGGCCTCGACCACGTTGCCCGTGCCGGCCTCGCCCTTGGAGCGGATCATGGCCGCGCCCTCGGCGATGCGGCGCAGGGCCTCGCCCAGGTTGGTGGCGCCACACACGAACGGGGTGGTGAAGGCGAACTTGTCGCTGTGGTTGACCTCGTCGGCCGGGGTGAGGACCTCGGACTCGTCGATGTAGTCCACGCCGAGCGACTGCAGGATCTGGGCCTCGACGAAGTGGCCGATGCGGGACTTGGCCATCACCGGGATCGAGACGGCCTCGATGATCTCCTCGATCATGTTCGGGTCCGACATGCGGGCCACGCCGCCGTCCTTGCGGATGTCGGCCGGGACCCGCTCGAGAGCCATGACGGCCACGGCGCCCGCGTCCTCGGCGATCTTCGCCTGCTCGGCGTTGACGACGTCCATGATCACGCCGCCCTTGAGCTGCTCGGCCATGCCGCGCTTGACGCGGGCGGTGCCGGTGGCGGGAGCCTGGTTTTCGACAGTGGACACGGGGACCTCGCTCGGTGAACTCAGTGAAGAGGGTCTGTCACGGCATGCGTGCTGCACGCTGTTGCTGCACCGAGGAAACATCTGCGCCCCAGGCCGCTACAAGGGCCAATAGGGAGGCGGTGGCTCCTTTTGGCCTGCGATCCAGGTGGTGATCCGTGATCATGGCCTGCGGGAGCTACGTGGTGGCCCGGTCCGCGAGGGCGGTCGGCGGCACGTCGTCCATCTCGAAGGCCATCGGGAACGGGGCGTGTCCGGCCAGCCGGAACCAGCGGACCTTGCGGTGCCGGCGCAGCGCGCGTGCGGCCCGTACGGCGTCGTTGTGGAAGCGGCGGGCCATGGGCACCCGGCGCACCGCCTGGGCGAGCTCCTCGGCGGCCTCCTCGCCGCCGGGGGCGGCCCGGACCTCCTCGACCTGGTCGGTCTCCCCGAAGACCGCGCGCAGCGCCTGGCTGAGCTCGCTCTCGGCGACCTCGCGCTGCTCCTCCTCCGCCTGCCGCGCCGCGTGCGCGGCCTCGTAGAGGACGATCGAGGCGGCCGGGTCGAGCACTCCGGAGGTGGCCAGTTCCTGGGCGACGGAGGCGCGGCGCAGGAGCTGGGCGTCGAGTGCGGCGCGGGCCGCGTCGATCCGGGCGTGCAGGCGGTCGAGCCGGCCCGCGGTCCAGCTGAGGTAGAGGCCGATCGCGAAGAGGGCTACGGCGATCCAGATCAGGGTGACGGTCACGGGCGGCAAGGCTACCGTCGCGCGGCGGCCGCCCCGGCCCGCGGGTCAGTCGCGGGCGAGGCCGAAGCGGGCGCGCAGGCCGGTGCGTTCGTCGGTGGCCACGGCCGCGGCCCCCTGGGTCACGGTCTCGTAGACGGAGAGGATGTCGGCTCCGACGGTCGACCAGTCGAAACGGCGCACGTGCTTGCTGCCCCGCTCGCGCAGCTCGGTGCGGCGCTCGGGGTCGGCGAGCAGCCGCAGGGCGGCGGCGGCCAGGTCGTCGGCGTTCTCGTTGGCGAAGAGCTCGCCGGCCGTGCCCTGGTCGAGGACCTGGGCGAAGGCGTCGAGGTCGGAGGCGAGCACAGGCGCGCCGGCCGACATGGCCTCGACGAGGATGATGCCGAAGCTCTCGCCGCCGGTGTTCGGGGCGACGTACACGTCGACGCTGCGCAGCAGGCGGGCCTTGTCCTCGTCGCTGACCATGCCGAGAAACTCGACGCGCTCGCGCATCTCGCGCGGGAGCGAGGCGACGGCCTCCTCCTCGTCGCCGCGGCCGGCGACCAGGAGCCGCGTCTGCGGCCGCTCGGTGAGGATCCTGGGCAGCGCCTTCATGAGGACGGGCAGGCCCTTGCGGGGCTCGTCGATGCGCCCGATGAAGCCGATGGTGTCGCCCTGCCACTCGGCCTTCGGCTCGGCCCGCGCGAAGAAGTCGACGTCGACGCCGTTCGGGATGACGACCGCGTCGCCGCCGAGGTGCTCGACGAGGGTGCGGCGCGCGTACTCGGACACGGCGATCCGCGCGCTGATCTTCTCCAGGGCGGGCTGCAGGATCGGGTAGGCGGCGATCATGGCGCGCGAGCGCGGGTTCGACGTGTGGAACGTGGCGACGATGGGGCCCTGCGCGGCCCAGCAGGCGAGCAGGCCGAGCGACGGGGACGTCGGCTCGTGGATGTGGATGACGTCGAAGGTGCCGTCGTGCAGCCAGCGCCGCACGCGCGCGGCGCTCAGGAAGCCGAAGTTCAGCCGCGCCACCGAGCCGTTGTAGGGCACGGGCACGGCACGGCCGGCGGACACCACGTAGGGCGGCAGCGGGGTGTCGTCGTCGGCCGGGGCGAGGACGGAGACCTCGTGGCCGAGCGCGTTCAGGTGCTCCGCGAGGTCGCGGATGTGGAACTGGACGCCGCCCGGCACGTCCCAGGAGTACGGGCAGACGATTCCGATCTTCACGCCGGCCGCTCCTCGGTCTTGACGACGGTGTCCAGGTCCGAGAGCCACAGGCGCTGCAGCATGTGCCAGTCCTCCGGATGGTCCGCGATCCCCGTGGCGAAGTCGTCGGCCAGCGCCTGTGTCATGACAGACGTCTTTTCGGCGCGGGTGCCTGTCTCGGGCACGTCGATCGGCGGGTGGACCCGGCCCCGCATGATCGGCGAGCCGTCGTACCAGAGCGTCACGGGCAGCAGCAGGGCGCCGGTCTGCTGGGCGAGCAGCGCGGGCCCGGCGGGCATGCGCGTGGTCTCGCCGAAGAACTTCACCTCGACGCCCGCGGCGGACAGGTCGCGGTCGGCGACCAGGCAGACGAGGCCGCCGTCCCGCAGCCGCCGGGCGAGGGTGCCGAAGGCGGCGCCGCCGGTGTGCGGGAGGACCTCCATGCCGAGGCCCTCGCGGTAGGCGACGAAGCGGTCGTAGAGGGTCTCGGGCTTGAGGCGCTCGGCGACCGTCGTGAACGGGGTCTCCAGCTTGGTGGTGACCCAGGCGCCGGCGAGGTCGTAGTTGCCCATGTGGGGCAGCGCGAGGATGACGCCCTTGTCGGAGGCGAGGGCGTCGGTCAGGTGGTGCACGTCCTGGGGGGTGAAGCCCTCCCGGACGCGGTCCTTGCTCCAGGCGGGGAGCCGGAAGGACTCCATCCAGTAGCGCAGGTACGAGCGCATGCCCGCCCGGGAGAGCTGCCGCAGCCGCTGGGGCGTGGCGTCGGGCACCACGCGCGCGAGGTTCGACTCCAGGCGCAGCACGCCCTTGCCGCGCTTGCGCCAGACGGCGTCCGCGATGGTCCGGCCCAGCCGGTTCGCGACCGGCTCGGGCAGCTTCTTGACCGTGCCCCAGCCGAGCCCGTACAGCGCGTCGGTGATCCGTTCCTGCACGCCGCTCACGAGGCGGTCTCCTCCTGGGCGGCGGCCTCGGCGTCCGCCTCGGCGGACTCGCGGCGGACGGTGACCACGCGCTGGATCAGCGTGACGAGGCTGCCGGCCGCGACGATCCACAGGGCGACGGGCAGCAGGTACTGGATGCCGGGCACGCCGAACTTGTGCAGACCGGCGAAACCGGCCGCGACGAGCGAGATGACGAGCCGCTCGGCGCGCTCCACCAGACCGTTGACCGCGACGGGCAGGCCGATCGATTCTCCACGGGCCTTCGTGTACGAGACGACCTGGCCGCTGGCGAGGCAGAAGATCGAGACCGCGCACAGCGCGTTGTCGTTCCCGCCGCCCGCGTACCAGAGCGCGAGGCCGCCGAAGATGGCGCTGTCGGCGACCCGGTCGAGGGTCGAGTCGAGGAAGGCGCCCCAGCGGCTGGAGCGGCCGAGCTGGCGCGCCATGTTGCCGTCCACGAGGTCCGAGAAGACGAACAGCGTGATGACGACCGTGCCCCAGAAGAACTCCCCGCGCGGGTAGAAGACCAGCGCGCCCGCCACCACCCCGGCGGTGCCGAGGAGCGTGACCGTGTCGGGACTGACCCCGCGACGGATGAGAAACGCGGCGAACGGTGTGAGGACACGCGTGAAGAATGCACGCGCGTACTTGTTCAGCATGGCCTTCCCGAGGGGTCGGTGGCCGTGCGGCCCCTCTGGCCACCGGCTGGCCCATCGTAGCCACGCACCCGCCGCCACGGCCGTCGGGCCACCACGCGCGCGTGGGATCCCGTACGACGTATGGACGCACGGTGACACGAGTGCAAAGCTCGAAGACACCGCGGGCGTCGCCGGAGCCGCCTCTCACACGCGGGTTCGCGTGTCCGCCTGCCGCACTTCCACAGGCCCCGACGGGGCCCCCTCACCGTGGATGCGAACCGGGAGGCATGGGACATGGCTGACAAGGCGAACACACACCCCGGGGCCGCCGGCAGGGCGGCTACGGCCGACCGGCCCTCGGACGTGCGCAATGTGGTGCTGGTCGGCCCCAGCGGCTCCGGCAAGACGACGCTGGTGGAGGCCCTCGCGCTCACGGCGGGGGCGGTCAACCGCGCGGGCCGCGTCGAGGACGGCACGTGCGTGTCGGACTACGACGACATCGAACGGCGCCGGCAACGCTCGGTGCAGCTCTCGCTCGTCCCGGTCGACTGGGGCGGCTGCAAGATCAATCTTCTGGACACCCCCGGATACGCGGATTTCGTCGGGGAGCTGAGGGCCGGTCTGCGCGCGGCGGACGCGGCCCTCTTCGTCGTCTCGGCCGCGGACGGGGTGGACGGCGCCACGCGCGTGGTGTGGGAGGAGTGCGCGGCCGTCGGCATGCCGCGGGCCATCGTGGTGACGCACCTGGAGGCGGCGCGCGCGGACTTCGAGGAGACGACCCGGGTCTGCGCCGAGGCCTTCGGGGGCGACGACCCGGACGCCGTACTGCCGCTCTACCTGCCGCTGCACGGCGAGCGCACCCCGGACGGCCACTCCCCCGTGACCGGCCTGATCGGGCTCCTGTCGCAGCGGATCCACGCCTACGCCTCGGGCGCGCTCGAGGAGTCGCCCCCGGACGCCGACCAGGTGCCGGGCCTCCAGGAGGCGCGCGGCCGGCTCATCGAGGGGATCATCGCCGAGAGCGAGGACGAGACCCTGATGGACCGCTATCTGGGCGGCGAGGAGATCGACTTCAAGACGCTCGTCGACGATCTGGAGCGGGCCGTCGCACGCGGCACCTTCCACCCCGTCCTCGCGGCGGCCCCGGCCCCGGAGGGCGCCCGCCAGGGCATCGGCACGGTCGAGCTCCTGGAGCTGATCACGGGCGGTTTCCCGACCCCGCTGGAGCGCGAGGCACCGATCGTGACCACGCCCGACGGCACGCCCCGCACCCTCCCGGTCTGCGACCCGGAGGGCCCGCTCGTCGCCGAGGTCGTGAAGACGGCGTCGGACCCCTACGTGGGGCGGGTCTCGCTCGTACGGGTCTTCTCGGGCACCCTGCGCCCGGACGAGACGGTGCACGTGTCGGGGCACGGGCTCACCGACCGCGGGCACGAGGACCACGACGTGGACGAGCGGGTCGGCGCCCTGTCGGTCCCCTTCGGCAAGCAGCAGCGGCCGCTGTCGCACTGCATCGCCGGTGATCTGGCGTGCGTGGCGAAGCTGGGCCGGGCCGAGACCGGCGACACGATCTCGGCGAAGGACGACCCGCTGCTCATGGCGCCGTGGGAGATGCCGGACCCGCTGCTGCCGCTGGCGATCCAGGCGCACAGCAAGGCCGACGAGGACAAGCTGTCGCAGGGCCTTGCGCGGCTCGTCGCGGAGGACCCGACGATGCGGCTCGAGCAGAACCCCGACACCCACCAGGTGGTGCTGTGGTGCCTGGGCGAGGCGCACGCGGACGTCGTCCTGGAGCGGCTGTCGACGCGGTACGGGGTGCAGGTCGACGTGGTGGCGCACAAGGTGTCGCTGCGCGAGACGTTCGCGGACCGGGCCGCGGGGCGGGGCCGGCACGTCAAGCAGTCCGGCGGGCACGGCCAGTACGCGATCTGCGAGATCGAGGTGGAGCCGCTGCCGAACGGTTCGGGCATCGAGTTCGTCGACAAGGTCGTCGGCGGCTCCGTCCCGCGCCAGTTCATCCCGTCGGTGGAGAAGGGCGTGCGGGCACAGGCGGCCAAGGGCGTCGCGGCCGGGTACCCGCTGATCGACGTGCGGGTCACGCTGCTCGACGGCAAGGCGCACTCGGTGGACTCCTCCGACGCCGCGTTCCAGACGGCGGGCGCGCTGGCGCTGCGCGAGGCGGCGGCCGACGCCACGATCCATCTCCTCGAACCGGTGTCCGAGGTCCAGGTGCTCGTGAGCGACGACTTCGTGGGCGCGGTGATGAGCGACCTGTCCGGGCGGCGCGGCCGCGTCGTCGGCACCGAGCAGGCGCCGGGCGGCCGGACCCTCGTACGGGCCGAGGTGCCGGAGATCGAGATCGGGCGCTACGCCGTCGATCTGCGCTCCCTGTCGCACGGCACGGCGCAGTTCAGCCGCAGCTACGCCCGGCACGAGCCGATGCCGGCCCACATCGGGGAGCGGATCAGGGAACAGGCCGTGGACACGGCCTAGTTGGGGCGCCGCGCGGGGTCGTGCGCCCCTGTGCCCCCGGTGCGGCCACCGGCGTCCGGCTTGCCGGGACGGATGTCGGTGGCGGCCGTTACGCTGGTCGAAGATCAGTCGGATCAGTCGGATCAGGACGATCAACTGATCAACAGGTGTGCGGGGCAAGGAAGTCGGGAAGAGCCGCAGCAGCAGCGACGTGCGGTGCGAGACGTGCGGTGATGGGGGTGGCAGTGGCGGACGACGCGTTCGATTTCAGGCCGGGGGCACAGGTCCCCCTGCAGGGTTCGGCGGGGCAGACCGCGGCGACGTTCGCCATCGCCTCGGCCGCGTACCGGGACGACCCGGCCGCGAAGATCGAGGACGCGAACAACGAGTGGCACAAGTCCGAGGTGAAGAAGGGCGCCTGGTCGCTCTTCGCGCCGAACCTGGGCGAGGCGTTCTCGCGCGCGGTCCAGGTCCGGATGCTCGGCGGCGGCCGCAAGCCGCTCATCCAGTCCTTCGGCACGGAGCCGCAGGTCGTGGTGGAGCACTGCCTCGCGGCGACCCGGATCCGCCGCCAGCGGGACGCGCTGCTGACCCTGATCACCGTGCTGTTCGGCCTCGTGTTCCTGCCCGGGTTCGTGCTGTTGCTGATCGCCTTCCAGCTCCGCCGTACGAGCAACAACAAGGTGGCGGCCGCCGAGAAGGCCACCAAGGACGCCGCGGCCGGGGCGCCGAAGACCGAGGCGCGGAACAAGGAGCGCAAGGTCCGCGGCACGGCGGCACTGACGACGGCCCTGATGGCGGTCGTCGGGGTGGCCGTCGTCGTCGTGCTGCTCAAGCTGCCGTTCGCCGGTGGCTGGGCCTGGTACCTGCGCGCCTCCTTCGTGGTGCCCGTCGTCGGCGGGCTGTGGGCACGGCAGGTATGTGAGCGCACGGCGAAGGACCTGCGCGAGCGGTGGGACGCACTGCTCTCGGGCGGCGGCATCGGCGCGAAGATCCCCGAGGCGGTGCCGGGCAGCCCCGGCGAGACCGCGGCGGAGCAGCTGCGCCAGGGCCTGGCCCGCCTCTCCGCGGAGCAGCAGTCGAACGCGGTGTTCTACGCCGGCCCGAAGGGCATCCTCGGCATGGGCACGCGCTGGGGCAGCTGGCAGCTGGCCGAGGAGCTGGTCTCCGCCGACCCCGACAAGGAGATCCACCCGTTCCGCAGCTGGGACGTGATCCGCGCGATCCACGACCAACTGAAGCTCCTGGAGCGCAAGACGCTGCACACGGGCGGCTTCCCGCGCCCCTCGGTCGAGCACTGGATCGTGACCCCGATCGGGGAGAACGCGAAGGGCGTGTCCCGGCCCACCGGCGCGGACGTGGACGCGTACCGGATCAAGTCGCACGAGATACAGCGGATCTGCAACGACCAGCAGTTCGGCAGCGGCGACCGCCACTACCTGGGCGTCCAGTTCACCCTGTGGGACGGCCAGTTGGTCATCACGATGCTGATCACGGTGACCGTGCTGCACGAGACGCTGCGCATCGAGGTGACGGGCCACGCACTGGGCCCGGTGAACTCGCTGTTCACGTCGAAGCCCGAGCCGAAGACCAAGGAGATCGCCAAGTCGGTCCGGTTCTGGGAGACGACCACGAAGACGCTGCCGCTGATCGACGCGGACGAGGTCGTCCGGATAGCGGTCCGTGCCCCGCTCACCTGGTACCCGCCGCTGCTCGACTACCTGGGCGGCAAGCTGGCGCTGCCCGAGCCGTTCGGCCTGCGGCACGCCTGGGCCGACCAGCCCTGGCGGCACCGCTTCATGGCCGACGACGCGCTGCGCACGGCGACGCCGGTGCTGCGCGTGGTGCACGCGGCGGCCTTCAAGGTCCTCAAGGAGCACGGCGTCGACACGGAGAAGTTCGGGAACCGCTCGGGGGTGCTCAGCGGTCTGGTGCAGGACCCGTCGCCGCGGAAGGCCGACGTCTACGACGCGTAGGGTCCTTCGTCCGGATCAGGCGGTCGGCCAGGCCTTCGCCAGCGCCGTGCGCGTGTCCGCGAGGAGCTGCGGCAGCACCTTGGTGTGGCCGACGACCGGCATGAAGTTCGTGTCGCCGCCCCAGCGCGGGACGATGTGCTGGTGCAGGTGGGCCGCGATACCGGCGCCGGCCACCGCGCCCTGGTTCATGCCGATGTTGAAGCCGTGCGCTCCGGACGCGGCACGCAGCGCGGTCATCGCCCGCTTGGTGAAGTCGGCGAGCTCGACGGTCTCGGCGGCGTCGAGGTCGGTGTAGTCGGCGACGTGCCGGTAGGGCAGCACCATCATGTGCCCGCCGTTGTACGGGTACAGGTTGAGGATCGCGAAGACGTGCTCGCCGCGCGCCACGATGAGGGCGTCCTCGTCGCTCTTGCCGGGAGCCGCGCAGAAGGGACAGCCGTCGTCGGCCCCGGGGCCGGTCGGTTTGCCCTCGCCCTGGATGTACGCGATGCGGTGCGGGGTCCACAGACGCCCGAATCCGTCCGGCTCTCCCACAGGACCGATCTGCTGCTCCGGCTCACTCGTCATGCTGTGCAGCATATGGCGTGACCTCGGCGGGGCGTGTCGCCGGGGCCCGTCCCGGGCCCGTGCGCGCGATGCTGTGCGGATGACCGACAGTGCCCTCGCCCGCTGGGAGCGACGCACCGCGGGTGTCCTCGCCGCGGCGTCCCTGCTCTTCCTCGCCTCGTACGCGGTCCTGGTGCTCGGCCCCGGGCTGCCCGGGGCCGTGCGCGACCTGTGTCTGGCGGTGACCTGTGCGGCGTGGGCGGTCTTCGCCGCGGACTACGTGGTGCGGCGGCGGCTCAGCGGGCAGCGCTGGCCGCGCTTCGTGCGCACGCACTGGCTGGACACCGTGGTCCTGCTGCTGCCGCTGCTGCGTCCGGTCCGCATCGTGCGGGCCTACGAGCGGGTGAAGCGCCGGCACGGCCGGCCCCGTTTCGCGCTGCACGCGCGCGTGATGCTGTACGCGGGCGTGTCGACGCTGCTGCTCGGCTTCGCCGCGTCGCTCGCCGTCTACCAGCAGGAACGCGACGCACCGGGCGCGACGATCCAGACGTTCGGCGACGCGGTGTGGTGGGCGTGCACGACGGTGTCGAGCGTCGGCTACGGGGACATGGCGCCGGTGACACCGGTGGGCCGGCTCGTCGCTGTGGGCCTGATGGGCTGCGGGCTGGCGCTGCTCGGCGCGGTCGTCGGCTCGTTCTCGTCCTGGCTGCTCCAGGTGTTCGCGCGCGAGGACGAGAACGGCGGGGGTGCGGGCGAGAACGGCGGAAGGCCCCCGGGAAGCTTCCCGGGGGCCTTCGACGGCAAGGGCTGAGCGTCAGACCTGCGCGCGCTCCTCGACGACCTTCACGATCTTCGCGATGGCCTCGTCGACCGGGATGCCGTTCTCCTGCGAGCCGTCGCGGTAGCGGAAGGACACCGAGCCGGCGCTCATGTCCTCGTCACCGGCGATGACCATGAAGGGCACCTTGGCCTTCTGCTGGTTGCGGATCTTCTTCTGCATGCGGTCCGAGGACGAGTCGACCTCGACGCGCAGACCCTGGGCGCGCGCCTTCTCGGCGAACTCCTCCAGGTACGGGACGTGCGCGTCGCCGATCGGGATGCCGACGGCCTGCACGGGCGCGAGCCACGCCGGGAAGGCGCCCGCGTAGTGCTCGAGCAGCACGCCGAAGAACCGCTCGATCGAGCCGAACAGGGCGCGGTGCAGCATGACGGGCTGCTGGCGGGAACCGTCCGCGGCCGTGTACTCGAGGCCGAAGCGCTTGGGCTGGTTGAAGTCGACCTGGAGGGTCGACATCTGCCAGGAGCGGCCGATCGCGTCCTTGACCTGGACGGAGATCTTCGGGCCGTAGTAGGCGGCGCCGCCCGGGTCGGCGACCAGCGGCAGGTTCTGCTTCTCGGCGGCCAGGCGCAGCGCCTCGGTGGCCTCGGCCCAGTCCTCGTCGGTGCCGATGAACTTGTCGGAGTCGTCGCGGGTGGACAGCTCCAGCTCGAACTCGGTCAGGCCGTAGTCGCGCAGCAGGTCGAGCACGAAGGTGAGGAGCTTGTCGAGCTCCTCCGGCATCTGCTCCTTGGTGCAGTAGATGTGCGAGTCGTCCTGCGTGAAGCCGCGCGAGCGGGTCAGGCCGTGCACGACGCCCGACTTCTCGTAGCGGTACACGGTGCCGAACTCGAACAGGCGCAGGGGCAGTTCACGGTAGGAACGGCCGCGCGACTTGAAGATCAGGTTGTGCATCGGGCAGTTCATCGCCTTGAGGCGGTAGTTCTGCTCGTCGAACTGGATGGGCGGGAACATGCCTTCCGCGTAGTGCGGCAGGTGGCCCGAGGTCTCGAAGAGGTGCTCCTTCGAGATGTGCGGGGTGTTCACGAACTCGTAGCCGGAGGCCTCGTGGCGGCGCCGCGAGTAGTCCTCCATGACCTTGCGGATCACGCCGCCCTTGGGGTGGAACACCGCGAGGCCCGGGCCGAGCTCCTCCGGGAAGGAGAACAGATCGAGCTCGGCGCCCAGCTTGCGGTGGTCGCGCTTCTCGGCCTCGGCGAGGAACTCCAGGTAGCCCTTGAGCTCGTCCTTCGACGGCCACGCGGTGCCGTAGATGCGCTGGAGCTGCGGGTTATTCTCGCTGCCGCGCCAGTAGGCGGCGGCCGAGCGCATCAGCTTGAACGCGGGGATGACGCGGGTGCTGGGCAGGTGGGGACCGCGGCAGAGGTCCTTCCAGCACAGCTCGCCGGTCTTGGCGTCGAGGTTGTCGTAGATGGTCAGCTCGCCGGAGCCCACCTCGGCGTCGGCGCCGTCGGCGGCCTGCGCCGCGTTGCCCTTGAGGCCGATGAGCTCGAGCTTGTACGGCTCGTCGGCGAGCTCGACGCGGGCGTCCTCGTCGGTGGTGACGCGACGGGAGAACTTCTGGCCCCGCTTCTGGATCTCCTGCATCTTCTTCTCGATGCGCTTGAGGTCCTCGGGGGTGAACGGCTCCTTGACGTCGAAGTCGTAGTAGAAGCCGTCCTTGATGGGCGGGCCGATGCCGAGCTTGGCCTCGGGGAAGATCTCCTGCACGGCCTGCGCCATCACGTGCGCGGTGGAGTGGCGCAGGATGTTCAGACCGTCCTCGGAGGTGATCTCGACGGGCTCGATCTCCTCGCCGTCCTGGACCGCGTACGCGAGGTCCTTGAGCTCACCGGCGACACGGGCCGCGACGATGCTTCGCTCTCCGGGGAAGAGCTCGGCGGCCGTGGTACCCGTCGTCACCACGCGCTCTTCCCGCTCGGAATCGCGTTGGATGATCACACGGACGTCAGACACCGGTCTCTCCTACCTGAAGACGAAACGCCGCGCCATTACCTGTGACGCGCGCAAGGCCGATCGTACCGAGTCACAGGGACCGCTCGCGAAACGGTTAGCCGTGCGGACCTGCGGGGGTCGTCCTAGCGTGGACGCATGGCCCTGGAATGGAACGTGCTGCTGGCCGACCAGCTCGACTGGCACTGGCGGCATCAGCTGCGCGGGCGCCTGGCCGGGCTCACGGACGACGAGTACTTCTGGGAGCCGGTGGCGGACCCGGAAGGCGTGTGGAGCGTGCGCCCCCGCGGCACCGGCACCGCCCCCGTGCGGGCGGGTTCCGGCGACTTCACGATCGACTTCGCGTACCCGGAGCCGGTCCCGGCGCCGGTGACGACGATCGCCTGGCGCCTCGGACACATCCTGGTGGGCGTCCTGGGCGCCCGCATCGCCTCGCACTTCGGCGGTCCCGCGGTGGACTACCTGACATACGTGTATCCGGGGACGGCGGCGGAGGCGCTCGACCGCCTGGACACGTCCTACGCGCGCTGGACGACGGGCGTGCGCGGCCTGGACGCCGCGGACCTGGAGCAGCCGTGCGGCCCGGCCGAGGGCCCGTTCGCGAAGGAGCCGATGGCGACGCTCGTCCTGCACATCCACCGCGAGATGATCCACCACGGCGCGGAGATCGCCCTGCTCAGGGACCTGTACGCGCACACGCCACGGGTTTCCTAGGGCTCGTCCCCTCCGGCGCAGGCCTCCTCGAAGAAGTCGAGGTTCTCCTGGAGGGCCTTCATGAGCCGGTCCCGCTCGGCCTCCTCCACCTGTACGGGGACGACGCCGGTGGCCCCGGTCAGCCGCCGGAAGCCGCCCCGGCTCTCCAGCCGTCCGTGCACCCGGATCGGCAGTCCGACGAGGTGGGCGTGCCCGGCGATCCGGTACGCCTCCTCGTCGAGCGTCATCCGGATGTGGGGCACCTCGGCGCCGGCGATGACGTGCAGCCGTACGGTGCCCTCGCCGCGGGGCCCGGTGCGGCGCATGCGGACGACGGTGCCGGTGACACGGACGAAGACGCCGGGCTCGGCGTGCAGGTAGCGGGCGGAGGCGGCGCGCAGCACGTCGAGGTCGCCGGGTGAGAACTCGACGGGGGCGTCGCCGTCGGTGCACTCGGCGGGGACCCCGGCGGCGGGTGACCAGGCGACGCCGACCCGGGCGCCCTCGGTGCCGCGGACCAACGCGACGAGCGCCTCGGTGAGTTCGTGGCTGACGCCGGCCTCGACGGCGCCGTCGAAGGCGTCCATGCCGCCGGTAGCGCGCCGGTAGTCGATGGCCTCGCGCACCGCGTACAGCGCCTGGTGCAGGCGGACGGCGAGGGTGCGTCCGGTGTCGACGGGGACGAAGGCGGTGAGCCTGCGGCCGCCGGGCGCGGACTGGACGAGGACGGGTTCGAGCGCCGCGGCGGCCGGCCTGCGGTGCCGGGCGCCGTAGTACCCGGCGCGTCCGCGGGCGGCGAGCGCCCCGGCGAGCAGCATGCGGCGGGCGGCGGCGCGCAGGTGTTCCTCGGCGGTCCAGGACGGGGCGTCGACGGCGGCGCGGGGCACGTCGCGCCACCAGCGGATCTCGTCGCTGGGGACGGCGAGGGCGACGAGGACCTCGCGGGCGGCGGGGGTGCCGCTGCGTTCGAGGGCGTCGAGGGCCTCGCCGAGCAGGTCCTCGCTGTCGGGGAAGGCGCGGCTCTCGGGGACGAGGAGGCTGGCGCCGGGTCCGGTGCCGGCCAGGGTCCAGCGGGCGTAGCGTCCGGCGGCGCCGCCGCGCCGCTGCCAGCCGTGCCGGTCGAGGAGGGCGCCGAGCACGGAGGGGTCGACGCGGCCCGGGTCGAGTCCGGCGAGCTCCACGGGGTCGACGGGGTGGGCGCGGGCGACGCCGAGGAAACGTACGGGTTCGTCGGTCGAGCGGTGCTGCATGTCGTGGCTCCCTTCGGGGCCCGCCGGCCGACCGCGCCGGTCGGTCAGGGGCGGCCGCCCCGGCCGACGCGCGTCATGATCTCGCAGAGCGCGCGGTCGTCGAAGATGCGCGCGGTCGGGACGCGCACGGTGGTCCTGCGCCGGCCGGTGACCGGGTGTCCGGCGAGGTTCGTCCAGTAGCAGCAGTGCCGCAGGTCGAGGGCGTCGTGACCGGCCCGCAGCCAGTCGTCCTGGGCACGCGGCACGAGCATCACCACGAGGATCTTGTGCACGGACACGGGGGTCCGGGCGAGCTTGACCAGGTGGGCGTTGTCGAGGGTGAAGGAGAAGGCGGGGCCGGGTGGGTGCGGCGGGATCTGGTACGTCGCTTTCAACTGCACCTTGATGGTGACCTCGTCGTCGACCGTGTGCCCGGGGGCGCTGTGGCTGACGTGCCAGTCGATGCCGTTGTCGGGAAAGGGCTGCGAGAGCGAGCATCCGGCGGCCGCCGCCACGGCGTGGAGATAGCCCACCTGCAAGGTCTCCATGCAGGCGGTGGTGGCGAGTGAGCCGCGCGGCGGTGCGTTCCGCTCGGGCAGCAGCCCGCCCTGTTCGGGCTGCGCGAGCGCCATGGTCCAACTGACCTTCCGGAAGTGGGTCGGTCCCCGGGATTCCGGGGAGGTGCGGGCACGGGTCGACGGCACGCCGCTGAACTGCCATGACTCGTACCTGTGTTGTCACCGCTCGGCGTACGACGCAAACGGCCCGGGTATCACCGAAGCGGGCAGAGGGCGACGACGGACGGGACGTCATCTGCCGCGCGGGAACGAGGAGTTGCATCGACATGACGTGCTGGTACGAGGGACCTCTCGCGGCGTTCGACACCGAGACGACGGGTGTGGACGTGGAGACCGATCGGATCGTGTCGGCCGCGCTCGTGGTGCAGGACGCGCCGGGCACGCGGCCGCGGGTGACGCGCTGGCTGGTGAATCCCGGGGTGCCGGTGCCGCCGGGCGCGACGGAGGTGCACGGTCTGACCGACGATCATCTGCGGCGCAACGGGCGCTGGCCCGCGCCGGTCATGGAGGAGGTGGGCCGGGAGCTGGCGGAGCAGGCGGCGGCGGGGCGGCCGCTGGTGGTGATGAACGCGCCGTTCGATCTGACGCTCCTGGACCGCGAGTTGCGGCGCCACCGGGCGTCGTCGCTGGCCCGCTACCTGGACGCCTCGCCGCTTCTTGTCCTGGACCCGCGGGTCCTGGACAAGCATCTGGACCGCTACCGCAAGGGGCGTCGCACGCTGACGGACCTGTGCGCGCACTACGAGGTGGAGCTGGCGGACGCGCACGACGCGGGGGCGGACGCGCTGGCGGCGCTCGACGTGGTCCGCGCGGTGGGCCGCCGTTTCGCGACGCGTCTGGAGCGGTTGTCCCCCGCCGAACTGCACACGCTGCAGGCGGTGTGGCACGCGGCGCAGGCGCGCGGCCTGCAGGCCTGGTTCGCCCGCAGCGGTACTCCGGAGGCAGTGGACCCGGCGTGGCCGCTGCGGCCGGAGCTCCCGGCGGCGGCCTGAGACCGGGCGCCGGGTCACCGCGCGGGGTTCACCAGGAGCCGCCGCCACCTCCCCCGGCGCCTCCGCCGACGCCGCCGGAGGACGATCCGCCGCCCGATCCGCCGCCGCTCGAACCGCCGGGGGACGGTGGGTTCATGGCGGAGACGACGGCGGCGGCGAGCAGGATCTCGGTGAAGCCGAGGGTGAGGGGCCGGCGGACGGTGACCGGCTCGGGGGCCGTCGTGGCGGTGACGGCCCGTTCCCAGGCCTCCTCGACGCCGAGGGCGACGGCCCAGGCCGTGTACAGGTCCCTCTGCCGTTCGTCGAGCGGTTCGCCGGGGCAGGCGGCGGGGTCGGACAGGTAGCGGCGGAAGGCCTCGACCTCGAGCCAGCGCGCCGAGCCGAGCGGTGTGCGCCGCTCCAGCTCCCAGAGCCTGACGAGGGCGGCGACGGAGGTGCCGGACAGGACCGCGGCGACGATCACGAGGACCGTCCCGGCGGCGATCCTGCGGCCTTCGAGCGCTCCCCCGGTGACGGCGAGGACGAGGCCGAGCGCGCCGGCGATCAGGCAGGCGGTCACGGCGTGCGGGGCGGCCCGGAAGCTCGCGGTCTCCCAGAGCCCGCTGTTCTTGCGCCAGACGTCGAGCTTCCAGGTGAGGTCGTTCCACCCCTTCTTGAACCAGGGGTCACGCGTGCCGAGCGCCATCGCGGTCCGGTCCGAGAACATCATGTCGAGGACGTCTCTGATCTCCCGGTTCGCGGGGAGCACGGGCTCCTCCGGCCGGCGCAGGACCGGATGCCGGTCGTCGCCCTCGATGATCAGGCGGCCCTCGGCGGCGGCGTTGAGCAGCCAGGCGACCTTGTGCCGGTCCTCGATGGTCTCGGAGTGCAGGACGCCGCCCTGCGCCGGCGTCAGATCCTGTGGCGGTGTGGAGGAGGGGGCGACGGTGCCGGCCAGCCGTGCGATCTCGACGCGCCGCCCGCCGTCCTCCCCGAGCTTGTCGCGCCCGGCCCGGCGCAGCACGACGACGGTGAGCAGGGCGCAGCCGAGCGCGACGGCCAGGAAGATCCAGGCGTCGCGCAGCGGTTGCGGAAGGGTGGTGCCGACGGCCCGGCCCGCGGGCGCGGGCGGCAGCCCGGCCTTGCGGTCGGTCTCGGCCTGCCCCGTGCCGGCGTAGAGGGTGAGGCCCTCGTGGCCGGTGAGCCGGTCGTGGCGGACGACGAGATGTCCGGGCCCGGCCTGCCGGACGGCGCACGGCCTGCCGCGGTCCCAACTGCCGTACACGCAGCGCGGCCGGGTCAGCCCGCGCGGGTCGACGACGTGGATCTCCACACGCGCCCGGTCGACCTGCCAGCCGGTGCCGACCGCGTCCCAGGCGAGCTTGCCGCCTTTGACCACCTCGGGAACGGTGTACGTGATCCGGTAGCGGTGCACGCCACCGACGGTGCGGTCGGGATCGCCGACCTTGAGCCGGTCCGCGTAGTCGCTGCGTCCGTGCACGTCCCGGTACTTGTCGCCCAAGGTGGATTCGAAGGGCACCCGGTGCCCGTCCATGGTGGCGCGGACGTCGGAAGCGTAGAAGTCGGCGTCGGGCACGTCACGGTAGATGCCGTGCGTGAAGCCGGAGTGGCCGAAGTCGTAGTCGATGACCTCGGTGATACGGGCGCTGCCGTCGGCGCGGATCACGGCGCCGACCCACATCGCGGTGACCCGTTCCTTGTTGGCGAAGAGCTGCGCCACCGCGACGGCCCCGGCGAAGACCGCCAGCGTGATGCCGATCGCGATCCACCCGCGCAGCCTGCGCCTTCGTCCGCCTCTGCCCTTGCCCCCAGTCGCCAAGACGCCCCCCTCAGAACGTGTGTTGACATCAGAAAAGCCGGCCTGCGTAGTGCAGACCGGCTTTCTCCGGGTGGGCGATACTGGGTTCGAACCAGTGACCTCTTCGGTGTGAACGAAGCGCTCTCCCACTGAGCTAATCGCCCGGGAACGGGTTGAACCATACAGGTCGGCGCGGGGTGTGTTCAAACCGGTCGGAGCAGCGCGGTCAGTCCGCGCCGTCCGCCGCGCATCATCCAGGCGTGGTTGGCGCGGAAGACCGGCCGGGCGGGCAGCGCGAGCCGGCGCATCAGCGGGCGCCGGACCTCGACCTCCTGGTCGTAGTCGGCGCGGGTGCCGCCGCCCGGCGCGGGGCGCAGCGTCCAGCGGGCCCAGCCCTCCAAGTCGCCGCTCATGCCGATCTCCAGGACTCCGGCGGCGGGATCCCGGCGCCGCTCGCGCGCGGTGACCATGAGCGCGTACGGGAGGAAGGAACGGAAGACGGCGGTGCCGCTGGTCTCGTCGAGCGGGGTGACGGAGCGGACCTGGGGCCACCAGCCGGGGTACTCCTCGGCTCGTTCCAGTACGGCGAAGACGGCGGCGGGCGGTGCGGGCAGGTTCCAGACGCAGTGGAAGCGGTAGTGGCTCCAGGCATGGCGCGGCGGCATGGAGGGAGTCTGCCCGGGGCGGGGCTCCTTGTCCCCGACCTGACCGCAGGTCAGCGGCGAGTCGCGGATCTTGTACGCGGTCAGTTCGTGGGCGCCGGGGGCGTCTTGAGATCACCGGGGCGCTCGCGCTTGTCGTACTTGCGCGGAAATGTGACGGCGTATTGGAAAAGGGCTGCCGGATTTCTGACGGATTCAGTCGAAGAATTCAGACAGCATCCTGAACTCGGTTCAGGAAGCGGACCGAGAAGATCGCTCGGAGCCGTCACCGGTGATCGAAAACGCCGAAGGCCCCGGAGACTCGATGTCTCCGGGACCTTCGGTCCGGGTGGGCGATACTGGGTTCGAACCAGTGACCTCTTCGGTGTGAACGAAGCGCTCTCCCACTGAGCTAATCGCCCGGGCGCAGGAAGAACATTACCCCATGTCAGCGGGTACCTGAGACCGCCCCGCGCCACCCCGGGTCACTGCTTGATGTTCCACGGCATCTCGAGGCCGAACTTCCACACGTAGATCCCGCCGAGCACCACGATGATCACCAGCCCGATGGTCGTCAGGATGATGTTCCGCCGGCGCACCTTGGGGTCGAGGGCGCGCTGCGCCGCCTCTGTGACCTTGCGCTTCGTCCAGCGCAGGACCAGCTGCGCCCACACGAACTCGGTCGCCCAGATCGCCATGCCGCCGAAGATCACGAGCCAGCCGGGTCCCGGCAGCGGCAGCATGATGATGCCCGCGACGACGACCGCGAGGCCGACGACGAAGACGCCGACCTGCCAGCTGAGGTGCAGGGCCCGGCGGGCCTGGACGAACTCAGGTGCCCGCGAGCCGAGAGGTTTCTCCTCGGCCTTGGACGCCTCTGTCTCGGCTCCGGCGGCCGCGTCGGCCGCCTCGTCACTCCCCGTATTCATGGTCCCAAACCTACCGGACCCGATCTCGTCACCGGAATGGCTGTTCCCGAACAAGAAAGACTCGGCCGTACGAGCTACGTAAAGACTCCCAAAACACTCAGAGGGGTTTACAACGGCATCGTAGGTGGCATGTCGATTTCGCCGACGTGCGAATCCCCGAGCGCACACTGAGCGAAAGGCCCTGGCGCTTATGAACACCACGGTCAGCTGCGAGCTGCACCTGCGCCTCGTTGTGTCGAGCGAGTCCTCACTGCCTGTACCCGCAGGACTGCGGTATGACACGGCCGATCCGTATGCCGTGCACGCCACCTTCCACACCGGAGCCGAGGAGACGGTCGAGTGGGTGTTCGCCCGCGACCTCCTCGCCGAAGGCCTTCACCGGCCGACCGGCACCGGAGACGTCCGAGTCTGGCCGTCCCGCAGCCATGGTCAGGGCGTCGTCTGCATCGCCCTGAGCTCTCCGGAGGGCGAGGCTCTGCTCGAGGCCCCGGCGCGGGCCCTGGAGTCCTTCCTCAAGCGGACGGACGCCGCCGTGCCACCCGGCACGGAGCACCGCCATTTCGATCTCGACCAGGAGCTGTCGCACATCCTCGCGGAGAACTGAACCACCGCGGACGAGGGCCCACGCCGACCACGACCAGACCGGCGTGAGCAGTGCGAGAGTGTGCCGGGGCGTCCGACTCGGGGAGACGCCGCGGACCCGGACGGGACCCGCAGGACAACCGCATACGGCATACACCGGCGCCGTCGCCGTGGATCCCCCACGGCGACGGCGCCGATGCGTTCCCTGGATCTCCCCGTGACCTTCAGGCGCTAGGCTCTGCCCGCATCGGCGGGCGCAGGCCCGACCTCCAGGCCAGGGAGCGAATCGTGCTGATCACCCACGACACCCGGTGCGCGCTCGACACCGTGGTCGCTCTGGTGAACACCGCACCGGACCGTGCACAGGACGGCGACACCGACGGCGACTCCGGCGGCGCCACGACGCCGGACACCCTCGCGACCGTGCCGACTCTGGCAGATTTCGTAGAAAAGTACGAAATCAGTGATGTGGGTGTGCTCTCTGAGCACGACCTCGCCGCGGTGCGTGCGGTGCGTGACCGTTTCGCCGAGGTGTTCGCGGCGCCGGATCCGCACAGCGCGGCCTCGTTGATCAACGAACTGGTGGCCGCGGCGGGCACCACGCCCCGGCTGACCGACCACGACGGCTACGACTGGCACGTGCACTACTTCGCGCCGGGCGCCTCGGTCGCGGACCACCTGGCGGCCGACTGCGGGATGGCCCTGGCGTTCTTCGTGGTCGCCGGGGAGCAGGAGCGGCTGCGTCGCTGCGAGGCGCCGGACTGCCGGCACGCGTTCGTGGACCTGTCGCGCAACCGCTCGCGCCGCTACTGCGACAGCCGCACGTGCGGGAACCGGCTGCACGTCGCCGCGTACCGGGCCCGCCGCAAGGAAGCCGCCGCGGGCTGAGCCGCGCCGGAGCGGGACCCGGGGGTCACAGCAGCAGAAGATCGTGCAGCGCTGCCATCAGGAGCAGACAGCCGATGACCCCGAGGAAGATCATCAGGGGCGGCTGGGAGAGCGCGAAGAGGCAGCCGCGCTGCGCTTCGGGGTTCCCGGGGGCGGGCGGCGGCACGGTCGCCGGGCCCTTCTCTGCGGCCGGCTGGTCGTGCAGCCGTGGTGTGTCCAGCATCTCGCGGTGATGATGACCCAGCCGGACCACCCCGCGAGACCAACACGCCCGGATGCGGGGGCGGTTCGCCTGATCCCGTGAGCCGCGCGCCCCGCTCGCGCGAAAAGTCCAGCGGCTCTCGTACGCGCGTCCATGGGCGCGGGCACCGGCGCGACCCCAGACTCGGTCGACCGGCGCGGCCCGAGCCGTGCCGGTGACGTCCATCGCGTACGAGGGAGTACCGCATGTCGACAGCACAGGACGGCCGGGCCGGGCACGGGACGACGGGCGGATCACCGTCCCGCAGACGGGTGTTGGGGGCCGTCGGGGCCGGGGTGGCCGCGGGCCTGATGGCGGGCGCGGTCGCGCAGCCGGCGGCGGCCGCGGCCGGCGGGTGGCGCACGGTCCCGCACCGCGGGCTGCGGCCCGACGATCCGGACGGCCGGGGGCCCTTGGCCAATCCGCGGCGCGGGTTCCGCTACGAGATGTCGTACAACGCCGTGGACCTGACGAGCCCCTGGGACAACGAGTCCGACCACTCCCCCGACGTCACCGAGACCCTGGAGACGCTGGAGCGCGAGTACGGTCCGGGGGCGAACCTGACGCAGCTGTACTTCTACCTCTGGGACTTCGCGACGCGGGAGATACCGCAGAGCGCGCTCGACAACATCGAGAGCGTGCTGCGCGGACTGCGCGCCAAGGGGTTCGCCGCGGTGCTCCGGTTCGCGTACGACGACGGGGTGCGGGCCAATCAGAAGTACACAGTGCAGGACATCCAGCGGCACATCGGACAGCTGGCCCCGATCGTGGCGCGCAACAGCGATGTCGTGGCGGTGTGGCAGGCCGGGTTCCTGGGCGCCTGGGGCGAGTGGCACGGCAGTTACTACCAGCACGAGAACTATCCGGACGCGGTCACGGCGATCATGACCTCGCTGGTGGCCGCGCTGCCGCCGGGGATGCACACCCAGGTCCGGTACGCCGAGAAGCGGGACATGATCACGAACCGGGCGATCCTGGACCGGGTCGGGTTCCACAACGACTACATCACCCTCGGCGAGGGGCTGTGGGACTACTACGTGCCGGACAACCCGGGCTGGCCGCGCTATCTGGAGGTCGGGCCCACACACGCGATGGACGGGGAGATGCCCTGGGACAAGGGGCAGAGCGCCGATCCGTACGCGTGGAGCACCGTGATCCCGGGGGTCGCGGCGGCCCGCAGGCTGCAGACGCTGCGCTGGGACAGCTTGTCGATCGTGCACAACGCGACGGTGACGGTGCCCGGCTGGAAGGCGGCCGCGCTGACGGAGGCGCAGGTGCGGGACGCGCTGCTGCCGGTGTCGGACGGGTACTTCCGGGATCGCGCCGGGCAGACGGTGTCCCGTACCCAGTTCGAGTATCTGCGGGATCACCTCGGCTACCGGATCGAGGTGCGCCGGGCGCGGACCTCGGTGCGCTCGGGCCGGCTGGAGGTGGAGGTGGACCTGGTGAACCGCGGCTTCGCGGCGCCGAAGGAGCCGCGCCCGGTGCGGCTGGTGCTGCTGGACGACGCGGGGCGCGTGGTGACGGACACGGACAGCGGCGCGGACTGGCGGAGCTGGCAGCCGCAGGGGCGGTCCGAGACGGACGACGACCACACGGGTCCGGCCACCTACACGGTGCGCGGTTCACTGCCGCTGGGCGGTGGGGCGACGCGGCTGGGTATGGCGCTGCCCGATCCGCGCTTCCCCGGTCGGGGCCGGGCGGTGCGGTGCGCGAACGCGAGCGTGCGCTGGGTGAACGGGGTGAACGTGCTCGCGTCGCTCTGAGCCCACCCCTACCAGGGCAGAGGGTGAAGCACGGCGTCCGGCGGGGCCCGGGCGTCAGATGCCGTGCTTCTTCAGGATGGCCTCGATGTCGCTGAAGTCCTCGCCCCCGGCGGCCTTGTCCTTCTTCTGCTGCTGCGGGGCGGCGGCCTGCGCGGGCCGGGCGGTCGTGCCCAGCGAGGGGGCCGACGCGGCGGGGGCGACGGCCTCGCGCCGCGCGGCCTCGGCGGCCTTGCGTTCCTTGCGGGTGCCGCCGGAGCGGCGCTCGATCGCGCGGGTGCCCATGAAGAGCAGCCAGGCGGCGCCGAGCACGCCGAAGCCGGCCCAGGCGGTCGGGCTGAAGGCGGTGTCCACGACCCATTCGACGGCGCCGGTCATCACCAGGCCCAGCGGGACCAGGGAGTACGCGGCGAGCCGGGCCGCGGCGAGGAACCGCTTCCGGTAGGCGGTGACCGCGGCGATGCCCAGGCCCGCCACGGCGACGGCGGAGCAGACGGTCTCGGCAATCATCCGGTCCTCCTGGGCTCGGGCGTGCTGGACGGCACCGGGGCGGTTTCGTCCCTTCCATCCTGCACCGCCGAGGCCGTTTCGGGCCACGGTCCGAGGCGACCTCGGGCAGATCTCCGGGTCATCTCGGGGTCGGGTCTCCTCCGCAGGTCCAGGTTGGGCCCGCGCGAGCACTCCTGGGAGACTGGCCGCATGAACGCCCCGAACCCCATCCTCGACGTGTGGTGCGAGCTCCAGTGCCCCGACTGCCGCACCGCCCTCGCCGACGTACAGGCCCTGCGCGAGCGCTACGGCGACCGGCTCGACCTGCGCCTGCGGCACTTCCCGCTGGAGAAGCACAAGCACTCCTTCGCCGGCGCGCAGGCCGTCGAGGAGGCCTTCGAGCAGGGCAAGGGGTGGCCGTACGTGGAGGCGGTGCTCGGCCGGGTCGAGGAGTTCGACCGCCGGGGCGAGCCGTTCCTCGTCGAGGTGGCGGGTGAACTGGGCCTGGACGCCGAGGAGTTCGACACTGCGCTGATCGAC
Source organism: Streptomyces sp. NPDC050145 (assembly GCF_044460245.1). Taxonomy (NCBI): domain Bacteria; kingdom Bacillati; phylum Actinomycetota; class Actinomycetes; order Kitasatosporales; family Streptomycetaceae; genus Streptomyces; species Streptomyces sp. NPDC050145. Next base: position 127,353 of record NZ_JBITJS010000012.1, on the reverse strand, counting down.
GGCCGGCACATCCTGATCGTCGACGCGGACCAGGCCGAGGGCAAGGCGATCGGGGTGACCGGCACCCCGACGTACGTCATCGGCGGGGAGCGCCTCGACGGCGGCCAGAGCCAGGACGGGCTGCGGGCCCGGATCGAGGAGATCGCGGACCGGCTCCTGGCGGAGCGGGGCTGACCGTCAGGCGAGCGGTTTGTAGAGGTGGTACGCGGTCGCCCGGTAGCCGAGCGACTCGTACAGGCGCAGTGCCGGGTTGTTGCCCGCGAAGACGTTGAGCCCGATGCGGGCGACTCCGGCGGCGAGCGCCTGGGCCTCGGCGAGGAGCATCAGGGACCGTCCGTGGCCCTCGCCGCGCCGGTCGGCGGCCACCTCGACGTCGTAGACGAAGTAGGCCTCGTCGCGCCGGGCCACCCACAGGGTGCCGACGCGCTCTCCGTCGTGCTCCAGGACCGAGATCCGCACGCCCGGGGTGGCGGGTCCTTCGGGCAGGTTGCGGGAGTGGTCGCGCTCGGACTTGCGGCGGGCCTCGTCGGCCGGGACGCCGCGCTCGATCCAGGTCTGCGCGTAGTCCTCCATGGAGTGGGCGAGCCAGGGCTCGTACTCGGCGTCGGTCATGGGCCGGCCCGCGGTGCCCGCCGGGAGTATCGGCGGGTTGTCGGGCAGGTCCTTCTCCATGCCGCGGTTACGCTCGACGAACCCGAGGGCGGTCGCGAGGCGCAGCAGGCCGGCCTCCTCGGCGGGCACGGAGGCTTCCAGACGGACACAGCCCCAGCCGCGCGCGACCTCCTCGGCGGCGAGCGCCGCGACGGTTGCGCGGCCCCGCCCCCGGTCCGGCTCGTCGATGCGCAGGTCGGTGATCTGCGCGACGGACGGGCCGAAGACGGGGTGCGTGGCGAGGCGGAGCGTACCGACGGGCCGGCTGTTCACACACACCGCGTAGCCGCGTGAGCGCTGTCCGTCGTCGTCCTGCTGGAGCGGCTCGGTCGGCCGCAGGGTCGTCGTCATCACGGGTGTTCTACCCGCATGCGTAGGGGGAGCGACAGCGGTTTTCCGATGACGGCGCCGGCGCCGGTCCGGTCACGGGTCCAGATCGTCGGCGGCGCGCTCGTCCCAGATGCGCATGGCCTTGGCGGTGACCGGCCCCGGGGCCTCGCCGAGGGCGCGGTCGTCGACGCGGTGGACGGCCTGGATGTCGCGCAGGGACGAGGTCAGGAAGATCTCGTCGGCCTCGTTCAGGACGGCCAGCGGGAGGTCGGTCTCCTTGGCGCCGGTCCATTCGACGGCGAGGGCGCGGGTGATGCCGGCGAGGCAGCCGGAGGCGACGGGCGGGGTGTGGATCTCGCCGTCGAGGACGACGAACACGTTCGACCCCGTGCCCTCGCAGAGCTGTCCGACCGTGTTGGCGAACAGGGCTTCGGAGGCGCCGTGTTCGTGGGCGCGGGCCAGGGCGACGACGTTCTCCGCGTAGGAGGTGGTCTTGAGGCCGGCGAGCGCGCCGCGCTCGTTGCGCGTCCAGGGGACGGTGACCACGGAGGTGGTGTCGGGGCGCCGCTTGGTCTCGCCGAGGGCGACGACGAGGGTGGTGCCGCTCGTCCCGCGGTCCGAGCCGAGGGGCGAGAGGCCGCCGGTGTACGTGATGCGCAGTCGGCCGAGCGGCATCGGGTTGGCCTCGAGGACGGCGGCGCAGGCGCGGCGGACCTCGTCGAGGTCGGGCTCGGGCAGGCCGAGGCCGCGGGCCGAGCGGGCGAGCCGGTCGAGGTGCCGGGTCAGGGCGAACGGCCGGCCGTCGGTCGTCTTGGCGGTCTCGAAGATGCCGTCGCCCACGGTCAGCCCGTGGTCGAAGACGGAGACGCGTGCCGCGTCGGTGTCCCGCAGCCCGCCGTCGAGCCAGATCTTCACGTGGTGCCTCCCAGATGAACCGGACTAGCGGGCGTCCGCGCGTCCGTCGTGCCCGTCGTGCCCGTGTGACGCTACCGCGAGCAGCCGGGACGCCTTCAGCTCGGTCTCCCGCCACTCGCCCTCGGGGTCGGAGCCCCAGGTGATCCCGGCGCCGGTGCCGAAGCGCAGCCGGTCGCCCTCCGTGTCCCGGTCGATCCAGAACGTACGGATCCCGACGGCCAGTTCTCCGGTGCGCCGGTCGGCGTCGACCCAGCCGATGCCGCCGCAGTAGGGGCCGCGCGGGGCGGTCTCCAGGGCGTCAATGATCCGCAGGGCGCTGGACTTGGGGGCGCCGGTGACGGAGCCGGGCGGGAAGGTGGCGTCGAACAGCTCGGGCCAGCCGGCGTCCTCGCGCAGTTCGCCGCGGACGGTGGAGACGAGGTGGACCAGGCCGGGGTGCTTCTCCACGACGCAGAGGTCGGGGACGGTCACGCTGCCGGTGGCGCAGACGCGGCCCAGGTCGTTGCGGACCAGGTCGACGATCATCACGTTCTCGGCGTAGTCCTTCTCCAGGAGGTCGGCCTCGGTGCGGCCGGTCCCCTTGATGGGGCCGGACTCGACGACGCGTCCGTCGCGGCGCAGGAACAGCTCGGGGGACGCGGTGGCGATCTCCACGCCGTGTCCGGGCAGCCGGATCGTGCCCGCGTAGGGGGCGGGGTTGCCGCGCGCGAGGAGTGCGGTGAGGGCGTCCACGTCGGCGTCGGCGGATATGGGTGCGCTCAGGACGCGGCAGAGGTTGGCCTGGTAGACCTCGCCGGTCGCGATGCGGTCGCGCACGCGGCGCACGCCTTCCGTGTACGCGGCGTGGTCGAGGGAGGACGTCCAGTCCTCGGGGGCGGGGCCGTGCCAGGCGCCGGGGCGCGGTGCGGGCACCGGTTCCCTGCGGACCTGTCCGAAGCGGGCGCAGACGAGGCGCCCCTCGAAGTCGGCGGAGACCGCCCAGAACCCGGTGGAGTCCAGGGCGGCGGGGTCGCTGGTGACGTCGCGCAGGTCGGTGGCGACGAGCTCGCCGAAGCGGGCGAGCGGGGCAGATGAGGGGGAGCCGTGCACGCTTTCGAGTCTAGGTCGGGTGGCGGGACGGTGACCTGGGACGGAGCGTTCGAGGTCGCTCCGGTGACGGCAGCGCAGCACGCTGGGCAAACGCGTTTTGGACCTCCCCCGGGAATCCGCTAGAGTTCAACACGTCGCCGGGACGCGCAAGCGAAACGGAAAGACACGCGAACGTAGCTCAGTTGGTAGAGCGCAACCTTGCCAAGGTTGAGGTCGCCGGTTCGAACCCGGTCGTTCGCTCGGATGTGGGGGATCTTCCCGAACCCCCATAAGCTCCTGGTGGAGTGGCCGAGAGGCGAGGCAACGGCCTGCAAAGCCGTCTACACGGGTTCAAATCCCGTCTCCACCTCCATGCGCGATTAGCTCAGCGGGAGAGCGCTTCCCTGACACGGAAGAGGTCACTGGTTCAATCCCAGTATCGCGCACTGGATCTTCGGACTCCGGTTCGTATCTGATCCGTCCCGCGCGATTAGCTCAGCGGGAGAGCGCTTCCCTGACACGGAAGAGGTCACTGGTTCAATCCCAGTATCGCGCACGCAGCACCTGTACTGCCTGCATCACCTGGCATTACGCCTCGCGGAGCCTGATAGAGTCTGGCCCGTTCCCGCGCGATTAGCTCAGCGGGAGAGCGCTTCCCTGACACGGAAGAGGTCACTGGTTCAATCCCAGTATCGCGCACCAGCAAGAAGCCCCCGGTCCTCGGACCGGGGGTTTCTTCGTGCTGTGCGCCGCTCAGGAGGAGAAGAGCATCCGGCCGAAGCTGCGGTGACCGTGGTGGCCGCCGTGGTGACCGCCGTGGTGCGGGGCGCCCCAGGCGGGGGCCGGCGCGGCCGGGTAGGCCTGCGGGGCGGGCGGGGCCGGCGGGGCCTGCTGCTGCCACTGCGACTCGAGGCGGGTCAGCGACTCCAGCTCGCCGTAGTCCAGGAATATCCCGCGGCAACCGCTGCACTGCTCGATCTGGACGCCGTTGCGGTTGTAGGTGTGCATCGGTGCGTGACACTTCGGACACTGCATGCTCGGCTCAACTCCTCGCCGTTCGGTGTTGCTTCGCCGGAACACTTCCCGGCTTCGGTCCCCCGCACCCTACTTGGCGCCGTCCGCGCCCAACGGGGGCGGGACCGAGACCATTCGGGCACAGGCGTCGATCACCGCCTCCTCCACCTCGTCGAGGTCACGGCCCGCCGCGACGGCCTTCGTCACGGCCAGGGCCGCCGTCTGGACGGTCAGGGCACGGGCGGGGACGTCGAGCGCGGGCCAGGGATCGTCGACGGTCAGCTCCTTGGCGCCGCCCGCGCGTTGGTAGGCGGACAGGAATCGGGTCCAGTCCTCGGCGGGCAGCAGGCCGCAGGCGAACCAGGCGGCGGGCCGGGCCAGGTCCCAGGCCGGGTCGCCGGTGCCGAGGTCGTCGATGTCGATGAGGAGCCACTCCCCCGTGTCGGCCGGGTGGCGCACCAGCTGGCCGAGGTGGAGATCGCCGTGGCACAGGGTGCGGCCGTGCTGGCCGGGGGCCTCGGCGCGGGCCCACGGCGGCAGGGTGCGCCAGGCGGCGAGGACGGGGGCGGCCGCGCGGTGGTCCGGGGCGCCGGCCAGGAGGCGGGCCACGGCGCGGGCCGCCTTCTCGGGACCGCGCATCGGGGGCAGACCGGCCGGGAGCTCGTGCGCGGGGGTGGTGTGCAGCCGGGCCAGCAGGGCCGCGGCCGCCTCCCAGGGGGCGTGCTCGGGGTGCTCCGGGTCCACGGGGGTGCCGTGCGGCCAGAACGTGACGAGGCGGCCGTCCAGGGGCGCCGCGGCCGGGAGCAGCGGCGCGAGGAGTACGCCGTGCAGGGCGGGCGCGGCGGCGACGGCGAGCCGGAGCTCCAGCTCGGCGGGGTCGGTGCCGGGGGCGTGCGCCTTGGCGACGGTGTCGCCGTGCCGGACGACGGTGCCGTCGGCCCGGTCGGCCAGGGTCCGCGCACCGCAGACGCAGGCGATGCCCGCGGGATGGGCCGCGCCGCGCGCCGCCGCACGGAGCGCGGGAAGGATGGAGCTGGGCGTGGTCACTCGGGCCCCCGGGTGTGCTGCGTGGTCTCGCGCCGAGCCTACGGCGCCGGGCGGTGTCCTGTACGGCGTAGGACCGGCATGGCCCCGGGGCAGCGGTCCGGGAAGGGCGTCGGGATGGGCGCCGGGAAGGCGCCGGGAAAAGACAATGCCGCGTGCAGCTCCCCAGCTGCACGCGGCATCATGTGCCGTCCGCCGCACCCCCGTCCCCACGGGGTTTCCTGGCCGGATGTCCCCGCCCGGACCGCTCATCCGGGCCTGGGAGCGCCGCTCAGCGCCCCAGCATCACGCCCACGGACGACGCCTGTGTGACCATCGCGTCCCAGCCGCCGAAGACGACGACGAGCAGGGCCGCGAGAGGGAGGACCATGGCCGTGGCCACCAGCGGGTGACGGCGGCCCGTGGCGGGGCCTGCGGCCCGGCCGAACCGTGTGCGGAACGCTGTCGTCCGCGGTGCCGTGTGCGCCATGGTCCTCTCCCGGTCGAATTCTTGAGTTCTCGCTCGGTGGTGCTCGCAGCGGCGGGTGCCTGACCTCGGGGGACGAGTGCTGCACCCGCCGCTTGACCTCAAATCTACGGACGGCGCGGGTCCTGGGCGTCATGCCCTCGTACCGATTGCCGGGCCTCCCGGAGGATGAGCGCACGGGCGCCGTGTACTCCCCTGGGTGGAGAAGGGGACCTAGGTCTCGGGGTCTTCCCCGAGGGGACTTTCGGTCCGGCGGGTGACTTCCCTCACTTCCGTGCCGGTCCGGCGGGGCTCGGTCCGCCTTCCTTGATCCATCTCGGCCGTCCGGCCCGCCACCGCCTCGTACCGGCGCGTACGGTCACGGGTGCCGGGCGGCGGCCGCGTACGGTCGCCTTCCGCGGGCCCAATCCCCCTGTGCCGGCGGCCGGTTGGCGTACGGAGTCCGATCGGGGTCCGTCGACGGGCCGCTCCCTGACCGGCTCTCAAGTCCGTGGCCAGGCACTGACAATCGAATCCGGCGTGAGGGCGCGGCCTGAGCACACAGCAGGGCGGGGAAACGTAAGCTGTGGCTCGTCAGAGGGCGGACCGGGCAGCAGCGGGGATGAACATGGCGATGATGCGCCTGAGGCGCGAGGACCCGCGCGTCGTCGGCTCGTTCAGGCTTCACAGACGGCTCGGGGCCGGCGGGATGGGCGTCGTCTATCTCGGTTCCGACCGGCGGGGGCAGCGCGTCGCGCTCAAGGTGATCCGCCCCGATCTGGCCGAGGACCAGGAGTTCCGCTCGCGGTTCGCGCGCGAGGTGTCCGCCGCGCGGCGGATCCGCGGCGGCTGCACGGCGCGGCTGGTGGCCGCCGATCTCGAGGCCGACCGGCCGTGGTTCGCGACGCAGTACGTGCCCGGGCCCTCGCTGCACGACAAGGTCGCCGAGGAGGGTCCGATGGCGGCCGCGGACGTCGCCGCCGTCGGGGCCGCGCTGTCCGAGGGGCTCGTCGCGGTCCACGAGGCGGGGGTCGTGCACCGCGACCTCAAGCCGTCCAACATCCTGCTGTCCCCGAAGGGGCCGCGGATCATCGACTTCGGCATCGCGTGGGCGACCGGCGCCTCGACGCTGACCCACGTGGGCACCGCGGTGGGCTCCCCCGGCTTCCTCGCGCCCGAGCAGGTGCGCGGCGCGGCGGTGACGCCCGCGACCGACGTGTTCGCGCTGGGGGCGACGCTCGCGTACACAGCGATGGGTGACTCGCCCTTCGGGCACGGCAGTTCCGAGGTGATGCTGTACCGCGTCGTGCACGAGGAGGCGCAGCTGCACGGGGTGCCGGACGCGCTGGCGCCGCTGCTGCGCGCGTGTCTGGCCAAGGACCCGGAGGAGCGGCCGAGCACGCTGCAGCTGTCGCTGCGGCTGAAGGAGATCGCGGCCCGTGAGGCGCAGGGGCTGGGCGAGGCCCGGCCGCCGGCGCCGCGCACGGACCCGGACCGTCCGACGGGCCGGCTCACCGAGACGTACACGGAGCGCGTGGACCGGGGCGAGCGGACGACCCAGCGGCGTACGCAGCCGGGCATGCAGGGGCCGCGGACCGGGGGCGGCGGCCGGGGTCCCGCGCCGCGTTCGACGAACCCGCGCTCGGGCAGCCGTCCCGCGCCGCGCAGTGGTGCGGGCCGTCCGGCGCCGCGGACGAACGGGACGGGCACCGGCAAGAAGCTGCGTCCGGCCAATCCCCGGCTGCTGCGTCAGCGGCTGTTCGTGTTCGTGGTCGTGACGCTGCTCGTGGCGCTGGCGATCGCGGCGGCGCAGGGCTGCCAGGGTCCCTCGCGCGGGCTCGGCGACGACCACCGGCCGGCCACCGGCCCGACGAGCACCGCACCGGGCTCGCCGCAGCCGGAGAGCTGAGCCGGGGCCCCGGCTCAGAGCTCGGGGCGCCCCGTGGCGACGGCGTAGAAGGCGACGGCCGCGGCCGCGCCCACGTTGAGCGAGTCGACTCCGTGGGCCATCGGGATGCGGACCCATTCGTCGGCGGCCATCAGCGCCTTGGTGGACAGGCCGTCGCCCTCCGCGCCGAGCATCAGCGCCACGCGGTCCATGCGGTGCGGGGCGACCTCGTCGAGCGACTTGGCCTGGTCGGCCGGGGTGAGCGCGAGGAGGTTGAAACCGGCCGCGCGGACCGTCTCCAGGGACTTCGGCCAGGCCTCCAGGCGGGCGTACGGGACCGAGAAGACGGCGCCCATGGAGACCTTCACCGAGCGGCGGTACAGCGGGTCGGCGCAGTCCGGCGAGAGCAGGACGGCGTCCATGCCGAGGGCCGCGGCGGAGCGGAAGATCGCGCCGATGTTGGTGTGGTCGTTGACGGACTCCATGACGACGACCCGGCGGGCGGTGGTGAGGAGTTCGTCGGAGGTGGGCAGCGGCTTGCGCTGCATCGAGGCGAGGGCGCCGCGGTGCACGTGGTAGCCCGTGACCTGTTCGGCCAGGTCGGGGGCGACCGCGTAGACCGGGGCGGGGACCTCGTCGATGACGTCGCGCATGACGTCGACCCACTTCGCGGACAGGAGCATCGAGCGCATCTCGTACCCGGCGAGCCGGGCGCGCCGGATGACCTTCTCGCCCTCGGCGATGAACAGGCCCTCCGCCGGCTCGCGCTTGCGGCGCAGCTCGACGTCGGTCAGGCCGGTGTAGTCGCGCAGGCGCGGGTCGTCGGGGTCCTCGATGGTGATGAGACCTCTGGGTTCTGCCACGGGTCGATACTGCCTTGTCCTGGGTGTGGTGCCAACGGCTCGGTACGAACTGACGTTACCGCGGGTTACGTACGGGGTTCTCGTGGACGACGGGGCCGATCACGATGACGGCCGGGGGCTTGACGCCCTCGGCGAGGACCGTCGCGCCGACGGTGGCGAGGGTCGCGTCCACGCGGCGCTGGGCCGCGGTGGTGCCTTCCTGGACCAGGGCGACGGGCGTCTCGGGGTCCTTGCCGTGGGCGACGAGCGCCTCGGCGATCTTGCCGATCTTGTCGACGCCCATGAGGATCACGAGGGTGCCGGTCAGCCGGGCCATCGCGGACCAGTCGACCAGGGAACGCTCGTCGTCCGGCGCGACATGGCCGCTGACCACGGTGAACTCGTGCGCGACCCCGCGGTGGGTGACCGGGATGCCGGCGGCGCCGGGCACCGAGATCGAGCTGGAGATGCCGGGCACGACGGTGACCGGGATGCCCTCGGCGGCCAGCGCCTGGGCCTCCTCCATGCCGCGCCCGAAGACGAACGGGTCGCCGCCCTTGAGCCGGACCACGGCCTTGCCCTGCTTGGCGTGGTCGATCAGCGCCTGGTTGATCGCCTCCTGGCCCATCTGACGGCCGTACGGGATCTTCGCGGCGTCGATCACCTCGACGTGCGGCGGGAGTTCGTCGAGCAGGTCGCGGGGGCCGAGCCGGTCGGCGATGACGACGTCGGCCTCGGCGAGCAGCCGGCGGCCGCGGACGGTGATCAGGTCGGGGTCGCCGGGGCCGCCGCCGACCAGGGCGACGCCCGGCTTGTGCTCGCGCTGGACCGAGACGGTGCCGTCGCGCAGGGCCTCGACGAGGGCGTCGCGGATGCCGGCGGTGCGGCGCGGGTCGCGGTCAGCGGCCTCGGCGGACAGGACCGCGACGGTGACGCCCTCGGTGCGGCCGGTGGCCGGGGTCCAGGCGGTGGCCGCCTCGGCGTCGTCGGAGCGGACGCACCACGTCCGGCCGGCCTCGGCCTCGGCGGAGGCCTCGTCGTTCGCCGCACGGTCGGCGGTGGCGATCAGCACGTACCAGGCGTCCGCCAGGTCGCCGTGCTCGTAGCGGCGGCGGGTCCAGGCGATCTCGCCCGCGTCCGCCATCGCCTCGACGGACGGGGTGGCCGACGGGGAGATCAGGGTGATGTCCGCGCCCGCCGCGATCAGGGCGGGCAGCCGGCGCTGGGCGACCTGGCCGCCGCCGATGACGATGGTCCTGCGGCCGGTCAGGCGGAGGCCTACGGGGTATGCGGGGTGCTGAGGCATGGCGGGCGGGCTCCTGGTGCGGCTGGGCTCTTGTTCTGGGGCTGCGTCGTCGGAGCCCTGTGACGTGCGCGTTCGGGGTTCGAGGCCAGCTTATGCCGGGGCCCTCCAGGGACGCGTCCGGCGCTGAAGGCTGTGCCCACCCGTTCTGCCGTGTGGAATGCCTGCCCACAGGCTCGTGGGCAGGCATTCCTTCGGGCGGTCTCTACTTCTCGGTGACGCCGGCCGAGTCGAAGGTGGCGACCTCGTGCATCGCGCGGGCGGCGCTCTGGACGATCGGGAGGGCGAGCAGCGCGCCCGTGCCCTCGCCGAGGCGGAGGTCGAGGTCGATCAGGGGGCGCAGGCCCAGCTTGTTGAGCGCGGCGACGTGGCCGGGCTCGGCGCTGCGGTGGCCGGCGATGCAGGCGGCGAGCACCTCGGGCGCGACGGCCCGGGCGACCAGCGCGGCCGCGCCGGCGCTCACGCCGTCGAGGATCACCGGCGTGCGCAGCGAGGCGCCGCCCAGGAGCAGGCCCACGAGGGCCGCGTGCTCCAGGCCGCCGACCGCCGCGAGGACGCCGATGGGGTCCGCCGGGTCGGGCTGGTGCAGCTCGAGGGCGCGGCGCACGACCTCGACCTTGCGGGCGTGCGTCTCGTCGTTGATGCCCGTGCCGCGGCCGGTGACCTCGGCGGGGTCGACCTCGGTGTAGACGGAGATCAGGGCGGCGGACGCGGTGGTGTTCGCGATGCCCATCTCGCCGGTCAGCAGCGCCTTGTTGCCCGCCGCGACCAGGTCGCGGGCGGTCTCGATGCCGACCTCGATGGCCGCCTTGACCTCTTCGCGGGTCAGGGCCGGGCCGGTCGTCATGTCGGACGTTCCGGCGCGGACCTTGCGCGGCAACAGGCCGGGGGTGGCCGGGAGTTCGGAGGCGACGCCCACGTCGATGACGCAGACCTCGGCTCCGACCTGGTTCGCGAACGCGTTGCAGACCGCGCCGCCGCCCAGGAAGTTCGCGACCATCTGGCCGGTGACCTCCTGCGGCCAGGGGGTGACGCCCTGGGCGTGCACCCCGTGGTCACCGGCGAAGATCGCGACGGCCGCGGGCTCCGGGATCGGCGGCGGGCACATCCGGGACAGGCCCGACAGCTGCGCGGAGATGATCTCCAGCATGCCGAGGGCGCCGGCCGGCTTGGTCATGCGCTTCTGCCGCTCCCAGGCCTCGCCGAGCGCCTTGGCGTCCAGCGGGCGGATGTTGGAGACGGTCTCGGCGAGCAGGTCGTGCGGGTCCTCGCCGGGCAGGGCCCGACGCCCGTACGTCTCCTCGTGGACGACCCAGGACAGCGGGCGCCGCTTGGACCAGCCGGCCTGCATCAGCTCGGGCTCGGCGGGGAACTCGTCGACGTAGCCGACGCACAGGTACGCGACCACTTCGAGGTGCTCGGGCAGTCCGAGGGTGCGGACCATCTCGCGCTCGTCGAAGAAGGAGACCCAGCCGACGCCGAGGCCCTCGGCGCGGGCGGCGAGCCACAGGTTCTCCACCGCGAGCGCGGAGGAGTACGGGGCCATCTGCGGCTGGGTGTGCCGGCCGAGGGTGTGGCGGCCGCCCCGGGTCGGGTCGGCGGTCACCACGATGTTGACCGGGGTGTCGAGGATGGCCTCGATCTTCAGTTCCTTGAACTGCTTCGCGCGGCCCTTGGGCAGGGACTTGGCGTACGCGTCCCGCTGGCGCTCGGCCAGTTCGTGCATCGTGCGCCGGGTGTCGGCGGAGCGGATGACGACGAAGTCCCAGGGCTGCGAGTGGCCCACGGACGGCGCCGTGTGGGCGGCCTCCAGGACGCGCAGCAGCACCTCGTGCGGGATGGGGTCGCTGCGGAAGCCGTTGCGGATGTCGCGGCGCTCGCGCATGACGCGCAGCACGGCCTCGCGCTCGGCGTCGTCGTAGGCGGGGGCCGCGGGGCCGGCGAGCGTGGGCTCGGGCTCGGCGTCGCCCTCCGCGGTGGGCAGGTCGTCGGCGGACTGGGCGGGCTCGGACTCGTCGGCGGCGCCGTCGCGCGGGGCGGGGACGGCGGCGACGGGCTCCTCGGCGGGCTGCTCCGCCACCGGGGCGGCCTCGGCGGCGTCCTGCGCCTCCGCGGCGGGCTGCTCGGCGGCGGGCTCGGTCACGACGGCCTCCGCGGCGATCGGCTGCCCGGTCTCGGGGCCGGGCTGCTCCTGGGCCTCGGGCTCGGCCGGGGCCTCCTGGACCTGGGGGGCCGGCTCGGCGGCCTGCTCCTGGATCTGCGGGCCCTGGCCCTGCAGTTCCTGCGCCTGCACGTCCTGCGGCTCCGGGTTCTGGCCGGGCTGCGCCTGCTGGACCTGGGCGTGCTGCTCCTGAGCCGGCTGCTCCGGCTCGACGGGCTGGGGCTGGGCCTGGGCCTGGGGCTGCTGAGCCTGCTCCACCTGCTCCGCCTGCTCGGTCTGCGGGTCCTCGGCGACGGGCTCGGCGACCGGCTGCTGCGCGGGCACCTCCGCCACGGCCTCGACGACCTGCTGCTCGGCGACGAGCTGCTCGCCCGCGGGCTGCTCCACGACCGGCTGGCCGGGAACAGGCTGCTCGGCGACGGGCTGCTCGGCGATCGGCTGTTCGGCCAGGACCTGCTCGGCGACCTGCTGCTCGGGCACCGGCTGCTCGGCCACGGGCTGTTCGGCGACCGGCTGTCCCGCTGCGCCCTGCTCGGCCGGCGCCTGCTCGGCGACCTGCTGCTCGGGCACCGGCTGCTCGGCCACGGGCTGTTCGGCGACCGGCTGTCCCGCTGCGCCCTGCTCGGCCGGCGCCTGCTCGGCGACCTGCTGCGCGGCGACCGGCTGTTCAGCCACCGGCTGTTCGGCCTCGGGCTCCGGCAGCGGCGGTACGACCATGGCCTGCGGCGGCGTCGGCGCCAGGTGCGGTGTGGTGGGCAGCGAGCCCTCCACGGGCACGAACTGGCCCAGCGGCTGCTCGACGGCGAACGGCTGCGCACCCTGCGCGGCCTGCGTGTCGGGCGCCCCGGCGTACGCGACCACCGGCTCGGGCTGCCCGGCGTACGCGCCGACCGGCTGCTGCCCGGGCACGGGCTGGAAGTCCTGGGCGGCGCCCGGCCCCTGGGGGTGCGGGAACTGCCCGGAGTGGTCGGCGTACTGCGCCGGGACGGCCTCCGGGACGACCGTTTCTGCGGCGGCGACGGGCATCCCGCCCGCCAGGTCGTACCCGGCCTGCTGCGGCTGTGCGCCGGCGGGCTGCCACGGGGCGGCGCCCTGCGGCGGGACGTCGAGGTACTCGGGGCCCGTGGTGGGCGGCCCGGACTGGTGCATCGGCATCGCCTGCGGCGGCGTCTGCTGCGCGGGGCCGCGGTCCGCGAGGGAGCGCACGGGGCCGGTGCCGGTCTCGGGCACGGGCGGGCCCATGTGCAGCGGGCGGCGTGGGCCACCCTGGCTCGGGGCCTGGGCCTGGGGCATCTGCATCGCGCCGAGGTCGTGGTGGCCGCTGTCGCGGCCGGCCGTCTCGTGCGGGCCCGGCTCGTGCACGACGGCGGGGCCCGGCTGCTGCTGGTGCGGGGGCGTCGCGACGTGGGGCTGACCCCAGGCGCCCTGGGAGCCTGGCATCAGGAGCAGCTCGTCGTCCTCGGCGACGACGGCGTCGGCAGGATCGAGGTAGGTGTACGCGCCCGGGGCGGGAACGCCCGGCTGGTCCACCCCTCCCGCGTTCTCCGGCAGTCCTTCGCCCGGAACCTGACCGGTTTCGGTCATGCCTACCCCTCGCCCATCGTGAGAACTTACTGGCCGCCCCCGGCCGACCGCCGGAGATGCAACCCCCTTGACCGGAGCGGTGCGTCGTCCGCCCGTCCAGTAGAACGAGCGCACACGCCGCGCGGCACGAACCGACCCGGACAACAGGCATTGTCCCGGTCGGAACGCGGCCACGGTACGTAGTTCGACCATGGCTTTCTGTGGACTGCGCCACGTTGCGCGTCCTCCGGTCGGCGTCGTACCACAAGCGCCCCGGACATGGTGCGTTTACGGGACCTTTCCGGAACATTGACCGACGGATCGTCAGGTGTCCTGGTGCGGTACAACGATCGGTCAGCCTACCGCGCGCGCCCGGCCGTCAGGGTCACGGGTGGCGATCCGGAAGGCGCCCGGACAGCAGGAACCCCACGGTCCGCTCCTTCTCCGTCCAGTGGCGAGTGTCCAGTTCGACGGATTGCAGGAGGGCGCACTCGACGTCGTAGCCGTGCTCCTTCAGGTCCCTGCCGACGAGTTCGGCCGCGTCGCGTGTCGCCGCGTGGGTGACGATGCGGGCGGGGCGCCGGTCGGCGACCGCGGAGACGACCGCCGCTCCCCCGCCGCCGACCCGTACGACGTCGGGTTCGGGCAGGTCCTCCAGGACGTGCGGGGCGGTGCCGTGCACGATCTGGGCCTGGACGCCGAGGCGGCGGGTGGTGGCCAGGGTGCGGGCGCAGGCGTCGGGGTCGCTGTCGACGGCGATGACCGCCGCGCCGAAGCGGGCGGACTCGGCGGTGAACGCGCCGCTGCCGCAGCCGATGTCCCAGACGAGGTCGCCGGTGCGCGGGCCCAGGCGGGCGAGTTGGGCGGCGCGCAGTTGTTCGGTCTCGCCCTCGCCGAAGGGGCCGGTGTACTCGGCGGCGGGCAGGGCCCAGCCTCGGGGGGCGGTGCCGGGTTCGCCGCCGGCGAGCCAGGCGCCGTTCTCGGGGGTGCCGGTGGCGGGGCCGCCGATGACGATGACGACGTTGGGGTCGCGCCAGGTGTGGTCGGCGGCCTTGTCGGAGGTGAGGACGGTGACCTGTTCGCGGTCCGTGCCGAGTTCCTCGCAGATGACGAAGGTGCGGTGGACGCCTTCGAGGAGGAGGCCGAGTTCGGCGGGGCCGGCGCCGGGCGAGGTGAGGACGGCGACCTTGGTGTGGGCGCGGCACACGTTGATCGCGCGGCGCAGGGTGCGGCGGTGTGCGACGACCACCTTGGCGTCGTCCCAGGGCATGCCGGCGCGGGCGAAGGCCTGGGCGACGGCGGAGACGGCGGGGACGACCTCGACCTCGAGTCCGTACTCGGGGGCGCGCAGGGTGCGGACGACGCCGAAGAAGCCAGGGTCACCGTCGGCGAGGACGACGGCGGTGCCGCGGTGGGCGGTGATGCGGCGGGCGGCGAGGGAGACGCTGCCGAGCCGGATCCGCTCCGCGGTGGGCGGGACCTCGGGCAGTGCCAGGTGGTGGGCGGCGCCGGCCACGAGGGTGGCGGCGCCGAGTGCGGAGCGGGCCGCCGCGGTCAGGGGCGAGCCGTCCCAGCCGATCACCGTGACCCGGTCGGCCATCGTCGTCTGTCTCCTGGGTGTGCGCGGGGGGCTGGGCAGGGTGAGCGTACCCGGTGGGGTTCGGGGGTCTCGTCGCGGGCTGCGGGCCGGTGGGGGCTGGTCGCGCCCCGCGGCGGAGCCGCTGATGTCACAGCCCCGCGCCCCTGAGGTGCCCGCCCTTCGGGCGCACCTCAGGAGCCGCCTCGGTCAGTTCCAGTCGGAGAAGGCGGTGAAGCCGCCGGCCTCCGCGAGCTGCTCCGTGACGCCTTCGAGGTCCTCGGGGAGGAGGCTCCACACGATGAAGTCGGTGCGGACCTCGGCCAGGGTGCCGTCCTCCGTGCGCGTACGCGCTATGCACGCGTTGCGCAGAACGCCTTCGCTGATGCAGCCGATCTTCTGGGCGACCTGCTGGGACGCCGTGTTGTCGGCGGCGGTGCGCAGTTCGATGCGCTCCATGCGCTGGTCGCGGAAGAGCCACTGGGCGGTGGCGAGCGCGGCCTCGGAGGCGTAGCCCTCGCCGCGGGCCCAGGGGGCGACGATGTACGACAACTCGGTGGCGCGGACGTGCCAGTTGGTCTTGGTGAGCTGGACGACCCCGACGAGGCGCTGGGTGAGGAACTCGGTGACGGCGAGGTCGAGGCCGCGTCCCGAGCGGCGCTCGCGGGGCGCGTACTCGGTGATCCATCGGCGGGCGCCCTCCTCGGTGAAGGGCTGCGGGACCGAGGTCCAGGCGGCGACGAGTTCGTCGTTCATCATCTCGGTGAGGGCGGGGACGTCGTCCTCGTCGAGGCGGCGCAGCACCAAGCGCTCCGTGCTGATGGAGATCTCGGGGAAGGTGTTCGTCATGCGGCGCTCCGTAACCTTCGTGGCCGCCTCTTCGTCCCTCGTGCCGGCCGGGGTGAGTGCCCAGCATGCAGCATGAAGGCACGTCACTGCACATGGGGGCCGCACCCGTTGCCGGGTACGGCCCCCAGGGAACGCCTCGAAGGCGGCCGCGGAAGTGACGCGGGATCAGAACGAGGGCAGGACGGAGCCCTTGTACTTGTCCTCGATGAACTTCTTGACCTCGGGCGAGGTGAGGAGCTTGGCGAGCTTCTTCACGCGGGGGTCGTTCTCGTTGCCCGCCTTGACGGCGAGGACGTTGTTGTACGCGTTGCCCTTCGTCGACTCGAGGGCGAGGGCGTCCTTGGCCGGATTGAGGTCGGCACCGATGGCGTAGTTGCCGTTGATCACCGCGCCGTCGACGTCCTGCAGGGAGCGCGGGGTCTGCGCCGCCTCGACCTCCTTGAACTGGAGGTCCTTGGGGTTCTTGGCGATGTCCTGCGGGGTGGCCGTGGCCTCCGCGCCCTTCTTCAGACCGATGATGCCGGTCGAGGCGAGGAAGCGCAGGGCACGGCTCTCGTTGTCGGCGTCGTTCGGAAGGGCGATGGTGCCGCCCTTCTTGAGGTCGTCGAGCTTCTTGAACTTCTCGGAGTAGAGACCGAGGGGCTCGAGGTGGACGACCGCGACGGACTTGAGGTGCGTGCCGTTCTTCTTGTTGAAGTCTTCCAGGTACGGGACGGTCTGGAAGTAGTTGGCGTCGACCGAGCCGTCCTCGGTGGCGTTGTTCGGCTGGACGTAGTCCGTGAACTCCTTGACCTCGAGGTTGAGGCCTTCCTTCTTCGCCAGGTTGTCCTTGATGTAGTTCAGGACCTCGGCGTGCGGGACGGGAGTGGCCGCGACGACCAGGGGGTCGGAGGCCTTCGCCTTGGTGTCGCCCTTGTCCGAGCCGCAGGCGCTGAGGCCGAGGGTGAGGGCTCCGGTGACGAGGACAGCAGCGGTGATCTTGGTGGTGTTACGCACGAAAAGTGCCTTTCTCCATGGGTGGTGCAACCCGCCGGGGGACGGGGAGTCTGGGTGCGGCGGGTGGTTCAGTGAGTGGTCTTGCCGGTGGTGCCCGCGGTGGCTTCGGCGGCGACGGGGCCGCCGGGGAGGAAGCCGCCGAACAGGCGGAAGCGGAGCGGTTCGCCGCCCTTGCCGGCGCGGCGGTGCAGGACCCGGGCCCCGCTGTCGCCCGCGAACTGGATGAGCGAGATGACGACGGCGAGGACCGCGACGGTGATCCACATGAGGTTGCCCTCGAAGCGCTGGTAGCCGTAGCGGATCGCGATGTCGCCGAGGCCGCCGGCGCCGACGGTGCCCGCCATGGCCGAGTAGCCGATGAGGGCGACGATCGTCGTGGTGGTCGCGGAGATCAGCGAGGGCAGCGACTCGGGTACGAGGACCTTGCGCACGACGGTCCAGGTGTTGCCGCCCATGGACTGGACGGCCTCGACCAGGCCGCCGTCGACCTCGCGCACGGCGGTCTCGACGAGCCGGGCGAAGAACGGGATGGCGCCGATGGCGAGCGGCACGATGGCGGCCTCGCGGCCGATGGTGGTGCCGACGACCGCACGCGTGAAGCTCATGAGCGCGACCATCAGGATGATGAAGGGCATCGAGCGGACGATGTTCACGACCTGCCCGATGATCTTGTTCACCAGCGCGTTCTGGAGCAGTCCGCCGCGGTCCGTGAGGACGAGCAGCACGCCGAGCGGCAGGCCGCCGACGATCGCGATGAGCGTGGACCAGCCGACCATGTAGAGGGTGTCCCAACACGCCTGGGACAGCAGCGGCTGCATCTCCGACCAGGTCACTTGGTGACACCTTCCTTCTGCAGTACGGGGGCGGTCTCGCCCTGCGGGCCCTGGAGCTCGACCTGGAGGCCCTGCTCGCGCAGGAAGCCGACGGGCACGACGTTGTCCTCGTAGCGGCCGGGCAGTTCGATGCGCATGCGGCCGACCTGCTTGCCGGCGACGGTGTCCATCGCGGCGCCCAGGATCGAGATGTCGATGTTGTAGGTGCGCGAGAGCTGCGAGATGACGGGCTGGGTCGCGGACTCGCCGTGGAAGGTGACGTCGATGACCGTGCGGTCGGCGCCGGTGGCGTCGCCGCTGACCGGGAAGAGCGCGGAGGCGAGCTCCGAGCCGGGCGTCGCGAGGAGCTCGCTGACGGTGCCGGACTCGATGATCTGTCCGTGCTCCATGAGGGCGGCGGAGTCGCAGACGGTCTTGACGACGTCCATCTCGTGCGTGATGAGCAGGACGGTCAGGCCGAGCTGCTGGTTGAGGTCGCGCAGGAGCTGGAGGATGGAGCGGGTGGTCTCGGGGTCGAGGGCGCTGGTGGCCTCGTCGGAGAGCAGCACCTTCGGGTCGCCGGCCAGGGCGCGGGCGATGCCGACACGCTGCTTCTGACCGCCGGAGAGCTGGGCGGGGTAGGACTTGGCCTTGTCGGAGAGGCCGACGAGGTCGAGCAGTTCCAGCGCCTTGGCGGAACGTTCCTTCCCCGACTTGCCGAGGATCTCCAGCGGCAGCTCGATGTTGTCCTGGACGGTGCGCGAGGACAGCAGGTTGAAGTGCTGGAAGACCATGCCGATGCGGCTGCGCGCCTCACGGAGCTGCCGGCCGGCGCGGGGGCCGCGGCCGGCGAGCGCGGTGAGGTCCTGGCCGGCGACCGTCACGGTGCCGGAGGTGGGGCGCTCCAGGAGGTTGACGCAGCGGATGAGGGAGGACTTGCCGGCGCCGGACTGGCCGATGACGCCGTACACCTCGCCTTCGCGGACGTGCAGGTCGACGCCGTCGAGGGCGGTGACCTCGCGGCCGCGCGAGCGGTAGACCTTGGTGAGGCCCTGGGTCGTGATCACGTGGGGTTCCGTCACTGTCGAGTGCGCGGCACGGGTGTCGCCGGGCACGGGGCATTCATTCGGGAAGTTGCGGAAGTCCGGGCGCGCGGCTCTCGCTCTCGACGGAAAGCGGTACTGGGACCAGTACGCGGAGACTGTGCGCGGGCAGACCTGCATCTCGCTTCGGGGCGCGAGAACGGGGTTCCCTCCCTGCCCTAGGGGCGCGGGAGAGGTGCGGGGGCCCTCAGAAGGCGCACATTCGACACATACAGCGAGCACCGGGCGTCCTGGTCGCCTCGGTCGCAAGGATGCGGCTGCTCGTCGTGGTCATGCGGGCAAGTAAAGCAGACGTGAGGGTCTTTCCGGCCAGCGCTGTCCGTATAGCGGACAGCCGTGGACGGGCGTGCGGAACTCCTCACTCCCCCGCGGTGATCTCCACTCCGGCCGCCGTGGCCAGCGCTGACACGGCCGAGAGGTCCTCCACGACGAGGTCGGCGGACAGGTCCCCCGCCGGGTGCGTTGTGGTCAACGCCACGGTCCGCATGCCGGCGGCGCGGGCCGCCGCGAGTCCGGCCGGGGCGTCCTCGAGGACGACGCAGCGGGCGGGGTCCGCGCCGAGCCGCTCGGCAGCGAGCAGGAACGGCTCGGGGTCGGGCTTGCCGCGGGTGACGTCCTCGGCGGCGATCAGCAGGGGCGCCGTGATGCCGACGGCGGCGAGCCGGGCCTCGGCGAGCTCCCGTGCGGCGGAGGTGACGACGGCCCAGCGTCCGGCGGGCAGCGCGGCCAGCAGCTCGAGCGCGCCCGGCACGGCGCGGGTGTCGCCGGCGGCCACGTCCTCGACCTCCAGGCGGCCGATCCGGGCGACGGCCTCGGAGACCCGCTCGGCGGGCAGCAGGTCGGCGACGATCTCGGCGGTGGTGCGGCCGTGCAGCGAGAGACCCGCGAAGTCGTCCGCGGTGATCCCGTACTCCTGCGCCCAGCGGATCCAGCAGCGGTACGCCGACTCCACGGACAGGATCAGCGTTCCGTCGTTGTCGAACAGCAGGGCGTCGGCGGTGATCTTCATGGCCCCCGAGCGTACGGGCGGCGGTCCGGGGGCGAGGGCGGCGGGTCTTCTGTCCCGTAATAGGGTCTGGGCCATGCTTGATGTCCTGACCCTGGTGACGGGTCTCGCCGCGCTCGCGCTCGCCGCGTGGTGCGGTTTCGCCGCCTATCGCGACCAGCCGACCAAGGACTGGCACTTCATCGGGATGGCCGTGGTGTCGGCGCTGGCGCTGCTCCAGCTGGTGGTCGGGATCGTGCAGCTGGCGCGGGGCGAGAAGCCGGACCAGGGCACGACGATCTTCGTCGCGTATCTGATCGGGGCGTTCGCGTGCGTGCCGGCGGCCGGGTTCATGTCGCTGGCCGAGCGGACCCGCTGGGGGTCGGTGACGGTCGCCGCGGGCGGTGTCGTGCTCGCGGTCCTCGAAGTACGGCTCTACGACATCTGGGGAGGATGAGGTGGCGATGACCTCTTCGGAGCACGCGGAGCCAGAGCACGCGGAGACGGAGGAGAAGCCGGAGCGGGGCGGGCGGCGCCGGCTCATCGGCGGTCCCGGGCTGCTGCTCGTGTGGCTGTACGGCGTGATGGTCGTCGGCGCGGTGTCGCGGTCGGCCTTCCAGATCTCGACCGAGTTCGACAAGGCGCCGCTGGCGTACTCGCTGTCGGCGGTCGCGGGCCTGGTGTACGGCTTCATCACGTACTCGCTGGTGCGCGGCGGCGACCGCGCCCGGCGTTCGGCCTTCGTGTGCTGCGCCCTGGAGCTGGCGGGCGTGCTGATCGTGGGGACGTGGACGCTGGTGGACGCCTCCGCGTTCCCGGACCAGACGGTGTGGTCGGACTACGGGATGGAGTACCTGTTCATCCCGGTGCTGCTGCCGGTCACCGGCATGTACTGGCTGCGCAAGGGCGTGCTGCGGCAGCGGCCGGAGGCCACCGCCGCCTGAGCCGCGGTCAGGCGCTCGTGGCGAGCGCCGAGGCGTCGATCTCCTTGGCGAGGGTGACGAGGGTGAGCCGCTCGTCCACCTGACGGGTGGAGACCTGCGCGTAGCCGTGCTTCCGGTAGAGGCGCAGGTTGTGCTCGCTGCGGTGGCCGCTGAACAGCTGGAACCGCTTGGCCGGGCCGGCGAGGGCGGACTCTATGGCGGTGAGGAGCCGTCCGCCGAGGCCGTGGCGCTGCATGCGCGGGTGGACGATCAGCTTGCCGATCCGCGCGGTGCCGTCCGCGTCGACCGTCCCCCGGACGGAGGCCACCACCTCGTCACCCAGGCGGGCCACCAGGACGGTGCCGCCCGTCAGTTCGGCCCTGACGGAGTCGAGGGACTGGGTGAGGGGTTCGATCGAGTAGTCCCCGTAGAGCTGCGCCTCGCTCTGGTAGCAGAGGTACTGCAGTTTGAGGATCTGCTCGGCGTCCGCATCGGTCGCCGCAGAGATGGTCACGCTCATGCCCATGTGTGCATGCCTCCCGCTCACCTGTCCGCCGGTCGTCCCTCACCCTTTTCCCCGACGACGCCTCGGCGCAACCTCGGCGGGCAGGATTCTGCGCAGGCATCCCAGACATCTGGAACGTTCCGGTCCAAGACTGCCCTGTGAGATACCCAACTCACCTGCGATTTCACGGTAAGTGAGGTCTTTGGGGGACAGGAGTGCGCCGATGAGGCCCGGGCAGCGGCCGGGCAGCCGGCGTACGGCCGAATGCAGGGCACGGGCGCGCTCCGTGCGCAGGGTGTGGTGCTCGGGGTCGCTGTGGTCGGGGTGCTCGGCGACGGGCTCACCGGCGTAGGGCTGCTCGTGCCGGGCGGTGCGGCGGTGCCGGCGGGCTTCGGCGCGGACGGTGGCGGTGAGCCAGGCGGCCGGGTCGGCGGGTGGTCCCTGGGTGTCGAGGTGTTCCAGGAGGCGGAGCCAGACGGCCTGCTCGAGGTCGGCCCGCCCCTCGCCGGGCAGCTCGGCGCGGGCCTCGGCCGCGAGCAGCGGGCGCAGGGTCTCGAAGACGGTGTCGTGGATCATGCCCGGCGGGACGCGGCCGCCCGGTGCCCCGGTTGCCGGGGCGGCCGCGTCTCACTCCAACCGGGACCGGCGGCTCAGCCGTTGACGAAGTCCTCGCGGGCGAGCAGCCCGGTGTCGCAGTTGTCGGTGAAGATGCCGTCGATGCCGGTCGCGAAGTAGGTCTTGAAGGCTCCGAAGGCGTCGCCGTACGAGTTCGGGTCCGTGCCCTTGCGGAAGTCCGCGGGCAGGAAGGTGTTCTCGTTGCGCATCGTGTAGGGGTGCAGGATCAGCCCGGCGGCGTGCGCGTCCTCGACGAGGGTGGTGGGCTCGCCGAGCTTGCCGCTCTTGTCCTTCGGGATGATCAGGTCGAGGGTCGGGCCGATGCCCTGCGCGTAGCCGGCGATCTCCTTCAGGCCCGCGGGCGTGATGAGGTCGGCGACGGTGCGCGGGTCGCCGTTCTCGACGAAGTCGGCGGGGCGGGAGCCGGCCGAGGAGAGCAGGACGACGAGCGGGTTGTCGACGAGCTTGTCCAGGCGCTGGATGCTGGTCGGCTCGAAGGACTGCAGGAAGACGGGCGCGTTCTTGCGGTGCAGGCCGTGGGCGCGCAGCAGCTCGGCGATCCGCTCCTCGAGGCCGAGGCCGAGCTTGCGGAAGTAGGTGGGGTGCTTGGTCTCGACGTGGATCCAGACCTCGCGGCCCCGGGCGCGGCTCTGCTCGGCCCGCCATTTCAGGACTTCCTCGAAGGTGGGGATCTCCCAGCGGCCGTTGTAGAGGGTGTTGTGCGGCCGGTTGCCCGGGATGCGCTCGACGGCCCGCAGGGTCTTCAGTTCGGCGAGGGTGAAGTCCTCGGTGAACCAGCCGGTGGTGGAGACCCCGTCGATGACCTTCGTGGTCCTGCGGGCGGCGAACTCGGGGTGGGCCGAGACGTCCGTGGTGCCGCCGATCTCCGGCTCGTGGCGGCAGACGAGCCGGCCGTCCTTGGTGGGGACGATGTCGCCGGCCTCGATGACGTGGGCGCCCATGTCGAGCGCGAGTTGGTAGGAGCCGAGGGTGTGCTCGGGGCGGTAGCCGCTGGTGCCGCGGTGGGCGATGACGGTGGGTACGGGCAGCGAGGTGTAGCCCTGTCCCGAGTGATTCCCGCCACTGGCCCGGTCGGCGGCTCCGGCCGTGCCGGGCAGGGCGACGGCGGCCGCGCCGGCGCTCAGCACCGCGGCGCCGAGCAGCGCCCGCCGGCCCACTCCCCCGCTGGTGCCCGCCTCGTGTGCCGCCTGAGTCTTCTCGTTCCCCATGGAGCGCTCCTCCCGCCGAGTTACTGCCTTGCACCTGTCAAAGCGGGACCGATCGTAGGTGCGCGGGAGTGGCCAGGGGGAGACCGCGTACGGAACGTCAGGGTGATGCGGGATGACCGCTGTGTGTCGTGCGCGTGGCAGGGGTGCGTCGGTGGCGTCGTGCGGGATCAACCCGGATCAACACTGTGTATCCACTCGGTGAACCCGATGTGCGGGAAGACCGTACGCGCGAGTATCGTCCTCACCTGCACAGACCTTATGTCCATTCCTTGACCCCGGAGGGCCCGTTGTCCCGCTTCGCGCTCATCAAGGCAGTGCTCGGACCGATCATGCGCCTGATGTTCCGCCCACAGGTGGAGGGCGCTGAGAAGATTCCGGGCGACGGCCCCGTCATTCTGGCCGGAAACCATCTGACGTTCATCGACTCGATGATCCTGCCGCTCGTCTGCGACCGGCAGGTGTTCTTCATCGGCAAGGACGAGTACGTCACCGGCAAGAGCCTCAAGGGCCGCCTGATGGCGTGGTTCTTCACCGGCGTCGGCATGATCCCGGTGGACCGGGACGGCGCCAACGGCGGTGTGGCCGCGCTGATGACGGGCCGCCGGGTCCTGGAGGAGGGCAAGGTCTTCGGCATCTACCCGGAGGGCACCCGCTCCCCCGACGGCCGTCTGTACCGCGGCCGTACGGGCATCGCGCGCCTGACGCTGATGACCGGCGCGCCCGTCGTGCCGTTCGCGGTGATCGGCACCGACAAGCTGCAGCCGGGCGGCGCGGGCATGCCGCGCCCGGGCCGGGTGACCCTGCGCTTCGGCGAGCCGATGGAGTTCTCCCGCTACGACGGCATGGGCCGCGACCGGTACGTGCTGCGGGCCGTGACCGACTCGGTGATGGCCGAGGTCATGCGCCTTTCGGGGCAGGAGTACGTGGACATGTACGCCACGAAGGCGAAGGCCGCGTAGCTCTTCGCCGGCTGTGGCCGGGGCCCGGTCCCGCGGAGTTCGCTCCGCGGGACCGGGCCCCGGTCGTTGTGCCGTGTTCATCTGGACGGCGTCACCCGGACGGCGTCACCGGGGCGGGTCACTTCTCCAACTGCTGGCCCCGCAGCAGGAACCAGGCCGCGACCGAGGTCACGAGGAGCACCGCGGCGCCGATGCCCGCGGCCACCTGGAGTCCGTCGACGAAGGCCCCCTGGGCCGAGCCGAGCAGTTCGTGGGCCTGGGCCGGCGGCAGCGCGCCCGCGGACTCGACGGCGCTACCGAGCGAGGCGTGGGCCGCGTCGGCGACCTCGGCCGGGGTGCCGGCCGGGACCGTGAAGCCCGCGTAGACGCCGGTGACGATCGAGCCGAGCAGGGCGATGCCGAGGGCCGCGCCCAGCTCGTACGCCGTCTCCGAGACCGCGGAGGCCGCGCCCGCCTGTTCCTTGGGGACGCTGGAGAGGATCACGTCGGCGGTCACGGTGAACGAGAAGCCGGCGCCGACGCCGACGACCAGGAGCACCGTGCCGAGCAGCGGGTAGCCCGTGTCCTGGCTCAGGCCGGTGAGGACGGCCAGGGACAGACCGACCGCCGCGAGTCCGCCCGCGACGACGACGCGCACCGAGAAGCGGCGCGCCACGGCGCCGGCGACGAGTCCGGCGACCACCGCGCCGATCGCGGCGGGCAGTTCGGCGAGGCCGGCCTCGAAGGGCCTGCGGCCCTGGACCAGTTGGAGGAACTGGGACAGGAAGAACACCAGGCCGGACAGGCCGAGGATGGTCAGCAGGTCGGCGAGGACCGCGCCGGAGAAGCCGCGGTTGCGGAACAGGCGCATGTCGAGCAGCGGCGACGCCAGGGTGAGCTGGCGGCGTACGAACCCGGCGAGCGCGGACAGGCCGGCGAGCGCGGAGAGGGCGACGTCCCAGGTGAGGCCGTGTGACGCCGCTTCCTTGACCGCGTAGACGACACCGATCATGCCGACGAGCGAGAGGGCGACGCTGGGCAGGTCCCACGGGCCCTGCACCGGGTTCTTCGACTCGGGGATCAGCTTGACGCCGACCACGACGAGCACCGCCATGACGGGCAGGTTGATGAGGAAGACCGAGCCCCACCAGAAGTGCTCGAGCAGGAAACCGCCGACGACCGGGCCGACGGCCGCGCCGGCCGAGGCCATGGCGCCCCAGATGCCGACGGCGAGGGAACGCTCGCGCGGGTCGTGGAAGATGTTCCGGATCAGCGCCAGGGTCGAGGGCATCAGGGTGGCACCGGCGACACCGAGCAGGGCGCGCGCCAGGATCATCAGCTCGGGCGTCGTCGCGTACGCGTTGAGCACCGAGACGGCGCCGAACGCGACGGCGCCTGTGAGCAGCAGCTTCTTGCGGCCGATGCGGTCGCCGAGGCTGCCCATGGAGACGAGCAGTCCGGCGATGACGAACGAGTACACGTCGCCGATCCACAGCAACTGCGTGCCGGACGGCTCCAGGTCCTCGCTGATGTAGGGGGTCGCCAGGCCGAGGACCGTCGCGTCCACGGCGACGAGCAGCACGGCCAGCACGAGCACGGAGAGGGCGAGCCACCGGCCGGGGCGCGCCACCACCTCCGGTACCTGGGGTCGCTGGTGAGTGCTGGTCATGGTTCCACGCTCCGTCGTGCGCCGCCGAGCAGCAGCTCGGCGATCATGTATGAGAAGTCCTTGGCCGCGACGCGGCCGTCCTGTACGGCCCAGGCGCAGCTGCCGATGAGGCCGTAGAGCGCCTCGCACAGCCAGGCCGGGGTCAGATCGATCCGGAACTCGCCGGATTCCTGGCCGCGCCGGAACAGCGCGACCATGCGGGCGTCGACGCGGGCCCAGCCGGCATGCTGCTCCTCGCCCTCGAACAGCTGGTTCTCCGTGTTGAGGAAGGCCAGCAGCGGGGCGGCCGGTTCGAGCTCGGCGACGAGCCGGCGCAGCGCGTCCCCGGCCGGGCCCGTGTCGAGGCCGGCCCGGTCGAGCGCCGCCTCGCACTCCCTGAGGCCGAGGTCCTCCAGCGCGCGCACGAGGGCGTCACGGCCCGCGAAGTGGCGGTGCAGCGTGGCACGGCTGATGCCCGCGGCCTTCGCCACCTCGTCCATCGTGGCGGTGGACTTACGGGTGAGGAGAGCCGCGGCGGCGTGCAGCGTCTGGGATCGGTCGACAGCCATGAGACGAGCATAGCTTGAATGAGACATGAATGTCTCATTCGAAAGGATGACGTCTCATCGCGGGTGCCGGTTGGTGGCTCTTGAGGTTCTCGGGCTCTTTGTGGGGCTATGCCTTCCAGGCCTCGGCGCCGAGGGCCTCGGTGACCTCCTGGGTGTAGCGGGCGCAGGCCAGCCAGGTGCGGGCGAACGCGTCGAGATCGGCGGGCGCCAGGCGGCCGAACGGGTCCCGGCCCCGGTCGGCGGCCGCGCGGAGGAGCGCCTCCAGGAGGACCGCGGCCGTGGGCAGGCCCGCTCGGCGCAGGGCGGGGGCCTCGTCGGGCCGGGCGAGGGGGAGGGCGCGGCGGCCGGCGACGAGCGACTGCTCCACGCGGCGGCGCAGGGGGTGGACGGGGGGCGGGGTCGCGCCTTCTCCGGGCCGGGGGCGGGGCGGGGCCTCTCCGGTTATGGCGGGCACGGGGAGGTCGGCGCGGGTCAGGCGGTCCAGGCCCAGGTCGTGGCGGGCGCCGGACGGCAGCCGTACGGCGAGCGGGGTCGCGCGGGCCGGGGTGGACGGGACGATCCGGGCGATCAGCCGGACGCGGGTGCCGGGGGCCGAGGCGAGCAGGGCCAGGTTCTCCCGGTGGGACAGTGCCGGGTCGTCGTGGGCCACCGAGAGCCGGACGATGACGCCCTGGCAGTCGGCCGACAGGCTCTCGCCGTCCCGCTCGCGCAGGACACCGCCGAGGGTGGCGTCCAGGAACAGCAGCCCGTCCGGCGACGTGCGCGCCCGCGCCGCCTGGTCGGCCAGGGGTACGGACCACAGGGCGTCCAGGGGCGCTTCGGTCCAGTCGGTGCCCGTGGCCCGGACCGCCTGAACCGCTTTGCCGGCGCCGAGGCGGCCGTCCGCGGCGACCGTGGCGCCGGAGACGACGAGTCCGGCCCCGGACAGCTCGCGGTGGGTCAGGGCGGTGTCGCCGAGGCGGACGGCGCGGTCGGCGACGCCGCGCGCCCGGCTCGCCCCGCCCGGGGCGATGTCCGGGACCTGGTACAGGGTGCCGTCGGCGTCGGCGGTCCAGGTGACGCAGCCCGCGTGTCCGGTGGCGGTCAGCACGGGCTCGGTGAACAGCCCGTACAGGCGCAGCGATCCGGCCTGCGCGTAGCTGCGGCGGGCGGTGCCGCGCAGGGCGGCCGTCGCGGCGGGGTCCGTG
The DNA here is from genome assembly GCF_044460245.1 of Streptomyces sp. NPDC050145. Classification (NCBI taxonomy): domain Bacteria; kingdom Bacillati; phylum Actinomycetota; class Actinomycetes; order Kitasatosporales; family Streptomycetaceae; genus Streptomyces; species Streptomyces sp. NPDC050145. The sequence continues at coordinate 100,194 of NZ_JBITJS010000012.1, read as the reverse complement.
CCGGGCCTGCCCAGCGCGTGGGCGATGCCGAGCAACTCCGTGAGCGCGTCGGCCAGTTCGGCGGTGCGGTGGGCCGGGTCGGCGCCGCGGGCCGCGCGTACCCCGTTCACGACGCGGATCGCGGCGGCCGCGGGGCGGTGCAGTCCGGCGACCTTGGCGATGTGCGCGGCGCGGAGCAGTCCGGCCTGGGCGACGGCCCCGGCGCCGTCGACCCCGGCGTCGAGGAGGCGGGCGGCGGCGGTCCAGAGGGCGTGGGCGGCGGCGGTGTCCGTGGGGTGCTCGGTGACATCGAGCGCCGGGGTGCTCGTCCGCTCCGGGGGACTCGGCTCCGGCTCCGGTGCTGGACCTGGTGCTGGTTCTGGCTCCGCGCTCGTGTTCTGGGCGGAGTCGAGGGCCACCGGTGCCAGGGTCGCCGCCGCCGCGCGGTGGACGCAGGACGGGGACAGGAGGCAGTCGCAGTGGATCGCGTCCGGAGTGGTCACGATGCCGTCCGTCGGGCGGAGTTCGACGTTCGACTCCTCGTCGACGGCGATCCGGTGGACGCCCGACGCCGGGTCCACCGTGTGCGGGCGGGCCGCGAGTTTGGCCGCGGCGGCGTCCAGCCGCTTGGTGAGCCGGGGTGACAGCGCCTCGACGATCTCGGCGGTGACTCCGGGCAGCACGGGCGGCAGTCCAGCGGTGGTCATCGGATCCTCTCCCCCACCCAGCGGGCGAGTTCCAACGGGCTCAGGGCGGCCACGGGCATGCCCGCCGCGACCAGTTGACCGGCCGTGCCCGGCGAGTAGCGCGGCCGGCCGGCGTCGTCGAGGCTGGCGCAGCCGAGCACGTGACAGCCCGCGCCGACCAGTTCCCGTACCTCGCCGAGCAGGCCGCCCACCGGGTAGCCCTCCTCGAAGTCGCTGATCACCACGACGAGCGTGCGGGACGGCGCGGTGACCAGGCGACGCGCGTGGCGCAGGCCGGCCGCGATGTGCGTGCCGCCGCCGACCCGCGTCTCCAGGAGCAGCGACAGCGGGTCGTCGACGTGCTCGGTGAGGTCGATGACCTCGGTCGAGAACGCCAGGAAGTGCGTGGACAGGGCCGGCACCCCCGCGAGGACGGACGCGGTCAGCGCCGCCCAGATCGTGGAGGCCTCCATCGAGCCGGACACGTCGGTGACGATGATCAGCCGCCAGTCCGCGGAGCGCCGGGCCCGCCCGTGGAACACCGGGTGCTCGGGCACGACGACGATCCGCCCGTCGTCCGCGCGCCGCGCCGTCGCGAGGTTCGCGCGCAGGGTGCGGGCCAGGTCGAGGCCGCCGCCGGGGCGCCGGGTGGGCCGGGCGGTGGCGGCGCCGGTGAGCGCGGGGCGCAGGCGGGTGGCCAGGGCGCGGGTCAGCTCGTCGACCAGGCGGCGGACGAGCGGGCGCAGTGCGGCGAGCCGGGACTCGGGCAGGCCGCCCGCGTGCTGGAGAACGGTGCGCAGCAGTTCGACGGAGGGGCGCGCCGCGTCGGGGTCGAGCGCCTCGACGGCGTCGGTACGGCCCGCTGCCGCAGCGGCGGCCAGCACCTCTTCGCGTACGCCGGGGCCGAACAGCGCGGTGAGTTCCTCGGCCCATTCCCGCACCCCGGGGTACGGGGCCTCGCGTCCGCCGCCGCGGCCGCCGAGCCCGCCGCGGGAGCCCTCGCCGCGGCCGGCCCCGTACAGCTCGTCGAGGGCGGTGGCCAACGGGGCGGTGCGGGGGGACAGTTCGCCGGCCCGGCGTCCGAGCACGAGCCGCCAGCGCTCGGCGGGAGTGATGGTCCCACTGGCTCCGGCTCGGTGCTTCACGGTGCCGGGGGCCTCCGGCGGGACCGGCCCGGTCGCGGGAACGTCCGGTGTCGGGGCGTCCACGGCGGTCAGCGGTACGCCGAGATCCAGCCCGGCCACCGTCTCCGCCGCCGCGAGGTCCGCCCGCGTCCAGACCGCCTGGGTCGCCGGGTCGACCGTCAGCTCACCGACGGCCGTGCCGATGCGGGTCTCGACCGTCTCGAGCAGGCGCTCCCGCGCGGCCGGTGACAGGGTGTCGAAGCCGCCGCGCAGGGCGGGCAGCCGGTCGAGGAACGCCCGGTCGGACAGGTCCGTCACCCGGTCGAGCAACGGGTCCAGCGCGTCCGGCGCGGTCTCCAGGAGGGCGCCGGCGGCGGTGCACAGGCCGGTCAGGCGTGCGGTGAGGGCGGCGCGCGCGGCGGAGCCGGACGCGGCGTCGACCCAGGACGCGACGCGGACGCCGAGCTCCGGGGCCGACGCGTGGCCCAGCAGGACGCGTACGGCCGCCGCGGCGGAGGCCATCAGCGGTGTGCCGTCGGCGGCCAGCGCGGCCAGCGCGTCGGTGAGCCGCAGGGAACCCAGCGCGTCGGCGCGGCGCGCCAGTTCGACCAGGGCGCGGGCGTCCTCCGGGTCCTCGGAACCGGTGATGCCCTCGACGGCGCGCACCGCGGCGGCGCTCAGCACCTCGGACGCGGCGGCGAGCCGGTCGGGCCGGTCGCCGTCGGGCGTGAATCCGGCGACGTGTCCGGCGGCGAGCCGGTCCACGAGGGCCAGTCCCGTGAGCAGTTCGGCGAGCGAACCGGCGGCCGGGAGCGCCCGGGACAGCTCCTCGAGGGCTTCCTCCGCGAGTTCGGGAAGGGCGCATTCGGCCGCCGCCGTGAGCGCGGTCAGGGCCTGGGCGGGGGTGGGGCCGCCCTCGTCGCGGGCGGCGCGGGCCCGGGCGCGCAGGACGCCCTGTGCCGCCTGGGCCGGGGTCACGCCGCGCACGCTCGCGGTCGTCAGGACGGCGGCGGTCGCGGGGGTCCAGGTCACGGTCCACCGGGTGGTGAGCGCGTCCGCGCCGCCCGCGCCGGTGACGCCGTGCTCGTCCGCGTACGGCACACCGCAGACGGTCAGGCGGCGCAGCAGGATCTCGCGGCGCCGGTCGCGCGGGGTGCGCAGCACGTCGAGCCGCAGGTCGCGCTCCTTGCCGGGCTCGGCCGGGCCGGGCAGCCCGAGTTCGGCCGCCTCGCGCTCGACGGCGGGCCCGAGTCCGCCGCGGGGTGCGGCGGGTGTGGGCCGGCCGGTGCGCTCGCCGACGAGCACGCGCTCCATCGCGCGGGCCACGGCGCGGCCCCGCCCGAGGGGCTCGCCCTGGGCGAGCACGGTCTGGAGCGCCTCGACGAGTTCGCCGCGGCCGGGGGCGCGCAGCCCGCGCAGGGCGGCGAGGTCCCCGGCGACCCGGGCCACCTCGCGGGCGTCGGCGGGACCGCTCGGGTGGCCCTGGGCGCGGAGGTCGGCACTGACGGCGACGGCGGCGCGCAGCACGGCCTCGCGCAGCGCGTCCGGGTCCCCGGCGGCGTCCAGCACCCGGTGCTGCCACTCCGGGTCCCGGATGCCGGCCGGGTAGCCGGACCGGGCGTCGAGCAGCGGATACGTGTACGGGATGAGACTGACGGTGCTGCCGGGGGCGTCGGCGGGCGGGTGTCCGGGAGCCTGAGGCTGTGTGCCCAGGGGCTCCTCGGTCAGGGCGTCGGCGCTCAGGGCCTCCCCCGTCAAGGCCGCCGCGTGGAACGAGCCGATCACCGCCGCCGCCCGGCGTCCGTCCCGGGTCGCCTCGCGCAGGCGGGCCCGCATCCAGGCCTCACGGGCGAGGTCGAGCGCGTCGATGCCGGGGCCGTCGTCCGCGTCGCGGCGCAGGGCCCAGCCGGTGAGCAGCGCGGCGCGGCGCAGTTCCTCGGGGGTGGCGCCGGGGGCGGGGGCCTCGACGAGGCGGTCCCACAGGTCGTCACCGTCACGTCCGGTGATCCGGTCGCGCAGGGCGGCCTGCAGTCCAGGGCCGGAGGCGGCCGGACCGGGAAGTCGGGGTTCGCGCCAGGCCCGGTCGGCGAGCGGCAGGTCGCAGGCGAGCACGGGCACGCCCGCGTCCCGGGCCCAGCGCAGCGCCGCCAGTTCGGGCGAGAAGTCGGCGAAGGGGTAGAAGGCCGGGCCCCGCCGGTCCGCCGCCGCGTCCGCCCCGGGCTCCGGCTCCGGGACCGCCGCGAGGGCGACGGGTGCGACGGTCTCCTCGTCGGCCAGCCAGCCCAGGAAGTCCTGGGTCTCCGCGGGCAGTTCGACGAGGAGCACGTCGGGCCGCGCCGCGTCGAGCAGCCGGGGCACGGCGGCGGCGAGCGACGGCGCGTGGTGCCGTACGCCGATCAGGTACGGGCCGTCGGGCGCGGTGAGCGCCGCGACGGCCTCGTCCGGGGCCTGCGGCAGCGGCGGCGGGGTGGTCATACGGGTCAGCCCTCCAGCACCGGACGCAGGTCCCACAGGGTGCGCCAGGTGGCGGAGCCCTCCTCGGCGCGGCGGCGCACGGCCCCGTCCCAGTAGCCGAGCAGCCGGGCCGCGTCCGCCGGGTCGTCCTTGCGCACGACGCCGGTGAGGTGGCCGGGCAGCAGCGCGAGGGGGTCCCGGTCGCCGGGGAAGTAGGCCGTGGCGAGACCCAGGGCGGTGGCCACGGAGACGGCCTCGGCGGTGCTCATGACGGTGGAGGGCCGCTCGATCTCCCAGCCCTCGGCCGAGCGTCCGGTGCGCAGCTCACGGAAGGCGGTCACGAGGATGTCGAGGACCGTGTCGTCGAGCCGGTACGCGGCGCCGGAGCGCTCCACGGCGGCCCTGGACTGGCTGCGCACCAGGTCCAGTTCGGCCTCGAAGTCGCCGATGGGGCCGACGGTCTCGAAGTTGAACCGGCGCTTGAGCGCGGCGGACATCTCGGAGACGCCCTTGTCGCGGAGGTTCGCCGTCGCGATGACGTTGAACCCGGGGGCCGCGTGCGCCTGGGCGTCCTCGGTGCCGGCGAGCTCGGGCACGGCGATGCGGCGCTCGGAGAGCAGCGAGATCAGCGCGTCCTGCACCTCGGGCAGACAGCGGGTGACCTCCTCGACCCGGGCCACGGCGCCGCGGCGCATCGCGGTGAGCACCGGCGAGGGCACGAGCGCCTTGGAGCTGGGGCCCTGCGCGAGCAGCAAGGCGTAGTTCCAGCCGTACTTGAGCTGGTCCTCGGTCGTGCCGGCGGTGCCCTGGACGGTGAGGGCGCTGGTGCCGCTGACGCCCGCCGCGAGCAGCTCGGACAGCATCGACTTGGCGGTGCCGGGCTCGCCGACGAGCAGCAGTCCGCGCTCGCCCGCGAGGGTCACCACGCAGCGCTCGACGAGCGCCCGTTCGCCGACGAACTTGCGGCGGATCGTCATGCGCCGGGGTGTCCCCTCGGGCGCGGTGGCGCCCTCGGGCAGGCTGAGCGGCCGGTCGCTGCCCATCCCGAAGGTGACGACCGCGCGGGGCGTCAGCGCCCAGCCGGGCGGCCGGGGCCCTTCGTCGTGGGCGGCGAGGAACGCCAGCTCCGCCGCGTACAGCTCCTCGGGCGGCACGATCTGCCGGGCCGGTGCCGCGCCGGTCGCCGTGCTCGTCTCGGTGATGGTCATGACCCCGTCTTTCTCACTGTCGTTCCGTCGTTCGAACTGCGCGTCCTGTGGCCGTCCGCGCGGTCAGCCACGCCTGCGGCCCTTGCTGGTGGCGCGGGTGGTCAGCTCCTCGTACGCCGGGACGTCGCCGGAGCGGACCCGCTGCCAGGCGACGGCGAACAGCTCCGGCACGGGCAGCATCGGGACCGCCCTGCTGTCGCCCGGCACCGCGTACAGGCCGCTCTTCCACGTCTCCACCGGCAGGGCCGGGGCCTTGTGCGCGAGCCAGCCGCCGGGCAGGAACAGGACACGGCCGGCCCGGGCGCGCTTGGCCTCGACGACGAGGTCGGTCGCGGCGAGTTCGGCGCGGGCCTTCTTGAGGCGGGCGGGCTTCCAGCCGGTCCAGCGGGCCACGTTGCGGTCCGTGGGGTCGGGCAGGGCGAGCAGCTGGAGGTAGAGGGCCGCGGCGTCGGCGCCGATGCCGTGAGTCTCCGCGACCTCGGCGACGAGCTCGGGCACGCTGCGGGTCGGGTCCTGCGCGTAGCCCTCGAAGCCGCCGTCGGCCCCGAGGGTGCGGGCGAGTTCGTCGCCGCGCACGGCCGCGATCCGGCGGACGAAAAGGCCCGCGGAGGGCCGGGCGATGCCCTCGGCCAGGCCGACCGCCGGGTCGTCCGTCCCGGTGAGCCCGGCGGGGCGCAGCAGCGTGCCCTCGTTCTCCGCGTACCAGGGGTGGAGGACGAACGCGGTGCCGGCACGGGTCATTCCGTCCGCTTCCGCGCCGCCCGCCTCGGGCATCCCGTAGGCCTTGCGCAGCCGGGCGGCGGTGGGCAGGCGGCCCTCGGCGGCCCAGGACAGGTCGGCGTCCAGGAGCAGCCCCGGGTCGGCGAGACGCTCGCGCAGCGCGGTGAGCCCCTCGGGCAGCCGGGCACGCAGCGGGTGCCCGTACGGGAGTCCGTAGGCGAGGGCCGCGAGGCCCTCGACGGCGCCCGTGAGGGTGCGGCGGTTCGGCACCGCGGACGGGTCGTCGGCGCGCAACCGCCCGTTCTCGTCGAGGCGCTGGGTGGTGGTGCGGGTCAGCCAGGCCTGCCGGGCGGGGTTGAGGACGGCCTCGGTGGCGGGGAGGTCGGGGACGTCGGCGTCGCCGCCCTCCGGCAACCGCACGAGGGTGCCGAGCCGCTCGGTCCACGCCGCGTGCGCGGCGTCCACGTCGAGGCCGGTGCGCCACAGGGCGGTGAGGTCCTCGGGCAGCAGGGCGGCGGCGATCTCGCAGCGCTCGTCGAGGGGCAGGGCACGCAGCCGCTCCTCGCCGTCCTCGATCTGGGTGCGGGTGAAGCCGGTCAGCTCACGGCACTCGGCCATCTCCGTGGTGGTGAGGGTGCCGGTGGGCCGGCCCGTGAGCAGCAGCGCGGCCTGGGCGGGACCGCAGCCGGGGGCGGCGGCGAGCCGGTCGACGGCCTGCGTGTCCCACTGCGCGGGCCCGTTCGCCCGCACCAGCGTGACGAGTTCGGTGAGCCGCTCGGGGGTCACACCCGCGCTGACGGGGGTGGCGGCGTGCACGGTGAAGTGGCCGACGGCCCCGAAGGCGCCGGACGGGTCGTGGTCCAGCGCCCGCCAGGCCAGGAACTGCCCGCGGTCCTCCCCGTACAGGGACTCGGCCTCCAGGAAGACGAGGGTGCGTTCGCCCTGGCGGTGCACCTCGCCGCGGCGCACGGGCGATCCGTTCTTGCCCGGCAGGGGCTCGCGGAGCCGGACGACGCGCAGCGTGCCGCCGCCGGCGCCGAGCGGGCCGGCCGCGACGGCCTCGAACAGGTGGAGCAGCGCGGCCCGTTCGCCCTCGAACAGGGACGGGGCGGCGGCCCGGGTGGCGAACACCGGCAGCCGGTCCAGGAGCTGGGGCCAGCCGCTGCTGGTGGCGGGGACGGTGCCCGGGTCGCGGGTCCAGCCCTCGGCGAGCGGGCGGGTGTCGGGGTGGGGTGCGGGGCCGTGGGCGGGGGTGCCGCCGAGCACGTCGTTGACGGCCTTGATGTGGCGCAGCACGGTCGGCTCGTCGCCGGACCAGTAGCCGGTGACGGTGTTGCCGAGGGCGGCGCGGACGGCGCTCAGCAGAGTGCTGTCGCCGCCGTGCTCCGGCGAGAAGTCCGCGTACATGGCCTGCGGCGGGCGCGGCGCCGCAGGGGCGCCCGACCCGGCCGGCTCGGGGTCGGTGTACCGCCGCGCGGTGGCGCGCAGGCCGACCGGGACCAGGGCGACCGAGGTGACGCCTGCGAGCAGGGCGAAGTCGGTGATGCCGGGCAGGGCGCGGGCGACGGCGGCGCTGGTCGCGTCGGCCAGGTCCTGCCGGTCCTGGGCGCGCTGCTCCTCGCTGCGCTCGCCGCTGGTGGCGGCGATGTGCTCGTCCATGATCTCGGCGAGGGTGTCGACCAGGGAGGCGGCGAGCTCGTCCGTGCAGTCGCGCAGGGCCTTGGATCCGGCCTCGTCGCGGACGCGCAGCAGGTGCCAGAACGGAAGCGGCGGCACGAGCGCGGTGCCCGCGGCGAACCGCCCGCCGGGGTTCCCGGGCTGCGCGACGACGAGCGGGCCGCTGTCCCGGGTCGCGCCGTCCTCGTAGAGCGCCACGAGGCCGCTCTGCCGGGCGAGCACGGGCGCGCTGCCGGGCAGGCGCAGGGCGCCGACGGGGACGGCGCCCAGGCCGTCGGGGAGGCTGACCGTGGTGCCGTCGGGGGTGCCGGCGGTGAGGGTGTCGCCGTCGGCGCGGACCCAGCGGCCGAGGACGGTGCCGTCGGTGCCGAGCGGGGTCTCCTCCAGGCCGGGCCGCATCGGCAGCAGGTCACAGTCGGCGGGGCGCAGGGTGCTGCCGTCGCGCACGGCGGTGGCGAAGGCGGCGGGCAGCGAGGCGCGGCCGGTCGCGCCGGTCGCCGCGTCGTACTCGATCCAGGACGATCCGGCGCTGGTGGTGCGCAGCCGCCAGTGTCCGATGCCGTCGCCGATGACGCGCTCCTCCTCGGTGAGCTGGGTGTCACCGGCGTGCAGCGGGCGGCGTCCCGCGGTGCGGCCGCCGGTGGGCAGCGGCAGGCTGACGCCGCGGTCCCGGTGGTGGAAGAAGACGGTGTGCGAGGCGGAGAGGGCGAAGACGTCGCCGGGCCGGGAGGTCCAGTAGGCGCGGTCGCGGCCGTCCTCGCGCCACATGACGAGGAGGTCGCCGTCGACGTAGCGGAAGGCGGGGTCGGTCCAGCGGTCCGCCTCCTTCGGGACGCGCAGGTCGTGCTCGAGGAGGACGCCGTCGGGGCCCGCGACGACCGCCTTGTCGCGGTGGGAGACGATCAGGGCGGGCCAGGACTCGCTGACCCGGATGCCGCCTCGGCTGTTGCCCTTCGGGGCGGGGCCGAGCCGCTCCATCGCCTCTTCGAGCGCGGGCCAGACGAGCTCGTCGAAGACTCCGGTGCGCAGGGTGCGGGCCAGGTTGCGGGAGAGGTCGTGGCGGCGGACGCGGTCCACGGCGTCCGGGGCGACCTCGGCGGCGACGGCGCGGAAGCGGCGCAGCTGGTTGAGGACCGTCTCGGCGCCGGGCAGTCCGGCGGCGGCCGTGTAGGCGTCGGTCCGCTCGTCGATCCAGGCGCTCAGGACGCCGCGCAGCACCGGGTGTTCGGCGACGGTGCGCAGGTGGAGCTTCTCGTTCCACCGGCTGTGGCCGACGTCCGCGCGCAGCCGCGGGCCGTACCGCTCGTCGGCGGCGAGGGCGGCCAGGTCGCGGCGTCCCTCGGCGCTGCCGTCGAGCCATTCGCTCAGGCCCAGGTCGCGTCGGCCGCTGTAGGAGTGCGGGTTCGCGTCCGGGGACGGGCCGGTGACGGGGACTCCGATGGCGAGGCACAGGTCGAGCAGGTCGAGGTCGACGCGGCTGGTCCACTGCGTGCTCGCCTTGTTCAGGTCCACGGGCCGGCCGTCGGCGATCAGGCGCGGGGCCATGCGCTCGACGAGCGCGTAGGTCAGCGGAGTGCGGCGGCGGCCTCGGTACCCGCCCTGGAGGTGGGCGGCCCAGCGCGCCAGCCAGTCGCTCGCGGAGACCTCCGCGCCGGCCGCGGGGCCGGTGAGGAGCGGCTCGGCGCCGGACTCGGCGAGCAGGCCGAGCCACTGCTGCTCGGCGGCGGCGCCGCGGCCCAGACCGGTGGGCACGAACTCCAGGAGGCGGGCCCGCACTTCGGGCCGCTCCTTGGCGAGGACGACGAGGGTGGCCTGGTACGCCGTCCAGAAGGAGGCGGGTGCGCGGACGACGGCCGGTGAGGCCAGCAGATCGGCGAGAAGGGAGGTCTCCTCGGTGACGCGGTCGAGACCGGCCGCCTTGATGAGCTTGCGCGCGTCCTGCGGCAGGGCGGCGTAGGGCGGCATGCCGGCGCCGCAGCGCTCGACGACGAGCTGCCGGTACTGGAGCCAGGCGTCCTCGGCGCTGAGCCGGGCGGTGAGGTCGGCGACGTGCTCCTTGAGGGCCTTGACGGTGAGCGCCCCGGCGAAGGCGAACTCGAGGAACACCGCACGCTGCCGGGCCTCGTCGACGGTCAGGCTGTGCACCCGCTCGGCCTCGCGGGCCTTGCCGAAGAACTGCGCCGCGTACGTGGTGTTCTCGTGGCGCAGGAAGGCGCGGCCGGCCTCCTCGTAGAACGTGGGCAGGAAGTGGGGCACGGAGCGGCCGAGGCGCTCGCCGAGCGCCTCGAAGCCCTCCTTGGCGGCGCCCGCACGGGACTTGGCCATGCGGGAGAACCGCTCGACGTCCTTGACGAGGGCGAGCGCGTGGTGTCCGTTGGCCGGGTCGTGGACGAGGGCCCAGGCGGGGAAGCCGAGGGTCTCGCGGCGCACCTGGCCGAGGCCGTCATGGTGGGCGGTACGGGTCAGGCCGAGGAAGTCGAGGGCGAGGTCCTCGGCCTCCCCGAGGGTCCCGGGGACGAGGCGGACGACGGTGCGGCCTTCGAGGACCGGGTGTTCGTAGGCGCGGACGGTCAGCTCGTCGGCGTCCTCGCCCTGGTGCGTACCGGGGAGCAGGACGGCGCCCGCTTCGAGGAGTGCCCCGGTGTCCTGTGTCTGCTCGTCGTCCTTCATCCGCCGGTCCCCCGTCGCGCTGTTCCGTGTGTGCTGGTCGCTGATGTCGGTGGTGCTCACGCCGCCTGCTCCTCGTCCTCGACGTCGCGGCCGGCGTAGAGCGCGGCGGCCATGCGCATGCCCTCGGACCAGGCGACGGGGCCGACCTCGCCGAGGGTGAGGGCGCCGCCCTGGGGGGTGGTCCAGGTCAGCGGGCCCGTCTCGGTCTGCTCGTAGCCCTCGTAGTCGCCGACCCAGACGCGGGCCTCGATGCCGCGGCCGGCTTCGAGGACGGGCAGGACGGCCTGGCCGCCGCGGACGCGGTAGCCGAGGGAGGTGGCGCGGCCGACGAGGAAGCGCAGCTCCTTGAAGACGCCGCCCTCGTAGTCGTCGACGCCCCGGGCGCCGGTGTCGCGGTCGGCGCCGCGCACGTACGTCTCGCGGAAGAGCTGCTGGACGCCCTGCTCGACGCCGAGCTCGACGGCGAACTCGCGCAGTTCGTCGAGGTCGTCGAGGAGGACGGGGTGCGGGACGCGGATCTGCTCGGGGCTGATGCGGACGGTGTCGCCGTCGAGGTCGACGAGGCCGATGCCGCGCTCGGGGTCGGCGTCGCGCAGGAAGCCGGCGACGGCCCCGTCAGGGCCGGTGACGACGAGGTCGCGCAGGGCGGTGCGCCAGGCCGGATCGGGCCAGACGCGGGCGAGGACGGCGGTGGGGACGGGCAGGGAGCGCGTCATCCAGTTCTCCACCTGGTCGCGGCAGTCGCGCTCGTGGCGCTCGAGCCACTCGGTGAGCTGGCGCAGGCCGATCACGGCCTGCTCGTCCGCGATCTTGGGGGGAACCGACTTGAGCAGACGTCCCTTCCCGTTCCGGCAGATGACCTTGCCGTTCTCGTCCAGGGCCACCTCGTAGTCGCCCGCGGGCATCCACCCCATCACTGCCTCCCCGACAGCCGTACCGATCAACTGTCGGGAACTCTAGAGGGGCCCACTGACAACGCGATGCGGCCCGTCCCCCACACGAGGGGCCGGGCCGCGTGAACCGCTGTCGGCGGGTTACTTCTTGGCGTCCGCCCAGGTCCGCTGCACCGTCAGGTCCTGCTTGACCTCGGCGAGCTGGACCGCGACCGCGCTGGGCGCGGTGCCGCCGCGGCCCGAGCGGGAGGCGAGGGCACCCGGCACGTTCAGCACCGTGCGGACCTCGGGGGTGAGGTGCTCGGAGATCTTCACGAACTGGTCGTCGGTCAGCTCGTCGAGCTCCTTGCCCTCGGCCTCGGCGACCTTGACGCACTCGCCGGCGACCTCGTGGGCGACGCGGAACGGCACGCCCTGCTTGACGAGCCACTCGGCGATGTCGGTGGCGAGCGAGAAGCCGGCGGGGGCCAGCTCCTCCATCCGCTCCCGGTTGACCGTGAGCGTGGCCATCATGCCGGTGAACGCGGGGAGCAGGATCTCCAGCTGGTCGCAGGAGTCGAAGACCGGCTCCTTGTCCTCCTGGAGGTCGCGGTTGTACGCGAGGGGCAGCGCCTTGAGGGTGGCGAGCAGGCCCGTCAGATTGCCGATGAGGCGGCCCGACTTGCCGCGCGCCAGCTCGGCGATGTCCGGGTTCTTCTTCTGCGGCATGATCGACGAGCCGGTGGAGAAGGCGTCGTGGAGGGTGACGAAGGAGAACTCCTTCGTGTTCCAGATGATGATCTCCTCCGCGATGCGGGAGAGGTTCACCCCGATCATCGCCGTGATGAAGGCGAACTCGGCGACGAAGTCCCGGGAGGCCGTGCCGTCGATCGAGTTGGCCGCCGAGCCGTGCTCGAAGCCGAGGTCGCGGGCGACCGCCTCCGGGTCCAGGCCGAGCGAGGAACCGGCGAGCGCGCCGGAGCCGTACGGGGACACGGCCGTGCGGGTGTCCCACTGGCGCAGCCGCTCGGCGTCCCGGGACAGGGACTGGACGTGCGCCAGGACGTGGTGGGCGAAGAGGACCGGCTGAGCGTGCTGGAGGTGCGTGCGGCCGGGCATGGCGACGTCCGCGTGCGCCTCCGCGAGGCCGACGAGGGCCTCCTGGAGGTCGGCGATCAGACCGCCGACGATCCGGGCGTGGTCGCGCAGGTACATCCGGAAGAGCGTCGCCACCTGGTCGTTGCGCGAGCGGCCCGCGCGCAGCTTGCCGCCGAGGTCCGGGCCGAGGCGCTCGAGCAGGCCGCGCTCCAGGGCCGTGTGGACGTCCTCGTCGGCGATGGTGCCGACGAAGGAGCCGTCGGCGACATCGGCCTCGAGCTGGTCGAGCCCGGCGATCATCCGGGTCAGTTCGTCCTCGGTGAGCAGGCCCGCCGCGTGCAGCACGCGCGCGTGGGCACGGGAACCCGCGATGTCGTACGGCGCGAGGCGCCAGTCGAAGTGGACGGACGCGGACAGTTTGGCCAGGGCCTCGGCGGGGCCGTCGGCGAACCGGCCGCCCCAGAGGCGGACATCGCCGGTGTTGCTGCTCACGTGCTCTGCTCCTCAAGCCGGGCGTTCATGCGTTCAACGTGCTCATGCGTTCAAAGTCTCATGCATGAGTATGCAGTCCTCTGCATGATTCGTCAATCGCCCTCACGGACGATGCCGCCGGCCCCGGCCGCGCCGGGCAATGCCCGCATGGGAAAGACCTACGAACGCATCGACGGACACCTGCGCACCTTCATCGAGTCCCAGCCCATGTTCTTCACGGCCACCGCTCCGCTCGCCGGTGACGGCACGGTCAATCTCTCACCGAAGGGCCTCACGGGCTCCTTCGCCGTGCTGGACGAGCGGACGGTCGCCTATCTGGACTTCGCGGGGTCGAACGCGGAGACGATCGCGCACCTGCGGGAGAACGGCCGGATCACGCTCATGTGGTGCGCCTTCCAGGGACCGCCGAACATCATGCGCGTCCACGGTCGCGGCGAGCCCGTCTTCCGCGACGACCCGCGTTTCACCGCACTCCTCGAGCGCTTCCCCGACATCGATCCGTCGCGGCACGGCCTGCGCGCCGTGATCGTCGTGACCGCCGAGCTCGTCCGCGACACGTGCGGCTACGGGGTCCCGTTCCTGTCGTACGACGAGGACCGCGATCTGCACGGCAAGCGCTTCGCGCGGGAGGACGACGCCTCGCTCGACGCCTACTTCCGGAAGAAGGAGCACATCGGACAGAGCCTGGATGGCCTACCTGGGCTGCCGCTCCCGCTGCCGCCCGCTAATTTCTGATCCATGCGCCGCTCACGAGCAGTCCGTGCGGGTCTCGCCGTCTCCGTCGCCGCCTGCGCGGCGCTCGGGGCGGCCGCGCCCGGCACCCAGCCCTCCGCCCCGCTGCCCGAGCGCCTCGCCGACACGGGCGGGGGCCGCCAGCTGATCACGGCGGAGGCGCCCCGCACGGCGGCCACGAGCGGCACGGTCACCTGGTGGGACCGGCGGCCCGACGGCCGCTGGGCGAAGGCAGGTTCGGCCCCGGCCCGCTTCGGGGCGAACGGACTGGTCGAGGGGGCTCGACGCGAGCAGGGCACGAACACGACGCCGACCGGCCTGTACGACCTGCCCTTCGCGTTCGGCACCGAGGCGGCTCCGGACGGCACCTCGATGCCGTACCGGCCGGTGCGGGACAGTTCCTGGTGGTGCCAGGACAACGACTCGCGCGCCTACAACCGCTGGACGGACCCCCGCCCCGCCGACTGCCGCGCCACCGAGTCCGAGCACCTCGCCGACTACGGCACCCAGTACGCGCACGCGCTGGTCGTCGGCTTCAACTACCGCACCCCGGTGCGCGGTCGCGGCGCGGGCATCTTCCTGCACGTCAACGGCCGGGCGGCGACGGCCGGTTGTGTCTCCGTGCCCGGCGAGGCCATGCGGCGCATCCTGACCTGGGTACGGCCGGACACGGCGCCCCACATCGCGATCGGCACCCGGTCGGGCGCCACCGCCATCACCCGGTACTGAGCCCTTCGCCGGACCTGGCAGCCGCCGGGCCCGAGACCCGTGTAGCGACCACATAACGAGACACGGTTGCGGGGCTCCGGTCCGACAACGTTGCATCGCCGGGTGCAGAGCCGAACCGAACTCACGTCCACCGATGCCCCCGCGCCGAGCGCGTCCGCGTCCGCCGACCGCGCGGCCCGTCTCGCGGTGACCGTCTTCCCCGTCCTCGTCCTCGTGGCGGGCGTCTGGGGACTCACCGCGCCGGGCACCTTCGCCGGCTGGGGCACCAATGTGCCCTACCTTCTGGGCGTCGTGATGTTCTGCATGGGGCTCACGATGACGCTCGACGATTTCAAGGGCGTCGCCAAGCGCCCCTGGGCCGTGGGTCTCGGGCTCGTCGCGCACTACGTGATCATGCCGGGCCTGGGCTGGCTGATCGCCCACGCGCTGGGTCTGCCCCCGCAGTTGGCGGCCGGTGTCATCCTCGTCGGCTGCGCACCCAGCGGCACCTCGTCGAACGTGGTCACCTATCTCGCGCGGGGCGATGTCGCCCTGTCCGTGTCGGTCGCCACCGTCTCCACGGTCCTCGCGCCGCTGGTCACTCCGCCGCTGACGCTGCTGCTCGCGGGCGCCTATCTGCCCGTGGACGCCGCGTCGATGATGACGGACATCCTGAAGACCGTGCTGCTGCCCGTGCTCGCGGGTCTGGTGGTGCGGCTCGTGCTCGGCCGCTACGTCGACCGGCTGCTGAAGGTGCTGCCGTGGCTGTCGGCGCTGACGGTGGCCGTGATCGTCGCCGTGGTGGTGGCGGGCAGCGCCGAGGCCATCAAGTCGGCGGCCGGGCTGGTGCTCCTCGCCGTGGTGCTGCACAACGGCCTGGGTCTGCTGCTCGGTTACGGCGCCGGCAAGGCGGCGCGGCTCGGGGCACCCTCGTCGCGCGCGATGGCCTTCGAGGTCGGTATGCAGAACTCGGGTCTCGCCGCGTCCCTGGCCACCGCCCACTTCAGCCCGCTGGCCGCACTGCCCGCCGCCGTGTTCTCCGTTTGGCACAACGTGTCGGGCGCACTGGTCGCGGCCTGGATGTCGTACCGGGCGCGGCGCTCGGCCTGACGCCCGGTACGTACGTCCCGCGGGGTCCGCTCAGTGGTCGTTCTGCGCGATGCGCAGCATGTGGTCGGCCAGTGCCTGGCCGCCGGCGGGGTCCCGGCTGATGAGCATCAGGGTGTCGTCGCCGGCGATGGTGCCGAGGATGACCTGCAGCTCGGCCTGGTCGATCGCCGAGGCGAGGAACTGGGCGGCGCCCGGCGGTGTGCGGAGCACCACCAGGTTGGCCGAGGCCTCGGCGGAGATCAGCAGTTCACCGGCGAGGCGGCGCATGCGCTCCTCCTTCGCCGATTCGCCCAGCGGCGCCTGCGGGGTGCGGAAGCCGCCCTCGCTGGGCACCGCGTAGATCAGCTCACCGCCGGTGTTGCGGATCTTGACGGCGCCCAGCTCGTCCAGGTCGCGCGAGAGCGTGGCCTGCGTGACGTTCAGTCCGTCGTCGGCGAGCAGCTTCGCCAACTGGCTCTGCGAGCGCACTGGTTGCCGGTTCAGGATGTCCACGATCCTGCGGTGGCGGGCCGTGCGTGTCTGCGGCACCTGCGGGCCGGAACCCGCGCTCAGCGCGAGGCTCTCGGCTGCGCGCAGGTCGTTCTCCGCCTTGCTGCTCATCGTCGTCGTCCCATCCTCAGGATCCTGCTTCCCCGTCGGCCGCGGCCGTGTCCAGTACGGCGGGCAGCGCCGTGAGGAACGCGTCCGCCTCGGCGTCCGTCAGGTTCAGCGGGGGCATGAGCCGGATGACGTCGGGTGCGGGCGCGTTCACCAGGAGGCCCGCGTCCTGGGCCGCCTGCTGCACCTGGGGTGCGCGCGGCCCGGTGAGCACGATACCCAGCAGGAGTCCGGCGCCCCTGACGTGGCTGACCAGTGGGTGCTTCAGGGACTCGATTCCGGCCGTGAGCCGCTCGCTGACGCGCCGGGTGTTCTCGAGGAGTCCGACGGCCGCGACGGTGTCCACGACGGCGAGGCCGGCGGCGCACGCGACGGGGTTGCCGCCGAAGGTGGTGCCGTGCTGTCCGGGCTTGAGGAGCTTCGCCGCCTCGCCGAACGCGACGGTGGCGCCGAGCGGCAGGCCGCCGCCCAGGGCCTTGGCGAGGGTGACGACGTCGGGGTCGACGCCTTCCTCGGCCTGGTGGGCGAACCAGTGGCCGGTGCGGCCGACGCCGGTCTGCACCTCGTCGAGGACGAGAAAAGTGCCGGTGGCGCGGGTGATCTCGCGGGCCGCCCTGAGGTAGCCGGCGGGCGGGGTGACCGCCCCGTTCTCCCCCTGGATCGGCTCGATGATCACGAAGGCGGTGTCCTCTGTGACCGCGGCCCGCAGCGCGTCCACGTCTCCGTACGGGACGTGCGTGACGTCGCCGGGGAGCGGGGTGAAGCCGTCCTGCTTGCCGGGCTGGCCGGTCAGGGCGAGGGCGCCCATGGTGCGGCCGTGGAAGCCGCCGGTCGTGGCGACCATGTGGCGGCGGCCGGTGAGCCGGCCGATCTTGAAGGCGCCCTCGTTGGCCTCGGCGCCCGAGTTGCAGAAGAACACCGCGCCGTCGCGGCCGAAGAGCTCCAGCAGCCGCTCGGCGAGGGCGACGGGCGGCTCGGCCATGTACAGGTTGGAGACGTGGCCCAGGGAGGCGATCTGAGTGGAGACCGCGTCGACGATCGCGGGGTGGCCGTGGCCCAGCGCGTTCACCGCGATACCGCCGACGAAGTCGAGGTACTCCTTGCCGTCGGCGTCCCACACCTTCGCGCCCGCGCCCTTGGCCAGGGCGATGCGGGGTGTGCCGTAGTTGTTCATCAGGGCGCCCTGCCAGCGCTGGGCCAGCTCCGCGGTGCCGGTCATGCCGTTCCCCCCTTTTCCCCGTCCGGCACGACCATCGTGCCGATGCCTTCGTCGGTGAAGATCTCCAGCAGGATCGAGTGCTGGACGCGGCCGTCGATGACGCGGGCGGTGTGCACCCCGTTGCGCACGGCGTGCAGGCAGCCCTCCATCTTCGGGACCATGCCGCTCGCCAGGTCGGGGAGCAGCTTCTCCAGCTCGCTCGCGGTGAGCCGGCTGATGACCTCGTCCGAGTTCGGCCAGTCCTCGTAGAGGCCCTCGACGTCGGTGAGGACCATCAGCGTCTCGGCGTCCAGCGCAGCAGCGAGTGCCGCAGCCGCCGTATCAGCATTGACGTTGTAGACATGGTGGTCGTCCTGGGAGCGGGCGATCGAGGAGACGACCGGGATGCGGCCGTCGGCGAGCAGGGCCTCGATGGCGCCGGTGTCGATCTCGGTGATCTCGCCGACGCGGCCGATGTCGACGAGCTCGCCCTCGATGCGGGGCTGGTGCTTGGTGGCGGTGATGGTGTGCGCGTCCTCGCCGGTGAGGCCGACGGCGAGCGGCCCGTGCTGGTTGAGCAGGCCGACGAGCTCGCGCTGGACCTGGCCGGCGAGCACCATCCGTACGACGTCCATGGCGTCCTCGGTGGTGACGCGCAGGCCGGCCTTGAACTCGCTGACGATGCCGTGCCGGTCGAGGGCCTTGCTGATCTGCGGGCCGCCGCCGTGCACGACGACGGGCCTGAGGCCCGCGTGGTGCAGGAAGACGACGTCCTGCGCGAAGGCGGCCTTCAGCTCCTCGTCGATCATGGCGTTGCCGCCGAACTTGATGACGACGGTCTTGCCGTGGTGCCGGGTCAGCCAGGGCAGCGCCTCGATGAGGATCTGCGCCTTGGGCAGCGCGGTGTGCTTGCGCGCGCCGCTCTTCTTCTGCGGCGGCTCGCTCTTGGAGGTCTCGTTCTGCGGGGTCTCGGTCATGACGAGTACGCGCTGTTCTCGTGGACGTAGTCGGCGGTCAGGTCGTTCGTCCAGATCGTCGCGGCCTCGGTGCCGGCCGCGAGGTCCGCGGTGACGACGACCTCGCGGAACCGCATGTCGACCTGGTCGCGGTCCTCGCCCACGCCGCCGTTCTTGCAGACCCACACGCCGTTGATCGCGACGTTGAGGCGGTCGGGCTCGAAGGCGGCGGACGTCGTGCCGATCGCGGACAGGACGCGGCCCCAGTTGGGGTCCTCGCCGTGGATGGCGCACTTGAGGAGGTTGTTGCGCGCGATGGAGCGGCCGACCTCGACGGCGTCGTCCTCGCTCGCCGCGTTGATCACCTCGATCTTGATGTCCTTGCTCGCACCCTCGGCGTCACCGATGAGCTGGCGGCCCAGGTCGTCGCAGACCGTGCGGACGGCCTCGGCGAACTCGGCGTACTCGGGGGTGACTTCGGCGGCGCCGGAGGCGAGGAGCAGCACCGTGTCGTTGGTCGACATGCAGCCGTCGGAGTCGACGCGGTCGAAGGTGACGCGGGTGGCGTCGCGCAGTGCCTTGCCGAGGACCTCGCTGTCGAGGTCGGCGTCCGTGGTGAGGACGACGAGCATGGTGGCGAGGCCGGGGGCGAGCATGCCCGCGCCCTTGGCCATGCCGCCGACGGTCCAGCCGGCGCCCTCGTACACGGCGGTCTTGTGCACGGTGTCGGTGGTCTTGATGGCGATGGCGGCCTTCTCGCCGCCGTGCTCGGACAGCTGGGCGGCGGCGGTCTCGACGCCGGGCAGCAGCTTGTCCATGGGGAGCAGGACACCGATGAGGCCGGTGGAGGCCACGGCGACCTCTCCCGCGTTCAGCCCGAGGACCTCGGCGGCCTTCTCGGCGGTGGCGTGCGTGTCCTGGAAGCCCTGGGGGCCCGTGCACGCGTTGGCGCCACCGGAGTTGAGGACGACGGCGGACACGAGACCGCCCTTGAGGACCTGCTCGGACCACAGGACCGGGGCGGCCTTGACGCGGTTGGAGGTGAAGACGCCCGCGGCCGCGAGACGGGGGCCGCGGTTGACCACGAGGGCCAGGTCCGGGTTCCCGCTCTCCTTGATTCCGGCGGCGATGCCCGCGGCCTGGAATCCCTTGGCTGCCGTCACACTCACGGCGCGACTCCGATCGTCGAGAGCCCGGTGGTCTCGTCGAGACCCAGGGCGATGTTCATGGACTGGACGGCACCGCCTGCGGTGCCCTTGGTGAGGTTGTCGATCGCGCTGATGACGATGACGCGGCCGGCGGCCTCGTCGTACGCGACCTGGATCTGCACCGCGTTCGACCCGTACACGGCGGCGGTGGCGGGCCACTGGCCCTCGGGGAGCAGCCGCACGAACGGCTCGTCCCCGTACGCCTTCTCGTAGGCGGCGCGCACGGTGTCGGCCGTGACACCGTCCTTGGCCTTGGCGCTGCACGTGGCGAGGATGCCGCGGGGCATCGGCGCGAGCGTCGGTGTGAACGAGACGGAGATCCGCTCGCCCGCCGCCGCGCTCAGGTTCTGGATCATCTCGGGGGTGTGCCGGTGGCCGCCGCCGACGCCGTACGGCGTCATGTTCCCCATGACCTCGCTGCCGAGGAGGTGGGGCTTGAGCGACTTGCCGGCGCCGGAGGTGCCGGACGCCGCGACGATCACGGCCTCGGGCTCGACCAGGCCGGCCGCGTACGCCGGGGCCAGCGCAAGGGAGACGGCGGTCGGGTAGCAACCGGGCACCGCGATGCGCTTGGACCCCTCCAGCGCGGCGCGGCCACCCGGCAGCTCGGGAAGGCCGTACGGCCAGGTGCCGGCGTGGGGCGAACCGTAGAACTTCTCCCAGTCCGCGATGTCCTTGAGCCGGAAGTCGGCGCCCATGTCGACCACCAGCACGTCCGGACCGAGCTGCTCGGCGACAGCGGCGGACTGGCCGTGCGGCAGCGCCAGGAAGACGACGTCGTGCCCGGCGAGCACCTCGGGGGTCGTCGCCTGCAGCACGCGGTCGGCCAGCGGCTGGAGATGGGGCTGGAGCGCGCCCAGTCGCTGCCCCGCGTTCGTGTTCGCCGTCAGGGCGCCGATCTCTACCTCGGGGTGGGCGAGCAGCAGACGCAGGACTTCGCCGCCCGCGTATCCACTCGCTCCCGCCACCGCTGCACGTACCGCCATGGAACCCTCCTCCTGGATGGCATGACTATACGCCGCACTGCACGTTTATGCAATCGATCACCCAGCACTCCCCCGCGCCCGGCCCTTCCCCTCTCTCGCACGGTAAGCGCGGCGGCCGGGCTCCGCGATCCGGCGGCACGGCCTAGGCTCGGTGGCCGGGACCGAGAAACGGTCCGTGAGGGGGGACGGGGTGCGGGGGCATCGGCTCAGCGGGCGGTACGAGCTCGTGGAGGTCATCGGGGCGGGCGGGATGGGCGAGGTCTGGCGGGCGCGGGACCTGCAGCTCGACCGGGACGTGGCGGTCAAGGTCCTCAAGGGCGGCGGGGACGGGGGCGCGGAGGAGTCCGAGGCGCTGGCCAGGTTCCGGCGCGAGGCGCTGGTCGCGGCGGCGCTGGACAGTCCGTACGTCGTGGCGGTGCACGACCACGGGATCGACGGGACGCGTCCGTACCTGGTGATGGCGCTGGTCGCCGGGCGGACGGTGCAGGAGATCCTGCGCGACGAGGTACGGGTGTCCGTGGCGGACGCGCTGGCGTGGACGGCGGACGTGTGCCGGGGCCTGGACGTGGCGCATCGCGCGGGCGTCGTGCACCGGGACATCAAGCCGGCCAACATCATGGTCTCCGAGGAGTCCGGGGTCTCGCGGGCCCGCATCGTGGACTTCGGGATCGCGCGCTACGTGGCCTACCGCGCCGCCGATCCACGGCTGACGCACACGGGGCAGCTGCCGTTCGGGAGCGTGCAGTACATGGCGCCGGAGCGGTTCCGCGACGGGGCCGGGGACGCGAGCGCGGACCTGTACGCGGTGGGGTGCGTGCTGTACGAACTGCTCGTCGGGCGGCCGCCGTTCGTCGGTGACGCGGCGGGCGTGATGTTCAACCACCTCAACGACGTGCCGCTGCGGCCCAGCAGGGCGCGGGCCGAACTGACGCCCGCGGTCGACCGGTTGGTGCTCGACCTGATGGCGAAGGAGCCCGGGGAGCGGCCCGCGGACGCGCGGGAGGCGCTGGAGCGGGTGCTCGCGGCGCGGCCGGGTACGAAGCCGGCGCCCACACCTGTCCCGACTCCGGCTCCGGCTCCGAAGCCCGTGCCGGTGGTGAAGGACGCCGTACCCGTCGCGAAGCAACCGGAGCCCGCACCCGCACCGGAGCCCGTGAGGACGCCGGTGAGCGCCTGGACGCCCGCTCCCCCGGCGCCCCGCCGCTCCCGTCGCGGTCCCCTCCTCGGCGTGGCCGCCGCGCTGCTCGTCCTCGGGGTGCCCACGGCGATCGGCCTCTCTGCCGCCTCGGACGGGGAGGACGGCGTCGTCGAGACCGGGCCCGACGGCCCTCCCCCGGTCGCCACGTCGACCGCGCCTTTGGGGACGTACACGATCGGACTCGCCGTGGACGACGACGCGGCGGGTGCCACGGCGAAGGCCCGCGAGCGGACCGTGCGGGCGGCCCTCGACGAGGCGCGCCGGCGCTCGAAGCACAAGGTGCCGCTGGAGGTCGTCACCGTACGGGACGACCAGGAGTCGGCGGCGACCTTCACCGACCGGCACCCGTCGGCACTCGCCCTGATCGGTGACATCGCGGACTTCGACGACCTCGAGGCGGGCATGCCCGTCGTCAACGTGTGCCGGTCGACGTGGGCGGCGGAGGGCGTCGAGTACGGCGTCACGGCGCCCGAGACGGCGGCCGGGCGGCAGGCCGGACGCTATCTGCGCGGTGCCTTCGGCATGGAGCGGGTGATGGACATATCGGAACTGGACTGGACGGCGTCGTACTCGGGCGAGGAGTCGTTCGGTATCGGCCTGCGGGCGTCCGGGCTCACGGCCGACGACACGGTCGACGGGCGGGGTACGAGCACCCCGGACACCGCGAAGTTCCTGAAGGACCTGGACCGCAAGCGTTCACAGCTGGTCGTGGTGAGCGACCTGCCCTCGCACGACGACGAGGACCGGATCGAGAAGATGATCGAGCGCGGAACCTCCCTCGCCGTGCGTGACGCGTACGCGAACGCCTGCGACACCCCGGAGGACCGCGCCATGTTCGACCGGAACGACGCGCAGCTCCCGGACGGGAGCCTGCGCTTCCGCGCGTTCAACGACGAGCGGCAGAAGCCCGACTGCGCGGACTTCCCGAAGCTCTGCTCGGCGCCCGCCGAGGTACGCGCGCTCCTGAAGCACCGGGGCACGGCGGAGCTGTACGACACGACGCTGGCCGTCGCGGCGGCGGTGGACCGGGCGCTGGGCGCGGAGCGGCCCGCCGTCGAGCAGCTCGACATGGTGCGGGCCCAACTGCGCACGGACCTCGACGACGTGGAGGTGGACGGACTGCTCGGGCACTACGCGTTCAAGGGTCACCGCGCCCAGGACCGCCCCGTGTGGGTCGACCGACGGGTGAAGGGGTCCTGGAAGCAGCTCGGCACGGTCGAGGGGCTGACCGGAGGGACGTCCTGACGCCGATTCCCGACGAGGTGACATCGGTTTCCGGCTGCGGCCCGAGCCGTGGAACCGGCAGGAGAGCTCGCTCGGCAGGACCTGCCCGAAGCCGGGCGTCCTAGACTGCGGCGGATCCGGGAGACAGGGCTTCGGTGGAAGGGGCGAGGGGCGTGGGCGAGACCTGGGCGGTGCCCGACGCGCTCGGGTTTCTGGGCGGGCGCTGGGACGTCGAGCGCAGCGTGCGGGACCTGTCCGAGGACGTCACGGGCCGCTTCGTCGGGACGACGGATTTCGGCCTGGCCGGGGACGGCGAGGGCGGGCTGCGGCACTTCGAGTCCGGGGCGTTCACCTGGCGCGGGGTCGCGCGGCCAGCCGAGCGCACGCTCTTCTTCCGGCCCGGTGACGAGCCCGGCACGGTCGTGGTGCGCTTCGCGGACGGCCGGTTCTTCCACGGCCTCGACCTGCGCACGGGCACGCACGTCACGGACCATCCGTGCGCGGCGGACCTCTACCGGGGCACGTTCACGGTGACCGGACCGGACGTCTGGCGGTCGGTGTGGCGGGTGCGGGGCCCGGCGAAGGACCTGCTCCTCACGACGGACTACCGCCGAGCCGCAGGTTCCAGCGCCCCGGCTGCCCGCTGACGGTGGCCGTCGACAGGGGGCGTACGTCGATGTTCCAGTACGTCGACGGGGGCGCCTTCAGGGCGTAGACGAGCGCGGCCCGGACGACGGAGGGCTCGGCGATCGCGACCATCCGGGTGCCGTCGTCGGCGGGCCGAGTGTCCAGCCAGGTGCCGACGCGGGAGATGAAGGCGAGCAGCGGTTCGCCGCCGTGCGGGGCCGAGCGGGGGTCGCGCAGCCAGTGGTCGACGGCGGCCGGTTCGACGGCCGTGACCTCGCCGAGGGTGCGGCCGCGCCAGCGCCCCATGTCGCAGTCGCGCAGGGCGGGCTGGACGAGCGGGGCGAGTCCGAGGGCGTCGCCGGTGGCCCGGCTGCGCGGGGTGGGTGAGCAGTAGCGCAGTTCGGCCGCGGCGAGCGCTCCGAGCACCGGTCCCACGCGCTGCACCTCGTACCAGCCGGCCTCGTCGAGCGGGCGGTCGTCGTCGAAGCGCTCGGCGAGCAGGGAGGAGCTGCGCGCGGCGGCGAGAAGCGTGACGCTGAGCTGCATGGGCCCGATGGTCTACTCGCTGGTAGGAGAGGTCAAGGGCCGCGTCCGTCAGGGTTCGGCCCAGGCCGCGGCGAGGCGCCGTACGCCCTCGGTGATCTCGGCGGCCCCGGCGACGGCCACGAAGCTGAGCCGCAGGTACGGGGCCGGCGGCTCGGCCGCGAAGTAGGGACGGCCCGGGGGCACGGCGACGCCGGCCCGCAGGGCGCTCGCGACGAGGCGCTGCTCGTCGGTGCCGTCGGGGAGCCGGGCCCACAGGTGGTAGCCGCCGGAGGGGATGTGGTCGACGGACAGCTGGGGCAGCCGCTCCGCGATCCCGGCGGCGAGGAGGTCCCGCCGGTGCTTGAGTTCCGCGGCGACGGTGCGCAGGTGGCGCGGCCAGGCCGGGGAGCCGACGAGTTCGAGGGTGGCCTCCTGGAGCGGGCCCGGCACGAAGAGCTGGTCGACGACCTGGATGGCGCGCAGCCGCTCCAGGACCGGGCCGCGGGCGGCGAGGCAGCCGATGCGCAGGCTCGGCGAGGTGGCCTTGGTGAGCGAGCAGACGTGCACGACGACGCCGTCGGGGTCGTCGGAGGCCAGCGGCCTGGGCAGCGGTCCGGCATCGGAGTGGACGAGCCGGCGCACGAAGTCGTCCTCGACGACGAAGGCTCCGGCGGCGCGGGCGATGCGCAGCACCTCGGGGCGGCGCTCGGGGGCGAGGACGGCACCGGTGGGGTTCTGGAACAGGGGCTGGCAGACGAAGAGGCGGGCGCCGGTCGCTTTGAAGGCCTGTTCGAGCAGTTCGGGACGGACGCCGTCGTGGTCGACGGGGACGGGTACGGGGCGGAGCCCTGCGGCGCGGGCGATGGCGAGCATGCCGGGGTAGGTGGGCGACTCGACGAGGACGGGGGCGCCGGGCGGGGCGAGGGCGCGCAGCGCGGTGGCGAGGGCGGACTGGCCGCCGTTGGTGACGAGGACCTCGGCTGCGGTGACGCCGCCGCCGACGCCGCGGGCGAACCAGTCGCGCAGTTCGGGGAGTCCGTCGACGGGCGGGCGGTTCCAGGCGCCGGGGCGGCGGCCGGCCCGGGCGAGGGCGGCGGCCATGGCGGCGGTCGGCTGGAGGGCCTGGTGCAGATAGCCGCCGTTGAACTCGATGACGCCGGGCGGCGAGGCGGCGAGTGTGATGAGGACGCCGGACGCGTCGACCGCGCGCGGGACGGGTTCACCGGCGGTCTCGGCGCTGAGCGCGACCTCCTGCCAGGAGGTGTCACCCACGGGTGCGGTGGCGCGCGGTGCGGCCTTGAAGGCGCCGGCGCCCGGGCGGGTCACGACGAGGCCCTCGGCGGCGAGCTGGGCCAGGGCCCGGGAGACGGTCACGGGGCTGACGCGAAAGCGGTCGACGAGGGCCCGGCTCGACGGCAGCTTCTCACCGGTCGAGTAGCGGTTCAGCTCGGATCGGAGCTGTTTCGCCAGTTCATCCCCACTGCTACGCTCATGCATGAGAGCAGAGAATAGCGCTATCGCGCCGAGCGGAGTAGCAGTCGACCCCTCGGCGGACACGTCGGCGAGCACCTCGGCGGACACGTCAGCGGGCTCCTCGGCAGGCACCTCGGCGGATGCCCGGGGCGGCCCCGGTTCCGGCCGCGGCCTGCTGCTCGCGGCGGCAGGGGTCGCCACGTTCTCGCTGACCTTCCCCGGTACGGCCTGGGGCCTGGAGGGGTTCGGGCCCTGGTCTCTGGTGAGCCTGCGGGTGGTGCTCGCGGCGCTGATCGCCGGCGGCTGTCTGCTCGCGCTGCGGATACCGGTGCCGCGACCGCGCGACTGGGCGGGGCTCGCGGTGGTCGCGGGCGGCTGTGTGCTCGGCTTCCCGATGCTGACGACGCTGGCCCTGGAGACGGCGACGACCGCGCATTCCGCCGTCGTCGTGGGCCTGCTGCCGCTGACGACGGCCGCGGTGTCGGTGTTGCGGACCGGCGCCCGGCCGTCGCGCGCGTTCTGGTGCGCGGCCTGCGCGGGCGCCGCGGCGGTCCTCGCGTTCACGGTGCAGCAGAGCGGCGGCGCGCTCGGCCGCGCCGATCTGTATCTGTTCGCGGCCCTGCTCGTCTGCGCGGCCGGTTACGCGGAGGGCGGGCGGCTGGCCTCCGTCATGCCCGGCTGGCAGGTGATCGGCTGGGCCGTCGTCCTGTCGCTGCCGCTCGCGATCGTGGGCGCGGCGCTCGCCCTGCCGCACGAGCCGGTGCGGCTCACAGCGCACAGTGTGGCGGGCCTGCTGTGGGTGTCGGTCGGCTCGCTCTTCCTCGGGATGGTCGTCTGGTACCGGGGCATGGCGCTGATCGGTGTCCCCCGGGCCAGCCAGGTGCAACTGGCGCAGCCGCTGCTCACGCTGGTGTGGTCGGTGACGCTGCTCGGGGAGCACCTGCCGGTGGCGGCGCCGCTCACCGCGGTCGTGGTCCTGCTGTGCATCGCGGTGACACAGAGGTCCGGCCGACGGGGGTCCCGAAAGGGACGAGAAGCCTAAACTGGGCGTACCGACGTGTATGGCGAGGAGGTTCCGTGATGCAGGCAAGCGAAGGAGACCGGCTGCTGGTCCACGGCCGGGTCGTCGGCCAGCACGACAAGGTCGCCGAGATCATCGAGGTCCTCGGCGGCGACAGCGGCCCGCCGTTCCGTGTCCGCTTCGAGGACGGTCACGAGGCGATCGTGTCACCGGGCCCCGACTGCGAGGTCCGGCACGCGACCGCCACGGCCTAGAGCCCGGCGGGGTTCGGCCCACATCCGACCCCGCACCCCGTCCCACACCCCACTGCGAACCCCACTCCGCACCCCCGTTCCCCACCCCACCCGCACCTCTCACACCGGCGCCTCCGTGGACGTGAGATACGTCCCATGGATGCGCCGGTTCCGTTGTGCCACCGTGTGGCCGGGGCGATCCGGCGTCAACCCGGGCTCCACTCCTGCCCCTACGACGGGGTAACGTGCAGCCCCGGTAGACCCCCGATCCCCGGCGACCCCGGAAGATCAGCGAAAGGCACGAGGTGACGGACCCCTTGACTGACATCCAACGCGTCGGAGTGGTGGGCTGTGGCCAGATGGGCGCGGGGATCGCAGAGGTCTGCGCCCGCTCCGGCCTGGACGTGAAGGTGGCCGAGACCACCGGCGAGGCTCTGGAGATCGGTCGGACCCGACTGCTCAACTCGCTCGCCAAGGCCGCCGAGCGCGGCAAGATCACCGAGGAGGAGCTGGCGGAGACGCAGGCCCGCCTCACGTTCACCACGGACCTCGGCGAGTTCGCCGACCGCGACCTCGTGATCGAGGCCGTCGTGGAGAACGAGCAGGTCAAGACGGAGATCTTCCAGGTCCTCGACCAGGTCGTCACCCGCCCCGACGCCATCCTCGCGTCGAACACCTCCTCCATCCCGCTGGTGAAGCTGGCCGTCGCCACGTCCCGCCCGGACCAGGTCATCGGCATCCACTTCTTCAACCCGGCCCCGGTGCAGAAGCTCGTCGAGCTGATCCCGGCGCTCACCACGTCCGAGGGCACGATCAGCCGCGCCCAGGCCATGGTGGAGAAGATCCTCGGCAAGCACGCGATCCGCGCCCAGGACCGCTCGGGCTTCGTCGTGAACGCGCTGCTCGTGCCGTACCTCCTCTCCTCGATCCGGATGTTCGAGTCCGGCATCGCCAGCCGCGAGGACATCGACAACGGCATGGAGATGGGCTGCGCCCACCCGATGGGCCCGCTCAAGCTCTCGGACCTGATCGGCCTCGACACGATCGTCTCGATCGCCGACTCGATGTACGCCGAGTACAAGGAGCCGCTGTACGCCGCTCCCCCGCTGCTGCAGCGGATGGTCGACGCGGGCCGGCTCGGCCGCAAGACGGGCTCGGGCTTCTACACGTACGCCTGAGCCGTGCCCCGCGGGGCATCACACTCCGTGCTCGCCGACGGGCCCGGTGTTCTTCGGAACACCGGGCCCGTCGCGTTCGCACGGGGCACGCGCGCGTGACCCGCATATGCCCTCCGCACACGCTCCCGCCGCGCCCACCAGGCGAGTTGACTTCCCGTGCGCACCAAGGTGCGTACGACAAGGAAGTGACGGCTACGGAAAGGAGCGGACCCGTGACCACCGACCCGGAGCGTCCCGTGGTCCCCGAGGAACTCGCAGAGTTACGCCGCGTCTTCGAGGTCGGGCTGACCCGCGTCGACGGCCGGCTGGCCCTGCTGGCCCACCGCGACGACGAGACGGCCAAGGACCAGGACGAGCTGAACGCACGCGTCACCGCGCTCGAGCACACCCGCTGGCCGCTGCCCGCGGTGGCCGCGCTGGCCGCCGTCGGCGCCCTGACCGTCGCGGTCTGGCAGCTGCTGGGCCGCTGACGCCGGGGCGAGACCCGTCCTCACAGGCGCATGTGATGGAGCAGGAGTAAGGCGGCCGCCATGTTGGCGGCCGGGACCTCACCCCGGGCGATCATGTCGGGGACGAGCTTGAGCGGGACCCATTCCCTGCGGTCCGACTCGAAGTCGTCCTGGGGGTGGCCGATGTACGTCCCTTCGTCGGTCCAGTAGATGTGGTGCCGGGCGTCCGTGAGGCCGTTGGACGGTTCGACACTCATCAGGTGCCGCAGTGGTCCCGGCCGCCAGCCGGTCTCCTCCTCCAGTTCCCGCGCGGCCGCGTACGCGATGTCCTCGCCGTCCTCGACGACGCCGGCCGCCAGCTCCCAGCCCCAGCTGTCGGTGATGAAACGGTGCCGCCACAGCAGGAGTACTTCGTTCGCCTCGTTCACCACCGTGGCCACGGCCACGGGGCGCAGCCGGATGAGGAAGTGGTCGAGGTGCTGGCCGTCAGGGAGTTCGACATCTGCCAGATTGACGCTGAACCACCTGTTTTCGTACACGGTTTGCTCGTTCTGTTTCGTCCACTGCACGGTTCTGCCACCTTCCGCCGAGTTGATGGCAATATCGCAGCAGGGGTGTGAACGAGCGCCTCTCGAAAGGGACCAGAAAGAACCCAGAGGGAATCGGACGGGGGCTCAGAGCGGCACGCGCAGCGCTCCGTCGATGAGCTCGGCGGCCTCGGCCGTGCCGGCGCACCCGCTGCGCACCAGGTGCTCGCGGACCGCCCGGAGTCTGTCGCGCAGCCGCTGCGACTCCATCCCGCGGGCCCGCTCGGCCATCTCGACCGCGGTGGCCACGGCCTGTTCCGCGTTGCCCTGGCGCAACTGGATCTGACTGAGCACCGCGAGCCGGTGCACCCGCCCCCGGTCGTGCGCCGGCGTGTGCACGGCCTCCTGCGCGTGCTCCTTGGCCCCCGCGCAGTCCCCGAGGCGGAGCAGCGCCTCGGCCACCTGGACGTTGACGAACCCGGGCTGCACGTAGCCCGTCTCGTCCGGTTCGTGGCCGCGCCGGATGCGGTCGGCGGCGGACTCGGCACGCCGGACGCATTCCAGGGCGCTCGTACCGTCGCCGATGTGCGCGTACGCCTTGGCCTGCATCGCGTACAGGTCCGAGGCGAGCGCCGGGGTGATGTGCCGCCCGGCGGCCCGCAGCGCGGCCTCCGCGAACGCGACGGCCTGCCGGTGCTCGCGCATGTGCAGCGCCTGGTTGACCAGCAGCGCTATCACGTACGCGCCGAGCCCCCGGTCCCCGCTGGCCTTCGCGAGCCGCAGCGCCTGGTGGAAGTAGCGCTGCGCGAGCCCGTGCGCGTCCGAGTCGTAGGCGCAGATGCCGGCGATGGCGACGAGCCCGCCGGTGGCCCGGTGCAGCTGACGGCCCGTCGCGTCGGTGTAGCGGCCGCGCAGCAGCGGCGCCGCCTCCGCGTTGAGGAAGCCGACGATGCGGGTGCGGGTCGCTATGCCGCCCGCCTTGCGGTACATCTGCTCGTAGTGGGTGCGCGCCGAGCGCATCATGTCGAGGTCGGCCTGGCTGACCGGGTGCCGGCCGCCGCGGGACACGTCGTTGTCCTCCGGCGGGTTCTCCCACTCCCAGACCGGCATCACGGCCGGGGTCCCGGTGACGGCCGGGGCGTCGAGGACGTGCCGGCGCTGCTGCTCGTCGGAGCGCCACAGGGCGGTGGCCCGCTCCACGAAGCCGGACAGGCTCGACCCGTGCGCCGAGGCCGGCTCGCCGGGGATGCCGAGGCCGATGTCGTCCAGGGTGAGGTGCCGCTGGAGCCGTCCGGCGAGGACCTCGCAGATCAGATCGGGGACCTGGCCGCGCGGGCGCTGGCCCTTCAACCAGCGGGCGACGGCCGTGTGTTCGTAGCGCAGCGCGAGTCCGCGGGCCTTCCCCGCCTGGTTCACATGGGCGGCCAGGCCGGCATGGGAGATCCCGGCCTCGTCGAGGATCGCGTCGAGCAGGGTGTTGGGCTGCATGGAGGCCCTCCGTTGGCTCGGTGGCGTCAGCCTAGGGCAACCGCCTTCACACGGGGTGTGATCGGAATACCCGACTCCGGGCGGTGTGCACTCTGTTGCTCCCGGTATCCGCCCGCTTGACTGAACTGCCTCGAAAGAGAGGCCGGCCGGGTCGTCGGCTCCCCCTCGTACAGACGACGGCCCGTGCTTGCGCCGTCCGCCCGCTCGCCTGCCCGACAACTCCTGCGGCGGGCGGACGGCGCCGATCCAGCGGCCGGCCTCAGGTCCACGGAAGGTGGTCCCACAGAGAAGGGGCGCATCCGGTGATCCGGATGCGCCCCTTCGTCCTGTCCTGCCGTGGCGTCAGGCGCCGCGCAGCACCGCGCCCGTGATCTCGGCCGCGTGGGCGACCGCCGCGTCACGCGCGGCGCTGGCCTCCTCGACCGTCAGGGTCCGGTCGGCGGCACGGAAGCGCAGGGCGTAGGCGAGGGACTTCTTGTCCTCACCGAGCTGCTCCGCGTTCTCGTACACGTCGAACAGCCGGACCGCCTCGAGCAGTTCACCGGCGCCGGTCCGCAGGGCGTCCTCGACGACCGCGGTCGGCACGTCCTTGCCGACGACGAGCGCCACGTCCTGGGTGGCCACGGGGAACGTGGAGATCCGCGGGGCCTGGAGCGCGCCCGTGGAGGCCTGCTCGACGAGGTCGAGCTCGATCTCCATCGCGCAGGTGCGCTCGGGCAGGTGCAGCGCCTTGACGACGCGCGGGTGCAGCTCACCGGCGTGGCCGACGAGCGTCTCCGTGCCGTCCACCGTCGCGTACAGCGCGGCGCAGCGGCCCGGGTGCCACGGCGCGTGCTGGTCGGCGCGGACGGTCAGCTCGACGCCGGCCTCGCGGGCGACGATCCGGGCGGACTCGACGGCGTCGGCCCAGGTCGCCGGGTAGCCCTTGCCCCACCAGCCGGCCTGCTCGCGGGCGCCCGCGAGGACGACGGCGGCGCGCCGCGGCTGGCGCGGCAGCGCCGAGGTCAGCTCCGCGATCTCCTCGTCGGTGGGCCGGCGGTCGACGGGCAGCCGGACCGCCTTGTGCTCCTGGCCGGTCGGCCGGAACACCAGGCCCGTCTCGAAGAGCGCCAGGTCGTGGCTGCCGCGCCCGTCGTTGCGGCGCAGCGCGGACAGCAGGCCCGGCAGCAGCGTCGTACGGAGCGAGGGCTCCTCGTCGGACAGCGGGTTGACCAGCTCGACCGTGACGCGGCGGGCGTCGTCCGCCTCGAGGCCGAGGGCGTCGAGGGCGGCGGCGCCGATGAACGGGTAGTTCAGCGCCTCCACGTAGCCCGCGCCGGCCAGCGCGCGGCCGACGCGGCGGTGCAGCCGCTGGCGCTCGGTCAGGCCGCGGCCCGCGGGGGGCCTCGGCAGGGTCGAGGGCAGGTTCTCGTAGCCCTCGAGCCGGATGACCTCTTCGGCCAGGTCGTTCGGGTCGGTCAGGTCGGGCCGCCAGGACGGCACGGTGACGACCAGCTCGTCCTGCCCGTAGACGTCGCAGCCGACCTGCTGGAGGCGGCGCACGACGGTCTCGCGGCCGTAGGCGACGCCCGCGACCTTGTCCGGGTGGTCGGCGGGGATCGAGATGGTGCGCGGGGCGCCCGGGGAGATGACCTCGGTGACGCCCTCCTCGGCGGTGCCGCCGGCGAGCAGCACCAGGAGGTCGACGACGCGCTGGGCGGCCGCCGAGGCGGCCATCGGGTCGACGCCGCGCTCGAAGCGCTTGGACGCCTCGGAGGTCAGTTTGTGACGGCGCGCGGTGCGGGCGATGGTGATCGCGTCGAAGTGCGCGGCCTCGATGACGACGTCGGTGGTGCCGGCGTCCTCGGAGTGGTCGGCGATCTCCGTGTTGGCGCCGCCCATCACGCCGGCGAGGCCGATGGGGCCGCGCTCGTCGGTGATGACCAGGTCCTCGGCGTCGAGCGTGCGCTTGACGCCGTCGAGCGTGGTGAGCTGCTCGCCCTGCGTGGCGCGGCGCACCCCGATCGTGCCCTGGACGAGGGTGCGGTCGTAGGCGTGCAGCGGCTGGCCGAGCTCGAGCATCACGTAGTTCGTGACGTCGACGGCGAGCGAGATCGGACGCATGCCGGCCTTCTGCAGGCGGCGCTGCAGCCAGATCGGCGAGCGGGCCTCGGGGCTCAGACCGGTGACGGTGCGCGCGGTGAAGCGGTCGCAGCCGATCGGGTCGGAGACCTGGACCGGGTAGCCGTGCGCGTTCGGCGCGGGGACGTCCAGGAGCGCCGGGTCGCGCAGCGGAAGCCCGTACGCGATGGCGGTCTCACGGGCGATGCCGCGCAGGGACAGGCAGTAGCCGCGGTCCGGGGTGACAGAGATGTCGAGGACCTCGTCGACGAGCTGGAGCAGCTCGATGGCGTCGCGGCCGACCTCGGTCACCGGCGGCAGCACGATGATGCCGTGCGTGCCGTCGTCGCCCATGCCCAGCTCGTCGGTGGAGCAGATCATGCCGTGCGAGGTCTTGCCGTACGTCTTGCGCGCGGCGATCGCGAAGCCGCCGGGCAGCTCGGCGCCGGGCAGCACGACAACGACCTTGTCGCCGACCTGGAAGTTCCGGGCGCCGCAGACGATCTCCTGGGGCTCACCGGTGCCGTTGGCCTGGCCGACGTCGACGGTGCAGAAGCGGATCGGCTTCTTGAAGCCCTCGAGCTCCTCGATGGTCAGCACCCGGCCCACCACGAGGGGGCCCTTGATGTCCGCGCCGAGCTGCTCGACGGTCTCGACCTCGAGGCCGACCTCGACCAGCTTCTCCTGTACGTCGCGACCGGTCTCGGTGGCCGGCAGGTCGACGTACTCCCGCAGCCAAGAAAGCGGGACCCGCATCAGATCTCCATCCCGAACGGCCGGGTGAACCGGACGTCACCCTCGACCATGTCTCGCATGTCTTCCACGTTGTGGCGGAACATCAGCATCCGCTCGATGCCGAACCCGAAGGCGAAGCCGCTGTACTTCTCGGGGTCGACGCCGCAGGCCACGAGGACCCGCGGGTTGACCATGCCGCAGCCGCCCAGCTCGATCCAGCCCTCGCTGCCGCAGGTGCGGCACGGACGGTCCGGGTTGCCGACGGACGCGCCGCGGCACACGTAGCAGACCATGTCCATCTCGGCGGACGGCTCGGTGAACGGGAAGTAGTTGGGGCGCAGCCGGGTCTTCATGTCGTCGCCGAAGAGCGCCTGGACCATGTGGTCCAGGGTGCCCTTCAGGTCGGCCATGGTGAGGCCCTCGTCCACGGCGAGCAGCTCGATCTGGTGGAAGACCGGGGTGTGCGTGGCGTCCAGCTCGTCCGTGCGGAAGACCCGGCCGGGGCAGACCACGTACACGGGCGGCTCGCGGTCGAGCAGCGTGCGGGCCTGGACGGGCGAGGTGTGCGTGCGCAGCACGACACCGGACTCGTCGCCGACCGTCTTCTCGCGGCCTTCGGGGCCGGCCACGAAGAACGTGTCCTGCATCTGCCGGGCCGGGTGGTCGGGCGTGAAGTTCAGGGCGTCGAAGTTGAACCACTCCGCCTCGACCTCGGGGCCCTCCGCGATCTCGTACCCCATGGACACGAACACGTCGGCGACGCGCTCCATCATGGTGGTGAGCGGGTGCCGGGCGCCCTCGGGCACGCGGTCGTAGGGCAGCGTGACGTCCACGGCCTCCTCGACCAGGACGCGCGCGTCACGCTCGGCCTCCAGCTCGACCTGGCGGGCGGCGAGGCCCCGGCCGACGGCGGCGCGGGCCTGCCCGACGAGCTTTCCGGCCGCGGCCTTGGCCTGCGGCGGCAGCGCGCCGATCTCGCGGTTGGCGAGCGACAGCGGCGAGGTGCCGCCCGCGTGCGCGACCTTGGCCTCCTGAAGCGCCTCGAGCGAGTCCGCGGCGGCGAAGGCGGCGAGCGCCTCGTCCCGCACGCGCTCGATCTCTTCCGGTTTCAGTGCCTCGACCTCGACAGGGTCGTACGACTTGTTCGGTGCCGACATCTCTTCCCGTGCTTCCGATTGGCTGGCGGATGGCCCCGTCTGCGACGCGTCCTGCCTTGGGGACTAACCGTCTCTGATCTGGAGACGCAATGTGCCAAAGGACGAGTCTAGACGAGTGAGCCCGTGCCCCCGACGTCCGTCCGAAGGACGGGCCAGGATCGGTCTGGTGCGTGCGATCGCAAGGCGGAGGAGGGAGTCGACGCGGAGCGTCGGCGAGTGACGACAACGCCGCGAGCGTGCGTGCCAGACCGATCCTGGCAGGCGGGGGCACGGGCTCACTCGTCTGGGCGGGGGTGAGGTGTGCGAATGCGCCCGTGGGCCGGTCTGCTCAGGCGTTGAGATACGCCGGCGTGGCCACGGGCAGCATAAATCGGAACCGGGCGCCGCCGCCGGGCGCGCGCCCGACCGTGATCGAACCCCCGTGGGCCTCGACGATGCCCTTCACGATGTACAGGCCGAGCCCGGTGCCGCCGCGCTTGCTGCCCCGCCAGAAGCGGGTGAAGACGCGGTTCATGGACTCCTCCGGGATGCCGGGCCCCTCGTCGCTCACGGTGACCGACGCGCCGACGGGGTCGGTGGGCTCGACGTCAATGGTGACGGTTCCGTCGCCGTGGCGCACCGCGTTTTCCAGGAGATTGCTGAGCACCTGGTCGACCTTGTCGGGATCGGCCCACACCCTGGGCAGCGGCTGGGTGACCCGGAGCAGGAACCGGTCGGCGGGCTGTCCGGAGGCGACGTGGGCCTGGATGTGCCGGGAGACGGCGGCCGCCACGTCGACGGGCTGGCGGCGCACCTCCAGCCGGCCGGAGTCGATGCGGGAGATGTCGAGCAGCTCGGCGATCAGCCGGGTCACGCGGTTGGCGTCGGCGTCGACGGTCTCCAGCATGAGCCGCTTCTGCTCGTCGGTGAACCGCTCCCACTTCGCGAGCAGGGTCGCGGTGAACCCTTTGACGGAGGTGAGCGGGGAGCGCAGCTCGTGGGCGACGGTGGCGATCAGCTCGGCGTGACTGCGCTCGGTGCGGCGCCTGGCCTCGGTGTCGCGTATCGAGACGACGACCCGGCGCACGGGCCCGGTGGGGCGGCTGCGCACGTACCGCGCGGTGACCAGGACCTCCCGGCCGCCGGGCAGCAGCAGGTTCCGCTCGGGCTGGCCGACCCGGATGGCGAGTCCGCCGTACGGGTCGGTGAGCTGCCACCAGCGCCGGCCCTCCAGGTCCTCCAGCGGCAGCGCCCGCTCCAGCGAGGCACCGAGGGCGCGCTCGGCGGGGACGGCGGTGATGCGCTCGGCGGCGGCGTTGAAGCAGACGACGCGGCCGCCCTCGTCGGCGACGACGAGCCCGTCGGAGAGGTCGTCGGGGTCCAGGCCGAGTCCCGCGGGGTCGCTCACCCGCGCGGGCCTGCTGGTGCGGACTGTCATCTCCCCGTACCCCACCTCTCGAAACGGCGCAGTGGGCCCCGAGTCCGTCACCCTACTAGCTGGACGTGACGGACCGGCACCCTCCGGGCGCGCGCTGTGCCCGCGCGGACGCGTACAGGCACACGGCGGCGGCCGTGGCGAGGTTGAGGCTCTCGGCCTTGCCGTGGATGGGGACGCGGACGACGGCGTCGGCGAGGGAGCGGGTCTCCTCGGGCAGTCCCCAGGCCTCGTTGCCGAAGACCCAGGCGGTGGGGGTGCCCATCGTGCCCTGGTCGAGCTCGTCGTCGAGGTCGTCGTCCCCGGCGCCGTCGGCGGCGAGGATGCGCACGCCGGCCGCCTTGAGTCCGGCGACGGCCTGCTCGACGGGGACGCCGACGGCGACCGGCAGATGGAACAGGGAGCCGACCGAGGCGCGAACGGCCTTCGGGTTGTACAGGTCGACGGAGGCGTCGGTGAGGATCACGGCCTCGGCGCCCGCGGCGTCGGCGCAGCGCAGCACGGTGCCGGCATTCCCGGGGTCGCGGACGTGCGCGAGGACGGCGACCAGCTTCGGCCGGGCGGCGAGGATCTCCTCGAACGGCGTGTCCAGGAAGCGGCAGACGCCGACGAGGCCCTGCGGGGTGACGGTGGTGGAGATGTCGGCGATGACGCTCTCGTCGGCGAGGTGCACCCCGGCGCCGGCGGCGCGGGCCTCGCCCACGATGTCGGCGTAGCGCTCCGCGGCTTCGACGGTCGTGAACATCTCGACGAGCCCGCCGTGCGCGGCGGCCTCCCGCACGGCCTGCGGCCCCTCGGCGAGGAACAACCGCTCCTTCCCCCGAAAGTTCCGCTTCCCGAGCCGCCGGGCAGCGGAGACACGGGACGACTTGGGAGAGATCAGTTCGGGGCTAACCATGAGGACTCACCTAGGGGCAAGCGCCCCCGAAGGGGCGCGGGGAACTGCGCGCTCAGCCACGAACGGCTCGCACACGGCAGACAACGGACGTCGGCGGACGGGAAGCCGAACGCATGCGGACCCGCAGGCCGGCTGGCCTGCGGGTCCGAATGTCACGTCCGGCTCAGCGGAGCGCTCAGGCGGCAGCCTTGGGCGCGTTCACGTCGGCCGGAAGCGCCTTCTGGGCAACCTCGACCAGCGCGGCGAACGCGTTGATGTCGTTGACGGCCAGCTCGGCGAGGATCTTGCGGTCCACCTCGATGTTGGCGGCCTTCAGACCCTGGATGAGGCGGTTGTACGTCATGCCGTTCTGGCGGGCAGCGGCGTTGATGCGCTGGATCCACAGCTGACGGAAGTCGCCCTTGCGCTTCTTGCGGTCGTTGTAGTTGTAGACCAGGGAGTGGGTGACCTGCTCCTTGGCCTTGCGGTACAGGCGCGAACGCTGACCGCGGTAGCCGCTGGCGGCCTCGAGGATCGCCCGACGCTTCTTGTGCGCGTTCACCGCGCGCTTGACGCGTGCCACTTTGTAACTCCTTGTAGCGGGGCCGGGGTTGTCTTCACCCGACCCGAATTCGAATAGGTCCCGGTCAGTCGATGCTCAGGGTGCTCCGCACCCGAGCATCACTTGCCGAGAAGCTTCTTGATCTTCGCGGCGTCGCCCGGGGCCATCTCGGCGTTGCCGGTGAGGCGACGCGTCACGCGGGACGACTTGTGCTCGAGCAGGTGGCGCTTGCCGGCGCGCTCACGGAGCACCTTGCCGGAGCCGGTGATCTTGAAGCGCTTGCTGGCACCGCTGTGCGACTTGTTCTTCGGCATAGCGCCGTTCTCTCCTCGTCAGTGGCGCTCCCGGCCGGTCCGTGCCAGAGGCCCGGACCGGCCGTGGGGGAACGTCAGTTGTGTCAGTTGGTATCCGGGGCGCACAGGCTGTGCGCCGACGGATCATGCCTCGGCAGGAGCCTCGGCGGGGGCTTCGGCGTCGGCCTCGACCGTGGTCTCGACCTCGGTCTCGGCCTCGGTCTCAGCCGCGTTCTGCGACTTGCCCGGGTTGGCCTTCGCGTCGGCCTTACGTGCGGCCTGCGCCTCACGGGCCTCGGCCATGGCCTCGGTCTTCTTCTTGTGCGGACCGAGAACCATGATCATGTTTCGGCCGTCCTGCTTCGGGTTCGACTCGATGAACCCAAGGTCCTGGACGTCCTCCGCGAGACGCTGCAGCAGTCGGTAGCCGAGCTCCGGCCGGGACTGCTCGCGACCACGGAACATGATCGTGATCTTGACCTTGTCGCCCTGCTTGAGGAACCGGACGACGTGACCCTTCTTGGTGTCATAGTCGTGCGGGTCGATCTTCGGCCGGAGCTTCATCTCCTTGATGACCGTGTGCGCCTGGTTCTTGCGCGCCTCACGGGCCTTCATGGCCGATTCGTACTTGAACTTCCCGTAGTCCATGAGCTTGCAGACGGGCGGACGGGCTGTCGCCGCCACCTCGACCAGGTCGAGGTCGTACTCCTGAGCAAGCTCAAGGGCCTTGGCAAGCGGAACAATCCCGACCTGCTCGCCGCTGGGACCGACAAGTCGCACTTCGGGAACGCGAATCCGGTCGTTGATGCGGGGCTCGGCGCTGATGGATCCTCCTCGGTAGCACCACACGACGGTCTGGCGGACCGCCGCGTAACGTCTGTTACGTAAGTACCAACCGCGCCGAGACACAGAAAATGCCCCGGACGGTACACAGGCGGGGCTCCAAGACTTACCGGAACACCGCACGGCGGACCGCGGGGCGCTGTTCGGACGGCTCCATCGTCCGTACGGAACGATGGTGGCCGTCTGACCGGTGACCCGCCGCCCTGAGGGCGGCCAGGTGGGAGATCGGAGCCTCCACTTGTGGGCCGGTCACCTGAGTCACGAGGACGTGGGCATCCGGCCGGTCGTCACACAAGGTTAGCAGCACTTGGGCGGTGCGCCCAACCGGGTGCGCGGCGCGACGCCGGCCGCGGTCCGCATATCGTGGAGCCCATGAGTGACGCGACCCCCGCTGCTGCCCCCGACGCCCCCGACACCCCTGACTACGACGCCCTGACCCGCGACATCGCGGAGGTGCCCGCCGTCGAGGTCATCGTGACGGTCGCGGTGAACCTGATGAGCGCCGCCGCGGTGAAGCTGGGCCTCACCGAGGAGGGCGACGCCCACAAGGACCTCGACGAGGCACGGAAGCTGGTCTCCGCCCTCGCCGGTCTGCTCGACGCGAGCGCCACCGAGATCAGCTCGTTCCACGCGGCCCCGCTGCGGGACGGCCTGAAGTCGCTGCAGCTCGCCTTCCGCGAGGCCTCGATCGTGCCGGACGAGCCGGGCCAGGGCCCGGGTGAGAAGTACACGGGCGCCGTCTACGGATAGCGGACAACCGAGAACGTCACGTGCGCCCTCCTCAGGGGCGCACGTACAAGGGCTCGCCGGAGGGCGCGGTCCCGGCCGGCAGCAGTGCCAGGTCGAGGCCGCCCACCAGGCGGGCCCTCAGTGTTGCGTCGGCGGCGATGCGCGCGGCGAGGGAGCGGGCGGTGGCCTGGACGTCGGCGTTCGCGTCGAGGACGAGGGCGAGGGTCCCGTCGGTGCCGTCGGTGCCGCCGGAGGGGCCCGGGGCCAGGTGGGCGCGGACGATCGCGGGCTCGGCCGCGACCGCGGCGCGCACGGCCTCCACGACCGCCGGGTCGGCCAGCGGGTCCGTGTCGGTGCGCCCCTCCGCGAGGGCGTACAGCGCGGAGCCCGTCAGCTCGTACGGGACCGGCCCTGCGAGGTCGATGACGACGGTGTCGGCCTTCTCGTGGGCGGCGGCCTGGAGCGCCTGGTGCAGCGGGACGGCGACCGGGCGGGCGTCGGGGTCCCACAGGGCGAGGGACGCGATCGAGGTGAACGCGGGCAGCGCCTTGCGGTCGCCGGCCTTCAGGGTCGGGACCGCCATGTCGCTGGTCTTCTCGCGGCGCAGCCCGTTCTCGTCCTCCTCGACCTCGCCGAGCACGGCCACGATGGGCACGAGCAGCCGGGCGTCCTTGAGGGCGGCCAGGACCGGGCCGTGCGCGCTGCGGTCGGCCGACCAGGCGGCCAGGGCCTCGGCGAGACGCGGGTCCGCGGAGCCGTCGTCGTCGGAGTAGCCGGGGTCGGGAATGTTCTTGTTCGCCACGTTCACCGACCCTACCGAGCGGGCCCGGACCGCACCCCGGCGGACCCTGTCACCGGGCCGGCACTACCGTCTGGGCCATGGACTCCGCCCTCGCCGCAGCACTGGCTCCCGTCGTCGAGGGGCACTCCGGGCGGCTGTCGGTCGCGGTGCTCGATGTGGCCAGCGGCAGATCGGCCGCGTACGCGCCGGGCGGCGGCACGTACGACACCGCGAGCGTCGTGAAGGTCGACGTGCTGTGCGCGCTGCTGCTGGGCGCGCAGGACGCGGGGCGGGAGCCGACCGCGCGGGAGCGGGAGCTGGCCGCGGCGATGATCGAGCGCAGTGACAACGCGGCGACGACCGAGCTCTGGGAAGCCCTGGGGCGGGCGGCGGGGCTCGACGCGGCGAACGCGCGGCTCGGGCTGAGCGGGACGACGGGCGGGGCCGGGCCGTTGTGGGGGCTGACGCAGACCACGGCCGGCGATCAGCTCGCACTGTTCCGGCAGGTGTTCGGGGTCGGCGACGGGCCGGTCCTGAGCGCGGCCTCGCGGTCCTGCGTCGGGGAGCTGATGGGCCGGGTCGTGGCGGGGCAGGCCTGGGGAGTGTCGGCGGCCGGCGCCGCCGAGCTGAAGAACGGCTGGCTGCCGCGCAGCACCACGGGACTGTGGGTCGTGAACAGTGTCGGGCGGGTGAGCGCGGAGGGGCGGTGCGCTCTCGTGGCCGTGCTGTCCGACGGAAGCCCGACGATGGACGCCGGGGTCGCGGTGGTGGAGGCGGTGGCGCGCGTGGCGGTGGAGGTCGTCAGCGGCGTCGGCTGAGGCGGTGGCCTCGCCAGAGGTGGACGGCCGCGCCGAGGAGGAGGACGCCGAGGCCGCCCGCGACCGGGCCGACCCAGGCGGTGCTCGCGGCGTCGTCCGGGTCGTCGGGGCCCGGGCCGAAGTACCGGTCTCTGTACGCGGCCGAGGCCAGGCGCTTCGGCTTGAGCTTCGCCCCGGCGCGGATCGCGGCGGCCGGGTCGACCAGGCCGTAGCCGCGCGAGTCGTCGCGGCCGCCCGAGGGCGGGTCCTGGGCGGTGTCCTCGAGGAGCTTCTTGATCTGGGCGGGGTCCAGGCCCGGGTGGGCCGCGCGGACGAGGGCGACGGCGCCGGAGACGAACGCGGAGGCGGCGCTGGTGCCCCAGGCCGAGTAGTACTTGCGGTCGGGGTCGGCGGTGACGATGCCGCGGCCGGGGGCGGCGACGGTGGCGTACCAGCGGCGGGTGGAGAACGAGGCGCGGGTGCCGGAGGAGTCGACCGCGGTGGCGGTGATGACGCCCGGGTAGGCGGCCGGGTACGAGATGTGGTCGCCCTTCTCGCCGCCGTTGCCCGCGGAGGCCACGACGGAGACGCCCTTCTTCAGTGCGTACTGGACGGCGGCGTCCTCGTCGGCCTCGGGGTGGGCGGTGTCGGAGTCGTCGCCCAGCGAGAGGTTGATGACGTCGGCGCCGTGGTCGGCGGCCCAGCGGATGCCCCGGGCGAGGGCGTCGCCCCGGGTCTCGCGGGCCTTGGCGCGGGCCGGGTCGCCGTCCTCGAGGATGACCCGCACGGGCAGGATGCGCGCTTCGGGGGCGACGCCGACGACACCGTCGCCGTCGTCCTTGCCGTGCCCGTGACCGGCGATGATGCCGGCTATGGCGGTGCCGTGGCGGGCCCAGGGGCGGTCGCCGCGCTCGGCGCCGAAGCCGACGAGGTCCTTGCCGGTCAGGACGTTGCCCTCGAGGTCGGGGTGGCGGTCGTCGACGCCCGTGTCGAGGACGGCGACCGTGATGCCCCGGCCCTTGGTGGTGCGCCAGGCCTCCTCGGTGTGCATCGCGGCGAGGCCCCACTGCTGGGCGCGGACCGCGTCGGCGTGCGCGGCGGTCGACGGGATCAGGGCGACGGCCGCCGCGGTGGCGGCGACGAGGGCGATCCGGTGGGCGCGGCGGGTCATGACGGCTGCTCCGTGGACTTCTGTACGGCCTTGCGCAGGCCGCGCTCGATCCGGTCGGCGACGCCCTGGGCCTCGTGGCCGAGACCGGCCTGGGCGGGGGCGCTGCCGGCGCTCTGCTTCATGGCCTCGGCGGCGGGCTGCGGGTCGCCGACGGTGCGGCCGTCGGCGAAGCCGGAGACGGCGTAGACGACGACCGGGGCGTCGGTGAGGACGTTGATCGTCCAGGAGGCGCGTTGGGCGTCGCCGAAGCCGGCGGCGGCGGTGCCCTCGGCGGCGTAGGGGCGGGGCATGAGGTCCTCGCGGCGGTCCAGGCCCTGCTCGGCGAACCGGCCGTGCAGCGCCTGGGTGGCCTCGGCGTCGGCCTTGGTGAAGAGGAGGCCGACGGTGGTGACGCTGCTCTGGGTGGCGTCGACGTAGGTGGCGCGCAGCAGGCGCAGGCATCCGACGGAGCGCAGGGCCTTGTGGAGCAGCGGGTCGAGGGCCTTGGCGCAGCCGCTGTCGGGGGCGACGGCGATCCGGGTCCAGGTGCGGTCCGAGCCGCCGGGGCCCGCGCCCTCGCCCTTGAGCGTGCGCGGGAAGAGGCGGTCGACGGGGACGCTGTGCCACAGGGCGGCGGCGGCGTGGTACGTGGTCTGCGCGGAGACGGCGGGGCCGTCGTCCTCGCCGGTCA
The DNA here is from genome assembly GCF_044460245.1 of Streptomyces sp. NPDC050145. Classification (NCBI taxonomy): domain Bacteria; kingdom Bacillati; phylum Actinomycetota; class Actinomycetes; order Kitasatosporales; family Streptomycetaceae; genus Streptomyces; species Streptomyces sp. NPDC050145. The sequence goes on along the minus strand of NZ_JBITJS010000012.1, from coordinate 57,647 downwards.
GCAGGAAGCCGGTGGTGGCTCCGCCGAGCAGGCCGATGCCGAGCACCAGGCAGGCCGCGGCGGCGGCTGCGCGGGGCGCGATGCGGTGGGTCAGGTGGCCGAGGGGGCGCAGGCGGGTGGTGCGGTCGTCGTACTGGGGCGGAGGGGGTGCCGAGGTGACGAAGGGGCGGCCCGCGGTGGTCGGGTTCGGGGTGAGGTCGACGCGGCCCGGGGCCCTTCGGGGGGCGGGTGGGGTGTGCGGGCCCGTGCCCGGGTGCGGCGGGATCGGGCGCAGGCGGGTCGTGGTCTCGGTGAGGGGTGCCTCCGGCGGGAGCGGGACCGACTTCGCGCCGTGCGGGGCGGGGGGAGGCGGGGTGGGTGCCGCGCCGCCTCGGCCGGTCGCACCCCTGGCGGGACTGTCCGTGCCCGGCGCCGGTTGCGGAGGGGTGTCCGGGAAGCGGGAGGACGGCGTGGGGGGCGGAGGCGTCACCGGGCGCTTCGGGGCGTCGTCCGGGAAGCGGGAGGAGGCGGTGGGGGGTGGGGGTGTGGGGGGCAACGGGGGGACCGTCGCGGGAGGTTGGGCAGGGCGTGGCGGGACGCGCCGGGCTTCCGTGCTCATGCCTCCCCGTTTCGTCAGCCTGCGTGCGCGTCACTCTAACGGGCCACGGCAGGTCAGCGGGTCCTCAGGCGGCTGGCTCGGCCGATCTGCCCGGATCGTCCCTCTACCCTGCGGTAATCAGGTCTGGCAGGCTTCGGCCATGACACCGCGCGCCGCCGACCGGTCCCGCTTCGACCGGGCCACCGCACATCTCGACGCCCCCGTGGCGATCGTCGACCTCGACGCCTTCGACGCCAACGCCGAGGACCTGGTCCGGCGTGCGGCGGGCAAGCCGATCCGGGTGGCGAGCAAGTCCGTACGGTGCCGGACGCTGCTCGAGCGGGTGCTGGCCAAGGACGGGTTCGCCGGGGTCATGTCGTTCACGCTGGCCGAGTCGATCTGGCTCGCGCGCTCCGGTGTCGAGGACGTGCTGCTCGCGTACCCGTCGGCGGACCGGAGCGCTTTCGCGGAGCTGGCGCACGATCCGAAGCTGGCCGGCGCGGTCACGGTGATGGTCGACGACCCGGCGCAGTTGAAGCTGATCGACGCGGCGCGCGACGGCGGCCGTGAGGAGATCCGGGTGTGCCTGGAGCTCGACACGTCGTGGCGGGTGCTGGGCGGGCGGGTCCGGATCGGCGCGCTGCGCTCTCCGCTGCGCACTCCGGAGCAGCTCGCCGAACTGGCCCGCGCGGTGGACCGGCGGCCCGGGTTCCGGCTGGTCGGCCTGATGGCGTACGAGGGTCATGTGGCCGGGGTCGGGGACGCGATCGCGGGGCGGCCGGTGCGCTCGCGGGCGATCCGGCTGATGCAGGCGGCGGCGCGCAAGGAGCTGGTGGTGCGCCGGGCCGAGGTGGTGCGGGCGGTGCGCGCGGTGGTGCCGGACCTGGAGTTCGTGAACGGGGGCGGCACGGGCAGCGTGCAGCACACGGCGGCCGAGGACGCGGTGACGGAGATCGCGGCCGGGTCGGGGCTCTATGTGCCGCGGCTCTTCGACAACTACACGTCGTTCAGCGCGCGTCCCGCCGCGCTGTTCGCCCAGCCGGTGGTGCGCCGGCCCGGGGTCGGCGTGGTGACCGTGCTCGGTGGCGGCTACCCGGCCTCGGGCGCGGCGGGCGCGGACCGGCTGCCGGTGCCGTATCTGCCGGAGGGGCTGCGCTACGACCCGCAGGAGGGCCCGGGCGAGGTGCAGACGCCGCTGCTCGGGGCTGCGGCGGACGATCTGCTGATCGGCGACAAGGTGTGGTTCCGGCATGCGAAGGCCGGCGAGCTGTGCGAGCGGTTCGAGGTGCTGCACCTGGTGTCCGGGGACACGGTCACGGAGACGGTGCCGACGTACCGCGGTGAGGGCTACACGTTCCTGTAGCACTCCGGCCGCCTATTGGCTCGGGCCGACCGTGCTGCCCACTCCCCCGCCGCCGGTGCCGTCGACCGCGCGGATGCCCTTGACGATCTTGTCGAGGTCGGTGAGCGGCGGGGACTCGGAGCTGACGTCGAGGGTGCAGCGGACCGCGACGAGCGCCTCGGAGCCGGAGCTGGACGGGAAGACGACGGACTGGACGTAGCCTCCGGCGCCCTCGGCGGTGGTGACCTTCCAGCGCACGAGCCAGCCCGCGCGCCCGGCGACCCCGATCTGCCGGGAGGCGACGACCTTGTGGCCGGTCATGCCGCCGAAGGGGCGCCGGCCGATGGCGTCGGTGTCGTAGGCGCGGTCGGCGGCGTCCTTGACGTCGTCCTCGGCGAGGGCTTCGGGGTCGGTCTCGTCGGTGCCGGTGACGGTGTGCGTGGAGACGGTGCCGCGGCGGCACATGCCCTGGTCGAAGGGGCAGTCGTAGGTGTCCGGCGTGGTGATGAAGGTGTAGTCGTCAGCGACGTTCTCGGCCTTCTGCCAGCCGGTGAGGACGGGCAGCGTGATGCCGTTGAGCTCGTCGGTGACGCGGGAGGGGTCCTCGCTGGGCGAGGGCGGCGGGGCGCTGCTCGCCGCCTCGGAGGACTGCGGCGGCGCGGAGGGCTCCGCGGACGAGGGGGCCGTACGGGTCTTGGGGTCCTGCTCGTCGCCCCCGAAGGCGACGATGCCGCCGGCGACGATCGCGGTGACGAGGGCGACGCCGGCGGTGATCACGGCCACGAGCCTGCCGCGACCGCCGCCGGAGCTCGGCTGCCGCACGGGCGCGGGCGGGGGCGGCGGTCCCTGCGGGGTCGGCTGCCTGCGGTGCTGCGTCCACGCGGCCCCGTCCCACCAGCGCTCGGTGGACGGGGCCTTGGGATCCGGGTACCAGCCCGGCGGCGGCGTCATGCTCATCCCGGCACTCTAGGCCCTGCGCCGAAGGTGGCGTCTGCCGTGCGACGCCTGGCACGCACTCTCGCCGCACCGAGCGTAAGGCCAAGTACGTCCAGTACGAGGCCTTGCGCCCGGCACACCGAGAGCACGCACCAGACGCCGCCCGACCCGCCCTCCGGGCGGACGACGCCACCTTCGGCGCAGGGCCTAGGCCGCCCCCGTGATGATCAGTACTGCGTCTCCGCTCAGTACGCGGAGTCGGCCTGGTCCGGCACCGTCGAGCCGTCCTCGCGCAGGAGGGGGCCGAAGCCGCCCTCGGGGCGGTTCCAGGCCGCCGTGGAGCACGGGTAGGTGCCGGACTTGCGCGGCAGCGGCTCGATGAACATCGGGTTGGCGACCCAGCGTCCGTCGGCGTTGTCGTAGGCGCGGCACATGATCTCGTTCTTGTTCCGGTTCAGGACGAGGTGTGCGCCGGTCGCGTCGCCGACGAAGGTGACGTCGGTGTCGGCGTCGCCGCCGCCGAGGGCGATGCGCTTGTCCCAGCGCTGCTTCTCCCAGGCGGCCTTCCCCTTGATGTGGAAGATGTCCTGGTTGATCCAGCAGCGCTTGCCGTCGATGTACGGGATGGCCTCGCCCTTGTTGACCGGGACGCCGCCGCAGCCCTCGTTGTACGGGGTGATGCGGCCGCGCTCGTCGAGGACGGAGCGGATGGCGACGGTGTGCGCGCGGTCGATGCCGACGCCCTTCGACCACGCCTCGGTGACCGGTTCGGAGCCGGCGGAGACGATGTAGACGTCGAATCCGGCGCGCTGGAGCGTGCGGATGAGGTCGCGCTGCTGTTCGTAGTAGCGGACGTAGCCGGGGATGGTGTGGGTGCCGAGCTTCTGGGTGGCGCCGACGGGGGCGGCGAGGGTCTCCTCGCGGGCCGCGGCCGCGTAGGACTCGAGTTCGGGGACGGTGTGTCCGGCGAAGAGCTGCGGGACCCAGGCGTACTGGGGCACGGTGTGGCGGTGGTTCCACTCGCCGGCGAAGGCGGCGGCGCCGCTCATCGTCTTTCCCGACTCACGGATGTTGAAGATCTCGTCCGTGCAGTCGGTGTCGGTGGAGGTGGGCAGCGGGGCGCCGACGGGGACGGCGGTGCCGCAGGCGGCGGTGAGCGCGCGGTCGGCCTCGTCGGTCATCCAGCGGCTGGTGTCCTTCCAGCGGCCGGGGCGGAGGATCTTGTCGTGCTTCAGCGACCAGGCGATGGTCGCGTCGGTGACGTCGTTCTTGGAGACGGTGTTGTCCCAGTCGAAGGCGGCGACGGGGCGCGGGCCGCGGTGGCCCGCGCAGGTGCCGCGTTCGTCGATCACGCGCTGGAGCTTCGCCCGGTTGTCCCCGTACCAGGGGAGCTTCTGCGACAGCTGCGGGCAGTGCCGGGCGGTCGTGGGGGTGGTGGGTGCGGACGTGGCGGCGGCCGCGGGGGTGGTCAGGGTCGCGGCCGCCATGAGTGCGGCGGCCGCGGCCGAAGTCCACGCGGCAACATGTCTGTTACGCATGCGAGTGGACCGTACATGAACCTGTGGGGCGTGCCGAGGGTGCCGGCTCCGTGTGTTGCGGCGGGGTCTAGAGAGGTGTCACGTACGCGCCGGAGATGCCGCCGTCGACCAGGAAGTCGGTGGCGTTGACGAACGAGGAGTCGTCGCTGGCGAGGAAGGCGACGGCGGCCGCGATCTCGTCGGCCTCGGCGAAGCGGCCGACCGGGATGTGCACGAGGCGGCGCGCGGCGCGCTCGGGGTCCTTGGCGAACAGCTCCTGCAGGAGCGGGGTGTTGACGGGCCCGGGGCACAGGGCGTTGACCCGGATGCCCTCGCGGGCGAACTGGACGCCGAGTTCGCGGGACATGGCGAGGACGCCGCCCTTGGACGCGGTGTAGGAGATCTGGGAGGTGGCGGCGCCCATGCGGGCCACGAAGCTGGCCGTGTTGATGATGGAGCCCTTGCCCTGTTCCCGCATGTAGGGGATGGCGGCCTTGCAGCACAGGTAGACGGAGGTGAGGTTGACCTCCTGGACGCGCTTCCAGGCCTCCAGGCCGGTGTCGAGGATGGAGTCGTCGTCGGGGGGCGAGATGCCGGCGTTGTTGAAGGCGATGTCGACGGAGCCGTAGGTCTCGTACGCGGTGCGGAACAGGGCCTCGACCTGTTCGGCGTCGGTGACGTCGACCTGGACGAAGGTGCCGCCGACGGCGTCGGCCGCGCTCTTTCCGGCGGCGGCGTCGATGTCGCCGCAGACGACGTGGGCGCCTTCCGAGGCGAGGCGGCGGGCGGTGGCGAGGCCGATGCCGCTGCCGGCTCCGGTGATGACGGCGGTGCGGCCGACGAGGCGGCGGCCGAGGGTCTCTTCGGTCATGGGGTCAGGCCTCCGTGCTGATGAAGACGTTCTTGGTCTCGGTGAAGGCGGTCAGGGCGTCGGGGCCGAGTTCGCGGCCGAGGCCGGACTGTTTGAAGCCGCCGAACGGGGTCCAGTAGCGGACGCTGGAGTGCGAGTTGACGGACAGGTTCCCGGCGCGGACGGCGGCACTGACGCGCAGGGCGCGGCCCACGTCCCGGGTCCAGATGGAGCCGGAGAGTCCGTACGGGGTGGCGTCGGCGAGCCGGATCGCTTCGGCCTCGTCGGTGAAGGGGAGCAGGACGGCGACGGGGCCGAAGATCTCCTCGACGGCGGCGCGGGAGTCGGGGGCCTCGCCGGTGAGGACGGTCGGCGGGAACCAGAAGCCGGGGCCGGTGGGCGCGGTGCCGCGCGGGCCGGGGGCCTCGTCGGTCACGAACTGCCGTACGCGGTCCCGCTGTTGCCGGGAGATGAGCGGGCCCATCTGGGTCTTCTCGTCGAGCGGGTCGCCGACGACGACGGCGCCGATCGCCTCCGTGAGCCGGGCGACGGCCTCCTCGTACACGGATTCCTGGACGAGGATCCGGGTGCGGGCGCAGCAGTCCTGGCCGGAGTTGTCGAGGAAGGAGAAGGGGTCGAGGGCGGTGGCGAGGTCGGCGTCGGCGAAGACGATGTTGGGGCTCTTGCCGCCGAGTTCGAGGGTGACGGGTTTGATCCGGGTGGCGCAGCGCTCCATGACCTCGCGGCCGGTGCGGGTCGAGCCGGTGAAGACGATCTTCGCGACGTCGGGGTGGTCGACGAGGGCGCGGCCCGTGACGCCGCCGTGGCCGGGGAGCACCTGGAACACGTGCTCGGGCAGGCCGGCCTCCAGGGCGAGTTCGGCCAGGCGCAGGGCGGTGAGCGGGGTGGTCTCGGCGGGTTTGAGGACGACCGCGTTGCCGGCCGCGAGGGCGGGGGCGGTGCCCCAGGCGGCGATCGGCATCGGGAAGTTCCAGGGGGCGATGACGCCGACGACGCCGAGCGGTTGGTGGAAGGTGATGTTCCAGCCGCCGGGGGCGGGGATCTGCGCGCCGTTCAGTCGTTCGGCGCCGCCGGCCGCGTAGAGGAGCAGGTCGCGGACGTTACCGGCTTCCCAGCGGGCGTTGCCGAGGAGGTGTCCGGCCTCGCGGACCTCCAGCTGGGCGAGTTCCTCGAGGTGGGTGTCGACGGTGTCGGCGAAGCGGCGCAGGAGGCGGGCGCGGTCGGCGGGGGCCGCGGCCGCCCAGGCGCGCTGGGCGACGGCCGCGCGGCGCACGGCGCGGTCGACCTCGGCCGCGTCGGCGGTCGGGACGGTGGCGACCACGTCTTCGGTGGCGGGGTTCAGGACGGTCAGTGTGGTCGTGTCGACGCATCGGTCGGGCAAGGTCACAGCCTTTCGAATCCTCGGCGGAGCTCCCAGTCGGTGACGGCGGCGTCGAACGCGTCGAGCTCGACCCGCGCCGTGTTCAGGTAGTGGGCGACGACCTCGTCCCCGAAGGCGGCCTTCGCGACCGGGCTGTTCGCCCACAGTTCGGCGGCCTCGCGCAGCGTGGTGGGGACGTGCTCGTACGCGGCGGCGTAGGCGTTCCCCGGGCAGGCGTCGGGCAGTTCGAGGCCCTGCTCCACTCCGTGCAGTCCCGCGGCGATCAGGCCCGCGACCGCGAGGTGCGGGTTGACGTCGCCGCCGGGCAGCCGGTTCTCGAAGCGGAGCGAGCGGCCGTGGCCGACGACGCGCAGCGCGCAGGTGCGGTTGTCGTGGCCCCAGGCGACGGCGGTCGGCGCGAAGGAGCCGGGCTGGAACCGCTTGTACGAGTTGATGTTCGGGGCGTAGAGGAGGGAGAAGTCGCGCAGGGCGGCGAGCTGGCCCGCGAGGAAGTACCGCATGAGCGGGCTCATGCCGTCGGGGTCGTCGCCGGCGAAGGCAGGGGCGCCGTCCGCGTCGGTGACGGAGAAGTGGATGTGGCAGGAGTTGCCCTCGCGCTCGTTGTACTTCGCCATGAAGGTGAGCGAGGCGCCCTCCTGCGCGGCGATCTCCTTGGCGCCCGTCTTGTAGATGGCGTGCTGGTCGCAGGTGACGAGGGCCTCGTCGTAGCGGAAGGCGATCTCGTGCTGGCCCGGGTTGCACTCGCCCTTGGCGGACTCGACGGTGAGGCCCGCGCCCGCCATCTCGTTGCGGATGCGGCGCAGCAGGGGTTCGATGCGACCGGTGCCGAGGACGGAGTAGTCGATGTTGTACTGGTTGGCCGGGGTCAGGCCGCGGTAGTTCGCGTCCCAGGCCTGTTCGTAGGTGTCCTTGAAGACGATGAACTCCAGCTCGGTGCCGACCTGGGCGGTCAGGCCGAGCTCGGCGAGCCGGTCGAGCTGGCGGCGCAGGATCTGCCGGGGCGCGGCGACGACGGGCGAGCCGTCCTCCCAGGCGAGGTCGGCGACGAGCAGGGCCGTGCCCTCGTTCCAGGGGACGCGGCGCAGGGTGCTCAGGTCGGGGTGCATGGCGAAGTCGCCGTAGCCGCGGTCCCAGGAGGACATCGCGAAGCCGTCGACGGTGTTCATCTCGGTGTCGACGGCCAGCAGGTAGTTGCAGCCCTCGGTGCCGTGGTGGAGTACCTCGTCGAGGAAGAAGCGGGCGGCGAACCGCTTGCCCTGGAGGCGGCCCTGCATGTCGGGGAAGGCCAGGACGACCGTGTCGATCTCGCCGCTCGCGACCTGGGCGTGCAACTCCTCGACGGTCAGCGGGGGTGTGCGGTCTGCCACGGTGAAAGCCTCCTCGGGGATGCTTCTGGACGGCCGGGAGTCATAAGGTATTGCGCGCAACCATTGCTGGGAAGGGGATCCGTCCACATGTCGCTCGACAGGTCGTACGCCGCGGTGCTGCGGCCGGTGCGCGCGGGGAACGGGTTCGAGGAGGCGCTGGAGCAGATCCTCCAGGTCGTCCGGCTCGGTCTGGTGCCGGGGGGTGAACGGCTGCCCGCCGAGCGGGAGTTGGCGGAGCGGCTCGGCATCAGCCGGGTGACGCTGCGGGAGGTCCTGAAGGTGCTGCAGGACCAGGGCCTGGTCGAGTCGCGGCGCGGACGGTACGGCGGAACGTTCGTGCGGCCCCGTCCGGAGGCGGCGGGCGAGGTCGAGCTGCGGCGCCGGGTCGAGGGCGTCGACGTGGAGGACACGCTGCGCTTCCGCGAGGTCCTGGAGGTCGGCGCGGCCGGGCTGTGCGCGGCGAACGGGCTCGACGCGGCGCGGGCGGACCGGCTGCGGGCCGCGCTCGCCGGCACCCATGACGCTCCGCTGGCCGAGTACCGGCGCCGCGACACGCTCCTGCACCTCACCCTCGCGGAGCTGTCCGGGTCCCCGTCCCTGGCCGCGCAGTACGCGGCGGTCCGCGCCGGGGTGAACGACCTGCTCGACTGCATCCCGCTGCTCGTACGGAACCTGGAGCACTCGCAGCGCCAGCACACCGCGCTGGTGGAGGCGGTGCTCGACGGGGACGCGGACGGCGCGCGGGAGATGATGCGCGAGCACTGCGCGGGCACGGCGGCGCTCCTGCGCGGGTTCCTGACCTGACCAAAGGTACGGGTCCAGGCCATTGCCCGACCGGCGCGGTGACCGCATGCTGAACGCGACCGCGCCCCGCACGGCGATCTCGTACCCTCGGCCCCTGACCGGCCCTGAAGGGCAGTTCGAGGGCGCGGCGACCGACCCGGGGAGCACAGCACGATGGTGAGCAGGCCGCTGATCGGCATCAGCACCTATCTGGAGAACAAGGCCAGTTGGGGCGTGTGGGAGCTGCCCGCGGCGCTGCTCCCGGCCGGCTATCCGCAGATCGTGCAGCGCTCCGGCGGGCTGGCCGCCATGGTCCCGCCGGACGATCCGCGGCACGCGCCCTCGGTGGTCGCGCGGCTCGACGGACTGGTGGTCGCGGGCGGACCCGACGTGGAGCCCGGCGAGTACGGGGCCGCCCGCGATCCGCGTACGGGGCCGGCCGCGCCCCAGCGGGACGCGTGGGAACTGGCCCTGATCCGCGCCGCGTTGACCTCCGGTACCCCGCTGCTCGGGATCTGCCGGGGCATGCAGCTGCTGAACGTGGCGCTCGGCGGGACGCTGACGCAGCACATCGAGGGGCACGTGAAGGAGACCGGCGTGTTCGGCCGGCACACGGTGACGTCGGTGCCGGGCACCCGCTTCGGCGAGCTGGTGCCCGAGCCGACCGAGGTCCCGACCTATCACCACCAGGCCGTCGACCGGCTCGGCCGGGGCCTGGTGGCCTCGGCGCACGCGACGGACGGCACGGTGGAGGCCGTCGAACTGCCCGGCATGTCCTGGGTGATCGGGGTGCAGTGGCACCCGGAGATGGGCGAGGACTCCCGAGTCACCGAGGGCCTGATCCGCGCGGCCTCGGCCCCACACGGCTTCTGACCCGGACGGCCCGGGGTCCTCAGGCGCCGGTACGGGTCACACCCGGCAGCTCACGGGCGGCACGGCGTCGCCCCTGCCCACGGGCGCAGGCATGTGCACCGAAATCGACCCGTGGCCCCCAGCGCGGCGAGACATCCGCGCCGGGCCCCACGACTCCGCACCCCGCCGAGCCTCAGTCGTCCGTACGGGTCAGACAGGCAGCTCACGGCCGCACAGCATCGCCCCTGCCCGCGCACGCAGACATACGCACCGGAATCGCTCCGCGGCCCCCAGCGCAGCCCCGTAGCGGGGGCCGCCCCCACCCCCACCAAGACATCCGCACCGCACCCCACGCCCCCGCACCCCGCCGGGCCCCAGCAGTCCGTACGGGTCAGACAGGCAGCTCACGGCCGCACAGCATCGTTCCTGCCCGCGCACGCCGGCATCGCACCGGAATCGCTCCGCGACCCCCAGCGCAGCCCCGGAGCCGCGCGGCACGCCTCCAGCCCGCCAAGTCATCCGCGCCGGGCCCCACACCTCCGCACCCCGGTGGACCTCAGGCGTCCGTGCGGGTCAGGCCGAGGAGGTCGCGGGCCGGGCCCACCGGGGGGTGGCCCGTCGGCCAGACCGCGCGGAGCGAGCGGGTCAGGGTCGCGCCCTCCAGGGGGACGCGGACCAGGCGGCGGGACGCCAGTTCCTCGCCGACGGCCAGTTCGCTGAGCACCGAGGGGCCGGCGCCGCCGACCGCCGCGGCCTTCACCGCTGTCGTGGAGGACAGCTCGATCAGCGGGCGGGCCAGCCCGCCGAGCGCCGCCTCCAGGACCTGGCGGGTGCCGGAGCCCTCCTCGCGCAGGATGAGCGGGGTCGCGGCCAGTTCCTCGGCGGCGAGCGGCTTGCGGCGGCGCGACCACGGGTGGCTCGGAGCCGTCACCACGATCAGCCGGTCGTGGGCGACGATCGCCGAGTCCAGGCCCGCCGGCACCGACAGCCCCTCGACGAAGCCGAGGTCCGCCTCACCCGCGAGGAGCCGCTCGGCGACGGCCGTCGAGTTCCCCGCGAGCAGGGAGACCGCCGTGTCGGGCCGCGCGGCCCGCAGGGCGAGCAGCCAGCGCGGCAGCAGATACTCGGCGATCGTCATGCTGGCCGCGACCCGCAGCCGGGAGTCCCGGCGCACCCGCAGCGCCTGCGCGCCCGCGTCGAACTCCTCGGCCGCCTCGACGATCCGCCGCGCCCAGTCCGTGACGAGAGCGCCGGTCTCCGTGAGCCGGGAACCACGCGGCGAGCGGTCGACGAGGGCGAGCCCCAACTGTCGCTCCATCGAGCGGATACGGCTGCTGGCCGCGGGCTGGGTGATGCCGAGCCGGCGCGCGGCCGCGCCGAGGCTGCCGAGGCGGGCGACGGCGAGCAGCAGCTCCAGCGCGCCGAGGTCGGGGACCCGGTGGGAGAGGATCCCCGGCGGCGCCGGTGCCGTCTCCCCCGCCGCGTCCTGCTCCGTACCTGACGTGCCCGTACCGCGCTCGCGCGCGCCCCGCTCCTTGCTCATAAATCCAGCTTATGCCGTGATAGCGGCGACGCCCCTGGTGGGGCGGGGGTCGCCGGGCGACCGTGGAGGCATGGTCACCGCCGTCCACCCCGCGCCCCGCACCACCACCGGCCCCCGCGCCGCCACCGTCCGTCACCTCGGCCCGAACTGGTACGCCGCCGTGATGGGCACCGCCATCGTCGCGAACGCGGGCGCGACGCTGCCCGGGCACGTCCCGGGCCTGCGCACCGTCTGCACGCTGGTGTGGGCCGTCTCGTTCCTGATGCTGCTCGCCCTGCTGGCGGCGCGGACCGCGCACTGGACGCACCACCGGGACCAGGCCCGCGCCCATCTCGACGACCCGGCGGTGGCCCCGTTCTACGGCTGCCTGTCGATGGCGCTGCTCGCGGTGGGCGCCGGCACGCTGACCGTCGGGCAGGACTGGATCGGGGTGGGCGCGGCGCTCGCGATCGACACCGTGCTGTTCGTCGCCGGTACCGCGATCGGGCTGGCCGCCGCCGTCGCGATCCCGTACCTGATGGTCGTACGGCACCGGATCGAGCCGGGGCAGGCGTCCCCGGTGTGGCTGCTGCCCGTGGTCGCGCCGATGGTGTCGGCGGCCTGCGGGCCGCTGCTCGCCGCGCATCTTCCGGAGGGGCAGGCCCGGGCGACACTGCTGCTGGCCTGCTACGCCCTGTTCGGCCTGAGCCTCCTGGCGACCCTGGTCATGCTCCCGGTGATCTTCGCGCGCCTGGTCACCAGCGGGCCGCTGCCGCTGGCGCTGACCCCCACCCTGTTCCTGGTGCTCGGTCCCCTGGGCCAGTCGACGACGGCCACCGGCAAGATCGCCGACGCCGCGCAGGGCGTGTTCCCCGCCGCGTACGAGCACGCGTTCAGCGCGTTCGCCGTGCTCTACGGCGTCCCCGTGATGGGCTTCGCGCTGCTGTGGCTGGCGCTGGCCGCCGCGATGGTGGTGCGGGCCCGGCGCGCCGGCATGGGCTTCGCGATGACGTGGTGGGCGTTCACCTTCCCCGTCGGCACCTGTGTCACGGGCGCGGAGAGCCTGGCCGCCCACACCGGCCTCGCCGCGTTCGACGTCCTGACGGTGGCGCTGTACGCGTTCCTGGTCGCGGCCTGGGCGGTCGCGGCGGTCCAGACGGTACGGGGCCTGGCCTCGGGCCGCCTGCTCGCGGCACCGGCGTGAGGTGCGGGGCGCGGTCATCGGAGGAATGCGGCGCGTAGCGCCTGCATTCCGGGGGCGCGGGGCTGTGTCATGAGCGGCTCCGCCGCGGGGCGCGACCAGCCCCCACCGAAGGCGCACCCGGCGATGAACCGACAAACCACCCCCACCGGCTCCTCCGGCGCTCTAGCGCACTCGCAGGGCCGCGCCGAGCGCCTCGGGGGCCGTCGCCAGCGAGGGCCCGTACCAGGTGAGGCTGCGGCCGTCGACGAGGGCGGCGGGGGCGGTGAAGGCCTCCGGGCCGTCGTCGGCCGTGAAACGGTACGGCTCGTCGGGCAGCACGACCAAGTCCTTCTCGACGGCCTCCAGTTCGTCGAGCGGGACGCGGGGGTAGCGCTCGGCGGCGTCCGCGTACGCGTTGGCGACGCCGAGGCGGGCGAGCAGGTCACCGGCGAAGGTGTCGCGGCCGAGGACCATCCAGGGGCGCCGCCAGATCGGCACGACGGCCCTCAGCGCGGGCTCGGGCGGCGACAGGGCGCCCCAGGCGGACTCGGCGTCGTCCAGCCAGCGCGGACGCGAACGCGCCCCGCACGCGTCCAGGACACGGTCCAGCTCGCTCAGCGCCTGCGGCAGCGTACGGATCTCCGTGACGAGGACGGGGACGCCCGCGGCGCGCAGCGCGGCGAGGTCGGGCTCCCGGTTCTCCTCCTCGTTGGCGACGACGAGGTCGGGGGCGAGCGCGGTGATCGCGGGGACGTCGGGATTCTTCGTGCCGCCGATCCGGGGCACGTCGAGCCCGGCGGGATGCGTGCACCAGTCCGTCGCGCCGGCCAGGACACCCGGCAGCGTCACCGCGACCGCCTCCGTCAGCGACGGGACCAGCGACACGACCCGCACGGCGGCGGCTACTTCGGGCCCGGCTCGTCGACGGCGTCGATGTGCTCGGCGACGGCCACCACGAGCACCCGCGTCTCGGGCACGGTCGCCCGCCAGCGGTGCCGTACGCCACCGGTCAGGTACAGGGTGTCACCGCGTCCGAGGCGATAGGCGCGGCCCTCCGCCTCGACCTCGACGGCGCCCTCGGTCACGTACAGCATCACGTCGTTGCGCAGCTGGAACTCGCGCCCCGGGTCGTGGTCGCCGACGAACTCCTGGGCGTGCATCTGGTGGTGCCCGCGCACGAGGGACCGGACGACGCTGTCGTGGGCGCCCTCCTCGACGGTGCCGTCGTCGGCGCGGACCAGGTCCACGGTGCGTGCCGGGTCGGCCGCGGCGAGGAGTTCGACGGCGGTGGTGCCGAGGGCGTCGGCGACCTTCTCCAGGGAGCGGCGGCTGGGGCGGGCCCGCTCGTTCTCCACCTGGCTGAGGAAGGGCACCGAGAGGCCGGTGCGCTCGGCGACGGCGGAGAGGGTCAGCTCCAGGGAGCGGCGGCGGCGCCGGACGGCTGCGCCCACACGCAGTGTCTCCTTGGACTTGTCGTGCTCGTTGTACTTCTCCTGCTCGTCCATGACATCCGCTCCCTCCCACTGCTCCGGTTGTGCTGTACGTCTCAATGCACCCTACGCATGTTCGTCAAACAGTTTCATCCGATGGCCGAAGCCGTGGGGCGCACACGGGGGCTCAACGGGGCGAGGGGGGGGGGGGGGGGGGGGGGGGGGGGGGGGGGGGGGGGGCGCCGGGGCGGGGGGCGGGGCGGGGGGGGGCGCCCCCCCCCGGCGCGGCCCCCCCGCCCGGGGGGGGGCGGAGCGGGCCCGGGGGGCCGGCGGGCGCGGGGCCCCCCCCCCCCCCCCCCCCCCCCCCCCCCCCCCCCCCCCCCCCCTCGGGGAGACCCTGCGGACCAGGTCAGGAAGCGGTCATCCGCTCCGCGACGTCCTGGTGCTTCGAGAGCCAGGCGGCGACGGCCGCCTCCTCCTTGCCCTGACCGCGGTTCTTGATCTCGGCCTCCAGGGAGCCCAGTTCGTCCTCGCTCAGCTTGAAGTCCTTGAACCACTTCGTGAGCTGCGGGAACTTCTTCGGGAACTCCTTGTTGGCGATCGTCCGGATGGTGTTGCCCTCACCGAACTTCTTCTCCGGGTCGGCCAGCTTGGTCAGCTTGTACTCGCTGTACGCCCAGTGCGGCGACCAGAGCACGACCGCGACCGGCTCCTTCTTGGCGTAGGACCGCTTGAGCTCGGCGAGCATCGCCGGCGTGGAGCCGTCGACGACCTTGTACTCCTTGTCCAGGCCGTAGCCCGGCAGCACGTCCTTCTTGAGGAGGTTCATCTCGCCGGTGCCCGGCTCGATGCCGATGATCTTCCCGTCGAAGGTCTTGCCCTTGCCCTTCAGGTCCGCGAGGGACTTGACGCCCTTCACGTACGAGGGGACGGCGACCTCCAGCGAGGTCGGGCTGTACCAGCTGCCCAGGTCGACCAGGTTCTTCTTGCTCTTGTCCCAGTAGTTCTTCTGCGCGTACGGCAGCCAGGCGTCGAAGTTGACGTCGAGGTCACCGCCGGCGAGGCCGGTGTAGACCGGGCCCACGTCCATCTGCTTCAGGTTCAGCTTGTAGCCGCGCTTCTCCAGGACGTTCTTCCAGAGGTACGTGACCGCGACGTCCTCGTCCCAGGGGAACCAGGCGACGTTCACCGGGTTCTTGGCCTCGGCGGGCGTCGACTGCTCCTTGACGGGGGCGAGCTTGTCGACCAGGCCCGGGTTCTTCTTCAGCCAGGTCTTGACGGCGTCCTGCTGCTTGCCCTTGCCGGTCTCGTTGATCTGCGCCTCGAGGCTCGTGAGCTGCTTCTCGTCGAGCTTGAAGTCCTTCAGCCACTTGCCGACCTCGGGGAACTGGGAGCCGAATCCCTTGCGCGCCAGCGTGTGGATGCCGTCGCCCTTGCCCCAGACGCCCTTGGGGTCCTTGAGCTTCTTCAGCTTGTAGTCGTTGTACGCCCAGTGCGGCGACCAGAGCGGGACGACGATCGGCTTCTTCTGGGCGTACGCGCGCTTCAGCTCGGCCAGCATCGCCGGCGTGGAGCTGTCGACGACCTTGTACTCCTTGTCGAGGCCGTAGGCCTTCAGCACCTTGCTCTTCAGGAGCGCCGACTCACCGGCGCTGGCCTCGATGCCGGTGACCTTGCCGCCGAAGAGGTCGCCCTTGCCCTTGAGGTCCGCGAGGGTGTTCACGTCCTTCATGTAGGCGGGCACGGTGAGCTCGAGCGAGGTCGGCCCGTACCAGGACCCGAGGTCCTCCAGGTCCTTGCCGTACTTCTTCCAGTACTCGGCGTGCGTGACCGGCAGCCAGGAGTCGGTCTGGAAGTCGACGCCGCCCTGCGCCAGCGAGGTGTAGAGCGGGCCGGCCTCGAACTGCTTGACCTCGACCTGGAAGCCGCGCTGCTCGAGGATCTCCTTCCACAGGAAGGTGGAGGCGACGCCCTCGTCCCACGGGATGTAGCCGATGGTGACCTTCTTGCCGTGCCCGACGTTCGTGGCGTCGCCGCCCGAGGCCGTCGAGGACGTCGAGCCGCCGAAGACACCCATGCCGCCGCCGACGAGCGCCAGGATCACCACACCGATCACGGCCACGGCCGGACGGGGGCGGTAGGACCAGATGTTCAGGCCGCGCGCGGCGCGCAGCTTGGCCAGGGCCCGGCGGCCGAGCGGGGAGACCTGCTGGCCGAGCGCGCTGGTCATGCGGTCGAGGTAGATCGCCAGGATGACGATCGCGATGCCGGACTCGGCGCCGAGGCCGACGTTCAGCTGGCCGATGGCCGTGTTGACGTCGCCGCCGAGGCCGCCGGCGCCGACCATGCCCGCGATGGCGGCCATGGACAGGCCCAGCATGATGACCTGGTTGACACCAGCCATGATCGTCGGCAGGGCCAGCGGCAACTGGACGCGGAGCAGGATGTTGCGCGGGGTGGTGCCGAACGCCTCGGCCGCCTCGACGAGTTCCTGGTCGACCTGCCGGATGCCCAGCTCGGTCATGCGCACGCCCGGGGGCACGGCGAAGATCAGGGTCGCGACGATGCCGGCGGGGGCGCCGGAGCCGAAGAACAGGATGGCCGGGATCAGGTAGACCATCGCGGGCAGCGTCTGCATCAGGTCGAGGACCGGCCGGAACAGGCCGCTGACCCGGTTCGAGCGGGCCGCCCAGATGCCCAGGGGCACCCCGATGATCAGGGCGATCACCGTCGACACGAGGACCAGCGACATGGTGTCCATCGCGTGGTCCCACAGGCCCAGGTTGTCGATGAACCACAGGCCGGCGAAGGTCAGTACGCCCGCGACGGTGCCGCGCAGCCAGAAGGCGACGACGGCGAAGATGCCCGCCATGATGAGCGCGGGGGGCGCCTGGAGGACGTCGGTGAGTCCGTTGTTGACGCCTTCGAAGCAGCTCTGGAAGAAGTCGAAGAGCCACGACATGTGGTGGAGCAGCCACTCCACGGCATCGTTGACCCAGTCGCCGAAGGGGATCTTAGGCATCGGCGTTCACCTTCTCCACGGGACCGTCTTCCTCGCCGCGCGGCGCCGGGACGGTGTCCTGCTTGACGAGGCCCGAGGCCGCGCCGTCGTTCTCGGCGCCGTCGTTCTCCGCGCCGGATGCGTCGTCCTGCGCGGTGATCGTCTCGCCGAGCACGGCGAGCAGCCGGGCCCGGGTCACGACACCGGCGAGCTCGCCGTCCTCGCCGGTCACGGCGACGGCGACGCCGCTCGTGGAGCACGGCGTGAACAGGTCGATGATCGGGGTGGCGGCCGTGACCGTGGCCGGGGCCCCGGCCGGGTCGTAGTCCTGCTCCGGCTCGCTCATGATCGCGCCCGCGGTGAGCACCCGGGCCCGGTCGACGTCCTGGGTGAAGGACGCGACGTAGTCGTTGGCCGGCGTGACGAGGATGTCCTCGGCGGTGCCTATCTGGACGATGCGGCCGTCGCGCATGACGGCGATGCGGTCGCCCAGGCGCATGGCCTCGTTCAGGTCGTGGGTGATGAAGACGATCGTCTTCTTCAGGGTCTTCTGGAGCTCCAGGAGCTGGTCCTGCATGTCACGGCGGATCAGCGGGTCGAGCGCGCTGAACGACTCGTCCATGAGGAGCAGGTCGGCGTCGGTGGCGAGCGCGCGGGCCAGGCCCACGCGCTGCTGCATGCCGCCGGACAGCTCGTCGGGGAAGGACTTCTCCCAGCCCTTGAGCCCGGCGAGTTCGAGCGCCTCGTGGGCCCGCTTCTCCCGCTCGGGGCGCGGGACGCCCTGCACCTCGAGCCCGTACGCCGCGTTCTCGAGGACGGAGCGGTGGGGGAAGAGCGCGAAGTGCTGGAAGACCATGCTGATCTTCTTCGAGCGGACCTCGCGCAGCTCGCGGGGCGAGAGCCGCGTCAGGTCCTCCCCGTCGAAGCGGACGTGCCCGGCAGTGGGCTCCAAAAGTCCGTTCAGCATGCGCAGAAGGGTGGACTTGCCGGATCCCGACAGACCCATGACGACGAAGATCTGCCCGGGCTCGACGGTGAAGGACGCGTCGATCACGGCGGCAGTGGTGCCGTCGGCGCGCAGTTCCTCACGGTCGGCTCCGCGGCGGAGCTTCTCCACCGCCTCATCGGGTCGTCTGCCGAACACCTTGTACAGGTCTTCGGCTTCAAGCCTGGACACATACACCTCTCGGGTCGAACCAAGACGGCCCGCCTCCCCCGCCGGCGGGCCGTGGAGCGTGCGGGGTCGGCCCGCCGAACCGGACACCCGACTTTCAGCCAATAGTTGAAAGTGGGACCGGGTTCGCTCCGGCTCGTCGCCTGCCCCGGCTTATGCAGAACAAACACGGGAGTGGCCCAGTTCACATGGCGTTCACCGCCTCGCACGCCCACTGCACGACCGGTAAGTGTCGGTGGGGTGCGGCATGATGCGGAGGGTGACCCAGGACAACTCCGCATCCCAGCGCCTGATGCTGCTCGACACCGCGTCCCTGTACTTCCGGGCCTACTTCGGCGTGCCGGACTCCGTGAAGGCCCCGGACGGCACCCCGGTCAACGCGGTGCGCGGGCTGCTCGAATTCATCACCCGGCTCGTCCACGACCATCGCCCCACGCACCTGGTGGCGTGCATGGACGCGGACTGGCGCCCCCAGTGGCGCGTCGACCTCATCCCCTCGTACAAGGCGCACCGCGTCGCCGAGGAGACCCCGGCGGGCACGCCGGACGAGGAGGAGGTGCCCGACACGCTGTCCCCGCAGGTGCCGGTCATCGAGGACGTGCTCGACGCGGTGGGCATCGCGCGCGTGGGCGTGGCGGGTTACGAGGCGGACGACGTGATCGGCACGTACACCGCGCGCGCGAGCGGCCCGGTCGACATCGTCACCGGCGACCGCGACCTGTACCAGCTCGTGGACGACAAGCTGGAGCGCCGGGTGCTCTACCCGATCAAGGGCGTCGGCACCCTCCAGGTCACCGACGAGGCCTTCCTGCGCGAGAAGTACGCGGTGGACGGTCCGGGCTACGTGGACATGGCGCTGCTGCGCGGCGACCCGAGCGACGGACTGCCGGGCGTGCCCGGGATCGGCGAGAAGACGGCCGCGAAGCTGCTCGCGCAGTTCGGCGACCTGGCCGGGATCATGGCCGCGGTCGACGACCCGAAGGCGAAGCTCACGCCGACGCAGCGCAAGCGGCTCGACGAGTCGCGGCCGTACATCGCGGTGGCCCCGAAGGTGGTGCGGGTCGCGGACGACGTACCGCTGCCCGCCGTGGACACCGCGCTGCCGCACGCACCGCGCGACCCGGCCGCCGTCGAGGAGCTCGGCGCCCGCTGGGGCCTGGGCGGATCCCTCCAGCGACTCCTGACCACGCTCGCCGACTGAGGTGCTAACTTAGGCATACCTAAGTTCATGCCTGAGTTCACGTTGCACCGAGGGAGACCGCACATGGCCGAGCGCCCCGCACGCCCGCCCCGCAAGGCCCGCTCCGCCCAGGTGGTGCGCGCCGAGCACGTCACCCCGCACATGCGCCGGGTGATCCTCGGCGGCGAGGGCCTCGCGGACTTCCCCGACGAGCTCCCGTACACCGACCACTACGTGAAGCTGCTCTTCGCGCCGGCGCCGGACGTGACCTACGCCGAGCCGTTCGACCTGGAGCGGATCCGCGCGGAGCTGCCGCGCGAGCAGTGGCCGGTGACGCGGACGTACACGGTGCGGGCCTGGGACCCGGCCGCGCGCGAGCTGACCCTCGACTTCGTGGTGCACGGCGACGAGGGCCTGGCCGGGCCGTGGGCGGCCGGCGTCGCCCCCGGCACGACGGTCCGTTTCATGGGTCCGGGCGGCGCCTACCGCCCGGACCTCACCGCCGACTGGCACCTGCTGGCGGGCGACGAGAGCGCCCTCCCGGCGATCGCCGCCGCCCTCGAGGCTCTCCCGGCCGGCACCCGAGCCCACGCCTTCATCGAGGTCGAGGGCCCGGAGGAGCAGCAGAAGATCGACTCCCCCGTCGAGATCACCTGGCTCCACCGCGCGGACCGCCCCGTCGGCTCCCTCCTGGTCGAGGCGGTCACGGGCCTCGACTTCCCGGCCGGCCGCCCCCACGTCTTCGTCCACGGCGAGGCCGGATTCGTGAAGAGCCTCCGCCGCCACCTCCGCATCGACCGCGAGATCCCCCGCGAACACCTCTCGATCTCCGGCTACTGGCGCCTCGGCCACAACGAGGACGGCTGGCAGGCCTCGAAGCGCGACTGGAACGCCCAGGTAGAGGCCGAACAGGAAGCCTCCGCCTGACCATCCGCCCCTGAAGGCCGCACGAAGTGTGCCCTCCAGGGGCGCGGGGCTGAATCCCATCAGCGGCTCCGCCGCGAGTCGCGACCACCGAGCCCCCTGGGGGCGCACGAAGTGTGCCCTTCAGAGGCACGGGGCTGAACCCGATCAGCAGCTCCGCCGCGGGGCGCAACCACCGGGCCCCCGGGGCACGCGGAGCGTGCCTCTGGGGGCGCGGGGCACGCGGAGCGTGCCTCTGGGGGCGCGGGGCTGTGTCCGATCAGCGGCTCCGCCGCGGGGCGCGACCAGCAGCCCCTGGGGGCGCACGAAGTGTGCCCTTCAGGGGCGCGGGGAACTGCGCGACCAGCCACGACGGCGCGGCACCCGGCAACACACGACAACCCCCGCGGCGCGAACCCGTACCGTTACCCCGGTGACCCGCCGCACCCGCCGCACCCCCACCCCGCCCCTCCCCCAGCGCGACGGAATCGACCCCGTCCATATCAAGCTGCCGACCACCGGCGAATGGCGCACCGTGCGGGACCACTTGGTGGAGCGGCTCGCCGCCCACGCGGAGACGATCGACACGATGATCGACGCGGGCCGGATCGTCACAGCGGACGGCACGTCCATCGGGCCCGACACCCCCTACACCCCCGGAGGGCACGTCTGGTTCCACCGGGACCTCCCGGCGGAGCCCCCCGTCCCGTTCCCGATCGAGATCGTGCACCGCGACGACCACCTCGTCATCGCCGACAAGCCCCACTTCCTGGCGACGACCCCCCGCGGCAGCCACGTCAGGGAGACCGCCCTGGCCCGGCTGCGCCGCGACCTGGACCTCCCCCGGCTGGGCCCCGCGCACCGCCTGGACCGCCTGACCGCCGGCCTCGTCCTGTTCGTCGTACGCCCCGAGGACCGCGGCCGCTACCAGACCCTGTTCGGCGACCGCCTGGTCCGCAAGGAGTACGAGGCGATCGCCCCGTACGACCCGGCCGTCACACTCCCCGTCACCGTACGGAGCCGGATCGAGAAGGAGCGCGGGGTGCTCGCCGCGCAGGAGATCCCCGGCGGCGAGCCCAACGCGGAGAGCGAGATCCGGCTCGTCGAGACGCGCGGCCCGCTCGGCCGCTACCGCCTCACCCCGCACACGGGCCGCACCCACCAGCTCCGCGTCCACATGAACCGCCTGGGCCTGCCGATCCTCGGCGACCCGATCTACCCGGAGATCGCTCCCCTCACCGCCCCGGACGACTTCCGCCGCCCTCTCCAACTCCTCGCCCGCACCCTGGAGTTCAGGGACCCCGTGTCCGGCCGCGAGCTCCGCTTCACGAGCGGGCGGGACCTCGCGGCCTGGACGTCGTACGAGGACTGGGCGGGCGACCGGCCGGGACAGCCCTGACCCCGGGAGCGGATCAGTAGCCGCGCCACCACCGCAGGAACCGCTGCCAGGCACCGAGCCGCTCCCCCTGAGGCGGAGCCTGCACCCCCGCAGGCACCCCCGCGGGCGCCGGGGCGGCGGCCGGAGCAGGCCCCGGCTGCGGCGGCACCACGGCGTCCGGCCGCCCCGGCCCGTCGCCGTGCCCCGGCGAGGACACCTGCCAGTCGGTGCGCTGCGGCGACGACATGCTCGGCACCGACACGACGTCCTGCTGCCCCCGCGGCGTGAACTCCACCGGCAGCGCCACGAGATGCTGCGACAGGATCGTCGACCGCCACCTCAAGTCCGACTCGGACACGGCCAGTTCCGCGTCGGGCAGCCGCATCAGGAACGCGTCCACGCCGATGTCGGCGATGACACGCCCGATGTCCTGACCGGGGCACTCGTGCGGACCGCCGCCGAACGCGAGGTGCGAGCGGTTGCCCATCATGTGGGCTCCGGCCTCGGGACGTACGACCGGGTCGGCGTTCCCCGGCTGGATGCCCATGATCAGTCCGTCGCCGGCCCGGATGTGCTGCCCGCCCAGCTCGGTGTCGACCTTGGCGAAGTACCCGACCATCGCGCTGAACGGCGGCTCGTCCCACAGCGACTGCTCGACCGCCTCCGGCACGGTCATCTGCCCGCCGTTGAGCTGGGCCCGGAAGCGCGGGTCGGTGAGCACGACGCGCAGCACGTTGGCGATGAGGTTGGCCGTGGCCTCGTACGCGGCGATGAGCACGAGCCGCAGGTGCTGGCCGACCTCGTCGTCGGTGAGTCCCGCCGGGTCCGTGATCAGGGTGCTGGTGAAGTCGTCCTCGATCGGGTCGGCCCGGCGGCGCACGGCGAGTTCCATGAGGTGGCCCATGATGAACTCGTTGCTCGCGATGGCCGTCTCGGTGCCCTTGATCATGTCGCGGGCCGCCTGGACGAAGCGCTCGCTGTACGCCTCGGGCGCGCCGAGCAGGTCGAGCATCACCATCATGGGCAGGTGCTCGGCGAACTCGCTGACGACCTCGCAGGTGCCGCGCTCACAGAAGCGGTTGATGATCACCTGGGTCGACTTGTTGATGGTGCGACGCAGGCTGCGGGCCTCGATCGTGCCGATGGCCGCGGTGACGGCGCCGCGCAGCCGCAGGTGCTCCGCGCCCTCGGCCATGGAGCAGATGGGCTGCCAGCTGAAGACGGGGGCGAGCGGGTGGGTCGGTTTGACCGTGCCGTTCTTCAGGGCCGTCCAGTTGCGCGCGTCGCGGTTGTACTGGGAGGTGCTGCGGACCATGTGCAGGTTCTCGCCGTGGCCGAGGACCGCCCACATGCGGACGTCGTCGTGGATCAGCACGGGTGCGACGGGGCCGTGCTCGGCGCGGAGTTTCTCGTACACGCCCGCGAGGTCCACGTCGGCCTCGGGGCCGTACAGCCTGCGCAGTCCGTCCGGGCCGAGCGCGTGCGCGGGGCAGCCGGGCGGCGGCGCGAGCGAGGGGTCCCCCAGGGCGTCGTATCCGGCGTGCGGCTGGGAGGGCTGGGAGGGAGGCGTCACGGTGATCGCTCCGGTGGTGTGGTCAGCTGGGTGAGTCGGGTCGGGCGGGGGGCGGCGCGGGGCTCAGGCGCGGGCCAGTGCCATCTCGTGCAGGTAGCGCATCAGCGTCATCAGGACGTCGCGGCTGGAGGCCCGGCGGCGCGCGTCGCACTCGACGATCGGGACGTGCGGGTCGAGGTCGAGCGCGTTGCGCAGTTCCTCGTTGGGGTAGCGCGGGCCGTCGGGGAAGGCGTTGTTGGCGATGACGAAGGGGACGCCGCGCTCCTCCAGGCGCCCGATCACGTCGAAGCTGACTTCGAGGCGCCGGGTGTCGATGAGCACGACGGCGCCGAGGGCGCCCTCGAACAGGCCGTTCCACAGGAACCAGAAGCGCTCCTGGCCCGGGGTCCCGAAGAGGTACAGGACCAGTTCGTCGGTGATGCTGATGCGGCCGAAGTCCATGGCCACGGTGGTGGCGGTCTTGGTCTCCGAGCCGTAGTTGTCGTCGACGCCGATGCCGGCCTGCGTCATGGTCTCTTCGGTGGTGAGCGGGCGGATCTCGCTGACCGAGCCCACCATGGTGGTCTTGCCGACGCCGAAGCCGCCGACGATCACGATCTTGACGGCCGAGGTGACCGTGTCGGGCATCCGGTCCTCGGCCCGCGGACCGGGGATGTGCAGGCTCCCGACGGCGGTCTCCGTCCCGGCCGTGCTGTCAGAGCTTCTGTAGTCCATGCATCACCGCTTCGAGGAGGGAACGGTCGGCCACGGCGCCGCGGATGACGGGTGCGCGCGCCTGGACCAGTTCGGCCGCGAGGAGTTCGCCGAGCAGCACGGTGACCACGCTGAACGGCAGGTTGAGGTAGGCCGAGATCTCGGCCGTGGAGAGGGGGTTGCGGCACATCCGTAAGACGGCGGCCTGTTCGGGCGGGGCCGTCGGGGGCGGTTCGGAGCGCGCCACGATCAGGGTGACCAGATCGAGGGGCGCCCGCTCCGTGCCGTCGGTGCCGCCGGTGATCACGTACAGCCGCTCCGGATCGCGCTCTTTGGCGTCCGAGCCGGGGCGGCGCTCGCGCTGGGGCGGCTCTTCCCGGAAGGGGGGGTCGGGGGGGCGGAGAGTCATACAGTCTGGCCGTTGCGTCGGGGCGGGCTGGTCAGGTGGGCGCCGATCCGGATGACGAGGTCGCGCATCTGGTGGCTGATCATTCCGGCGTCGACGAACTGGTCGGCGAGGACGGCGAGATAGGCGCCCTTGCCGGCCGCCATCAGATAGAAGAAGCCGCCGTCGACCTCGATGATGACCATGTTCATCTTGCCGCTGCTGTCGGGGATCTCCGTGGCGACGGCGGAGGCGAGCGACTGGAGTCCGGCGCAGGCCGCGGCGATCCGGTCGGCCGCGTCGGGGTCTCCGCCGTACCGGGCGATGCGCAGGCCGTCCGCGGAGAGCACCACCACCTGGCGCACGTTGGAGACGCTCTCGGCGAGCTCCTTGAGCATCCAGTCGAAGTTGGCCCTTTGCTGGATCACTGGTGGTCTCCCTCTTCGGCCTGCTGGTTGTACGCGTCGTCGTACGGCTTGTCCGCTCCGGGCCCGTCCGGGGCGTCGGGCTTGAGCCCGTTCATGAACGCCTCGACCCACAGGCCCGGTTCGGGCTGCGCGGGCCGCTCGTGCTCCGGCTGGGCCGGGGGCAGCGGGGCGGCCGCCGCGGGGGCGGGCAGGGACAGATCGGGGTGGCGCGGGGTGACGATGATCTGGTTGTCGATGACCTTGGTGTCGACCTTGCGCCGGCGCTGCGGGAGCCCGTTGGCCCGCCATTCGGTGACCACGGGGACGTCGTCCTCCATCGCGACGAGCGGGGCGGAGGGACGCGGTCCCGTGGTGGGGCGACGCGTCTTCTTCAGCCGCGGCTCTTCCTTGACCGGGACGCCGTTGTGGTCGACGCGGGGCACGGCGCTGGCGCCGATGCCGTGGGCGCGGCCGGGCGCGGGTCCGGAGCTCATCATCTCGCGCGGCACGATCAGCACGGCGCGCACGCCGCCGTACGCGGACTGGCGCAGCGAGATCTTCATGTCGTACATGGCGCAGAGCCGGCCGACGATGGCGAGGCCGAGGCGGGGGCTCTCGCCCAGGTCGTTCAGGTCGTAGCCGGCCTGGGCGCGCTCCAGCATCCGCTCGACGCGGGCGCGCTGCTCCTCGCCGAGGCTGACGCCGCCGTCCTCGATCTCGATGGCGATGCCGGTCTGCACCTCGACGGCGGTGACGTGCACGCGGGTCTGCGGCGGCGAGTAGCGGGTCGCGTTGTCGAGGAGCTCGGCGCAGGCGTGGATGAGGGGTTCGACGTGGATGCCCTGGATGGCGACGTCGCAGATGGCGTGCAGGTCGATGCGCGGGTACTCGAGGATGCGCGACATGGCGCCGCGCAGCACGCTGTAGAGCTTGACGGGCTTGGGCCACTGGCGGCCGGGCCGGGCGCCACCGAGGACGGTGACGGAGTCGGCGAGGCGGCCGATCAGGGCGGTGCCGTGGTCGATGCGCAGGAGGTCGTCGAAGACCTCGGGGTTGCGGCCGTGGTCCTCTTCCATCTCGCGCAGTTCCTGGGACTGCTTGTGCACGATGGCCTGGACGCGGCGGGCGACGGAGACGAAGGAGCGCTGGGCGCCGTCGCGGAAGGCGGCCTCCCGGTCGATCTCCTTCAGACAGCGGTAGAGCAGCTCGCGCTCGCCGCGCGTGACGTCGCGGAAGGCCGCCTCGGAGTCGCAGGTGTCGCGGACCGCGTCACGCGGGTTGGCGCCCTTGCGCATGCGGTAGAGGGCGTGCGGCAGGACTTCCTTGGCGACGCGCATCGTGAGCTGCTCGTGGCCGTCGACCCGGGCTTCCAACTCGGCGACGTGCTGGGCGTATTGGGCGCGCAGGCCCTTGAGGACGCGGCCGCGGCGGACGGCCTCGGCGGCGACGGCGACGACCAGGAGCGTGCCGAGGGCGCCGCACAGGGCGACCGCGAGGCGGGCGGGCTGCGTGACCACGGCGACGGCTGCTCCGGTGGCGGCCGCCATGACCATGGCGGGCAGCAACAGCACGCGTGTGTAGGGGACTTCTCGGCCACCGGGAGGCGATTGAACACTCACCATGTATGCCCTCTAAAAACAATCGGGTCGGGGAATTCGCGGTGGTCCGTCGTATTTCGTACCGGGGCTCGACGCGAACCATCCACGCATAGGGGAACAAGCGCCCGAATACATCTCAACTCGGTGCGCTACGGGCGAGCTTAGTCCGACCGGATCATCGCCGAGTCATATTCGGCAAGGCCCTGCACGCACCCCCGCGCCGGGCATACACTCGCTCCCATTTGCACGCTCCGCTCAGATTCGAACGCATGGAGTGATCACGTCCGGGTACGCGAATCCGGGCCCTTCCCCCTGCCCCCCCCGGGCACGCGAAAGGGCGCCGTCCCTGCGGACGGCGCCCTTCTGACGGAGCGTCGGCTAGCCGACGGACGAGTACGCCACGACGCCGCGCAGCAGTCCGTCGACGGCCTTGCGCGCGTTCTTCGCGACCGTGGAGCCCTCCCTGGGGGCGGCCGCGGCGATCTGCCCGAGCACGTCGATGACCTGCTTGCACCAGCGCACGAAGTCGCCCGCCGGCATCTCCGCCTCGCGCAGCACCTCGTCGAGCCCCTTGCCGGAGGCCCACTCGTACGCGGCCCAGGCGAAGCCGAGATCGGGCTCGCGCTGCCCGACGCCCTCGGTCTGGCTGATCCGGAAGTCCTCCTCCAGCGCGTCGAGCCGGCCCCAGATGCGGACCATCTCGCCGAGCGCGGCCTTGGCGCGGCCCGAGGGCAGCTTCGGGGCGAGCGCGTCGTCGGCGGCTCGCGCCTCGAACACCAACGCCGAGACGCACGCCGCCAGTTCGGCCGGGTCCAGGCCCTCCCAGACGCCGTCGCGCAGGCACTCGCTCGCCAGCAGGTCCAGCTCGCCGTAGAGCCGGGCCAGCCGCTTGCCGTGCTCGGTGACCTCGTCGCCGCGCAGATAGTCCATCTCGGTCAGCAGCTTGACGATGCGGTCGAAGGTGCGGGCGATCGTGTTCGTCCGGCCCTCGATGCGGCGCTCCAGCTGCGCGGTGTCCCGCTTGAGCCGGTGGTAGCGCTCGGCCCAGCGCGCGTGGTCCTCGCGCTCGGAGCAGCCGTGGCACGGGTGGGCGCGCAGCTCGGCGCGGAGCCGGATGATCTCGCGGTCGTCCGCGGCGGCCGAGCGGCTCTTCTTGTGCCGGTCGGGCACGATGTGGCCGGCCTTGGTGCGCAGCGCCGAGGCGAGGTCGCGCCGGGACTGCGGCGAGCGCGCGTTGAACGACTTCGGGATGCGCATCCGCTCCAGCGCCTCGACGGGCACCGGGAAGTCGATGGACGCGAGCCGTTTGACCTGCCGCTCGGCGGTGAGCACCAGCGGGCGGGGGCCGTCGTGGGACTCGAAGCCGCGGTGCCCGTTGGACCGGCCCCCGGGCAGGCCCGGGTCCAGGACGAGCGCGAGACCCGCGAACTTGCCGGTGGGCACGTGGATCACGTCGCCCGGCTTGAGCTTCTCCAGGGCGGCGGCGGCCTGGGCCCGGCGCTGGGCCGCGCCCTGCTTGGCCAGGTCCGTCTCACGGTCCTTCAGCTCGCGGCGCAGCCGCGCGTACTCGTCGAAGTTGCCGAGGTGGCAGGTCATGGACTCCTTGTAGCCCTCGAGCCCCTCCTCGTTCTTCTGCACCTGCCGGGAGATGCCGACGACCGACTTGTCCGCCTGGAACTGGGCGAAGGAGGTCTCGAGCAGCTCGCGCGAGCGGTGCCGCCCGAACTGCTCCACCAGGTTCACCGCCATGTTGTACGACGGCTTGAAGCTGGAGCGGAGCGGGTACGTGCGCGTGCCGGCCAGTCCGGCCAGGTGCTCGGGGCTGAAGCCGCGCTGCCACAGCACGACGGCGTGGCCCTCGACGTCG
This sequence comes from Streptomyces sp. NPDC050145, assembly GCF_044460245.1. Taxonomy (NCBI): domain Bacteria; kingdom Bacillati; phylum Actinomycetota; class Actinomycetes; order Kitasatosporales; family Streptomycetaceae; genus Streptomyces; species Streptomyces sp. NPDC050145. The sequence goes on along the minus strand of NZ_JBITJS010000012.1, from coordinate 29,727 downwards.
ATGCCCCGGCGGCCGGCGCGGCCGGTCAGCTGCGTGTACTCGCCCGGGGTGATGTCGGCGTGCTGCTCCCCGTTCCACTTGACGAGCTTCTCCAGGACGACCGAGCGGGCCGGCATGTTGATCCCCAGCGCCAGGGTCTCGGTCGCGAAGACCGCCTTGACCAGGCCCTTGACGAAGAGCTCCTCGACGACCTCCTTGAAGGTCGGCAGCATGCCCGCGTGGTGGGCCGCGATGCCGCGCTCGAGGCCCTCCAGCCACTCGTAGTAGCCGAGGACGTGCAGGTCCTCGTCGGGGATGGACGCCGTGCGCTCCTCGACGATCTCGCGGACCCTGGCCCGCGCCTCGTCGTCGTTCAGCCGCAGGCCCGCGTACAGGCACTGCTGGACGGCCGCCTCGCAGGCGGCGCGGCTGAAGATGAAGGTGATCGCGGGCAGGAGCCCCTCGGAGTCGAGCCGGTCGATCACCTCGGGCCGCCCCGGCGTCCACATGCGGGAGCGCTGGCGGCGCTCGCGCTCACGGTCCGCCTCGCGCATGGCCCGCCCGCGCCGCCGGTCCTGGAAGGACGGCCGGCTCGCCTCCATGCGGGCCATCCGCGTCAGGTCCGGGTTGACCGCCTTCTTGTGACCCTCGCCCTCCTCGAAGAGGTCGTACATGCGGCGCCCGGCGAGCACGTGCTGGAACAGCGGCACGGGCCGGTGCTCGGAGACGATCACCTCGGTGTCGCCGCGCACGGTGTCCAGCCAGTCGCCGAACTCCTCCGCGTTCGACACCGTCGCCGAGAGGGAGACCAGGGTCACCGACTCCTGGAGGTGGATGATCACCTCTTCCCAGACGGCGCCGCGGAAGCGGTCGGAGAGGTAGTGCACCTCGTCCATGACCACGTAGCCGAGGCCCAGCAGCGAGCGGGAGCCCGCGTACAGCATGTTCCGCAGGACCTCGGTGGTCATGACGACGATGGGCGCGTCGCTGTTCACACTGTTGTCGCCGGTCAGCAGGCCGACCTTGTCGGAGCCGTAGCGCTTGGCGAGGTCCTGGTACTTCTGGTTCGACAGCGCCTTGATGGGTGTCGTGTAGAAGCATTTCTCGCCCTGCAGGAGGGCGAGGTGGACGGCGAACTCGCCGACGATCGTCTTGCCGGAGCCGGTGGGCGCCGCCACCAGGACGCCCTTGCCCGCCTCCAGCGCCTGGCAGGCCTCGATCTGGAAGGGGTCGAGGCCGAAGTCGTACATCTCGCGGAAGGTCGCGAGCGCGGTGGCCTGCTCGGCGGCCCGCTTACGGGATGCCGCGTACCGCTCGGCCGGTGAGAGGTCCTCTGTCATCGTGCTTTCGAGCCTACCGGCCGTCACTGACATCGGACGATCATTATCCGCTAAGCACTCGGGCGAGGGCCTCGGACCAGGACGCGCACGGCCCCCGGCACGCACTCCGCGGCCAGCGGCAGCGCTCCCACCGGCTCGCCGTCCGCGTACGCCGTGATGTCGGGCGCGGCGAGCTCGACGCGGCGCGCGCGGTACACGGTGACCTTGGGGTGGGTCAGGTGCGTGCCCTTGTAGACGCGCGGGAAGACGCGCAGCAGGGTGGCGCGCGAGCAGTCCCCCACGACGGTCACGTCGAAGAGGCCGTCGTCCATCTCCGCGTCGGCGCATATCCGCATGCCGCCTCCGTAGGAGGTGCCGTTGCCGACGGCGACGAGGGTGGCGGGGACCTCGCGCACGGAGCCGTCGTCGAGGGTGAGGCGGAAGGGCACCGGCTTGAAGGCGGCGAGTTCCAGGGCGATCGCCAGGTCGTACTTGAAGCGGCCGAGCGGCAGCCGCATCCGGTTGCCGCGGTCGTTGACCCGGGAGTCGAAGCCGGAGGCGAGGACGGTGCCGAACCAGTGGTCGCCGATCCGCCCGAGGTCGATCTCGCGGATCTCCTCGCCCTTGAGCGCCTCGGCGACGAGCGCTCCGGCGGCGGCCGGGTCCCGCACGGGCAGTCCGAGGGCGCGGGCGAAGTCGTTGCCGGTGCCGACGGCGACCACGCCGAGCGGGGTGCGGGTGCCGGCGACGGCCTGCAGGGCGAGGTTCACCAGTCCGTCCCCGCCGACGGCCACGAGGGCGCCGGTGCCCTCGGCCACGGCGGCACGCGCGCGTGCGAGGGCGTCGGCGGCGTCCTCCCCGATGACCGTGCGCACGGAGAATCCGGCGGCCCGCAACGCGGAAGCGGCCGGCTGCGCAGCGTGTGCGCCCCGGCCGCGGCCCGCGGTGGGATTGACGAAGAGGGTGATGTCGCAGCTCACGGCCGGACCCTAACAAGTGCCCGGCCCTGAACCGCGGTTACCTCAGGTCACATCGTCGTAACCGTTGATCCGGTCCTGCTCGCCGGTGGACTGCTCCGGCACCGAGCGGCCGGCGCTCACCGTCTCGACCTCGCCGATCTCCTCGGGCGTGAGGTCGAGCTCGGACGCCTCGTCGTCACCGGGACCCGCCGCCTCGATGCGCCGCTTGCGCCGGTCGTTCAGGAGCGAGAAGCCCGTCGCCGCGAAGTAGAGCACCCAGATCGGGCCGGCGAGGGCGAGCATGGTCAGCGGGTCGGTGCTGGGCGTGGCCACCGCCGCGAAGACGGTGATGCCCATGATCATCCCGCGCCACCAGCCGAGCATCTTCTTGCCGCTGAGCACGCCGGTGAGGTTGAGCATGACCAGGAGCAGCGGCAGCTCGAAGGAGAGACCGAAGACGATCACCATGCGGGTGATCAGGTCCAGCAGGTCGTCGAGCGGCAGCTGGTTGTCGATGTTGGCCGGCGAGAAGTCGAGCAGCACGCGCGCCATCGTCGGCAGCGTCTTGTACGCGAAGAACGCGCCGCCGAGGAACAGCGGAACGCCGGTCGCCACGAAGGCGGTCGCGTACTTCTTCTCGTGCTTGTGCAGGCCGGGCGCGACGAAGCCCCACAGCTGGTAGAGCCAGACCGGCGAGGCGGCGATCACACCGGCCATGAGGGAGACCTTCAGGGCGAGCGTGAAGGGCGTGATCAGACCGTTGAGCACGATGCGGGCGCACTGCTCGTTGGCGTCCTTGTTGTCCGCCGCCTTGGCCGTCAGTTCGGCGAAGGTCTTGTCGCAGCCGACCGACTCGAGGACCGGGTTCGTGAAGAACTCGATGATGTCCTTGTAGTAGAAGGCGGCGACGATCGTGACGACGAGGATGGCCAGGACGGCCTTCCCGAGTCGGTTGCGAAGCTCACGCAGGTGCTCCGCGAGCGGCATCCGCCCCTCGGGGTCCTTCTCCTGTTTGCGGGCAGACTTGAGCAACCCACGTCCTCATCTCGTGCGACAGGCCGCCGCTGCGGGGCGGCCTTGGATCAGCTCTGCGTCGTCTGGTTCGTCTGCTCGGTCACCGGACGCGAGCTGCTCACGTCGCCGGGAGCGGCCTGGATGGTGCGCTGGGCCGGAGGCTGCTCGTCCGTCTTCGGCGGGTCGGACGGAGCGGCATCCTTGTTGCCACCCTCGCTCTTCATGGCCTTGGCCTCGCTCTTGAGGATGCGGGCCGACTTGCCGAGCGAGCGCGCCATGTCCGGAAGCTTCTTCGCGCCGAACAGGAGGAGGATGACCACGAGCAGGATGATCAACTCGGGGGCGCCGATCTTTCCACCGAACATATGCGTTTACCTTCTCACTGAGGCGGCAGGGGCGGGGCTGCCGGTACCGGCCGAACTTCGGACTGTTGTCCGACCACCGTGCTGGCAGCGATCGTATCCCGTGGGGGTGAACAGGGGGCAATCCCCGTGCGTACTCCCGCTTGCGGCCCGCGCCTCGCTCCCAGGCCGCGTAAGCGAGCGTACCCGGCGGACCCCGCGCACCGACAGGCCACGGGGGTAAAGCGCTTTCCATCGCCGCTTCCCGCGGGCGTCCGCGTCCGGACCGGGACGCCCGACACGATGTCAGACCGCGTCGCCGCCGGCCTTCGCGACACTCACCGCGGCACGCTCCAGCTCCTCGGCCGCGCTGTTGATCCGCCGTGTCGTGTCGGCGACTTGGCGGCTCAGACGCTGCGCCTCGACGAACACCCTCACCGCGAGAACCGCCAGGACGGCGAGTCCCACGAACCCCACGGCCACCGCCAGCATCGCCCAGAACATGCGCCGAGCCTAGACGGTCTGGTGGAGGCGCAGGGTGCGCACCCCGCCACCGGTGAGGAGTTCGACGATGCGCTCGCCGGCCGGTTTGCGCACGGCGCTGGAGCACTCGGGGCAGGTGAAGGAGTAGAAGGTGGTGCGGCGGCTGCCGCCGATCACCAACCGGAGCGAGGACGCGGCCAGTTCGAAGCCGGCCCGGCAGTGCGGGCAGGCGGCCTTGAAGACCACGGGCGCCTGGATCCCCGCCACGGCGGATATTCCGGAGACGCCCATCAGTCCGGTCGCTCCACCCATGTCGCCCACCTCACACCCTTCTCTTACCTGTCGCCCGAAGTTCCGCGTGTCGCTCGAACCGCCCCGAATGCGGCAGACGTCACAACTCGTACGCGGCGAGGGCCTCGCGGGCCGCGTCGCGCGCGCTGTCGGCCAGGTCGGCGGGGGCCACGATGTGCCCGTCGCCGCCGAGCCGCAGGGCGAGCCGGCGCAGCGAGGACGGGTCGGGGGTGCGCAGCGTGATCCGCAGCCCGCCGTCGGGCAGCTCCTCGGCGCTGTCGTGCGGGTAGTACTCGGCGACCCAGCGCCCGCCGGGGCCGACCTCCACGACGACCTCGGGGTCCTCGGCGGCGGGCTGCACGAGCGCCTCGGACAGGTCCCGCAGCTCTATCTCGGGCGGCGCCGACGCCTCGTCCAGGACCCGGATCTCGGCGACCCGGTCGAGCCGGAACGTGCGCCGGGCCTCGGAGCGGCGGCACCACGCCTCCACATAGGTGTGGCCGACGCTGACGAGCCGGATGGGGTCGATCTCGCGCTCGGTCAGCTCGTCGCGGGCGGGCGAGTAGTAGCGGATCCACAGCCGGCGCCGCTCGGAGATCGCCCGGTCGACGTCGGCGAAGACGCCGCCCTCGGACTCGAAGGTCACGTTCAGCCGGGCGCTGGCGCCGGCCATCTCACCGGCGGCGGTCTCCAGCTTGGCGGTCGCCCGCAGCAGCGCGAGCCGGTCGCTCTCGCGCAGGCCCGGGAGCGTCGCGACGGCGCGCGCGGCGACGAGCAGCGCGGTGGCCTCGTCGGAGGCGATGCGCAGCGGCTCGGCGGCCTCCGCGGACAGGGCGGCCGGGTTGTGCCACCAGATGCGGTCGCCGTCGGTGTCGATGTCGAGCAGGTCACCGCCGCGGAAGCTGGTGCCGCACAGCGGCAGCACGTCGAGGTCGGCGATCAGCTCGTCCTCGGTGATGCCGAAGGCCCGCGCGACGTCGCTGACGTGGGCGCCGGGGCGCTCGCGCAGATACGTCACCAGGGAGAGCATCCGCCGGGTCTGGTCGATGGCGTTGGCAGCCATGGTCGTACGTCCCCTCAGCCCTTGGCCACGGCGCGCAGCCGCTCCACCACGTCGGCCCGCAGTTCGGCGGGCTCGAGCACGACCACGTCGGGGCCGAACTCCACGAGCCAGGCGTCGAGCCCGTGCCCGTACGGGATCTCCACCTCGTCCCAGCCGTCGCCCAGGTCGCGTACGGAGACGGCCTTGGCGCGCAGCGGGTAGCCGGCGCCGGCGCGCAGGCGGATCAGGGCGGAGCGGTCGGCGGTCTCGCCCGCCCAGCTCGCGACGGTCTCGCGCACGGTCACCACGTCCGGTACGGGCGCCTTGAAGCGGCCCGCGCGGGAACGGACCTTGCCGGTGATCCGGGAGAGGCGGAAGACACGCTCGGCCTCCCGGTCGCGGTCCCAGCCGGCCAGGTACCAGTGGCCGCGCCAGCACTCCAGGGCCCAGGGCTCGACCTGGCGCTGCTCGGGGCGCGCGGCGGTGGCCTTGCGGTAGTCGAAGACGACGGGGCGGCGGTCGCGGCAGGCCAGCATCAGCGGCTCGAAGGACGCCTCGCGCACCGGGATGCGGGGCTCGAGCGCGCCGTGCGGCTCGTACGGGTCCACGTCCTCGGGCATGCCGGCGGCGCGCAGCTTCTGCAGGGCGCCGCTGGCGGCGCCGGCGAGGCGGGCCTGCTGCCACACCTTGGCGGCGAGGCCGAGGGCCGCGGCCTCCTCGGCGTCGAGGGCGATGGGCGGCAGCCGGTTGCTGTCACGGCGGGCCTGGTAGCCGATCTCGCCGTCCAGGTTCTCCACGGTCTCGATGACCAGGCCCAGCTCGCGCAGATCGTCCTTGTCGCGCTCGAACATGCGGTTGAAGGAGTCGTCGCTGCCCGCCTCCAGGTAGGCCTCGATGGAGCTCCGCAGCTCCCGCTTGCTGAGCGGTCGGCGCGTCCCGAGCAGACACAGCGCCAGATTCATCAGCCGCTCGGCCTTGGCAATGGCCATCGACGCCCTTTCGTCCCCGGAGGCTCCCCGCGCGCTCCCCTAGTGCTCCCGATCGTCGACCGTACCGCCCCGGGGTGTCGCGGCAAAAGCCAGGGGCAAAGCCGAGGCAAAGCGGCGGGGCGGCCGGCGGGAAGGCGGAAGGGCCCGTGCCGGGTGGCACGGGCCCTTCTCACGACGTTCGGCTCGCTCGCGCGGACCGTCAGACGGCGACCAGGTCGCAGACGAAGATCAGCGTCTCGCCCGGGGCGATGGCCCCGCCGCCGGCGCCGCGCTCGCCGTACGCGAGGTGCGAGGGGATGGTCAGCTCACGACGACCGCCGACCTTCATGCCCTGCACGCCCTGGTCCCAGCCCTGGATGACCTGGCCGGCACCGAGCTGGAACTCCAGCGGGTTGCCGCGGTTCCAGGAGGCGTCGAACTCCTCGCCGGTGGAGAAGGCCACGCCCACGTAGTGGACCTTGACGAAGTCGCCGGCCTTGGCCACGGCGCCCTCGCCCTCCCAGATGTCCTTGATCTGGAGGTCCGCCGGCGGCTCGCCGACGGGGAAGTCGACCTCGGGCTTGTCGATGCTCACGTGAAGTGCTCCTGCTTGTTGGCTGTCGGACAACCGGGACAGTCTGCCACTTGTACCGACAGGGTCAGTGCGCGGCAAGGATGTCCACGACGAAGACGAGGGTGGACTTGGCCGGCAGGGCCTTGCCCTGGTCCTTCTCGCCGTAGGCCTGCTCCGGCGGGATCACCAGCAGGACGCGGTCACCGACGTGCTTGCCGACGATGCCCTTGTCCCAGCCCTGGATGACCTGGCCCTGGCCGATGGGCGTGGTGAACGGCTGGCCGCCGCGGTTCCAGGAGGAGTCGAACAGCTCGGCCTTGGCCTTGCCCTCGTTGATCTTCCAGGCGGCACCGCTGTACTGCATGCTGACCGTCTGGCCGTTCTTGACCTCGGCGCCCTTGCCCTTGATGAGGACCTGCTCGACGAGCTTCTTCGGCGGGTCGTTCTTCGGGACGGAGATCGTGGCCGGCTTCTCCTCGTCGGCCTTGATCTGCGGCAGGTCGGACGGGATCGCGGCCTGGGTGCCCTCGACCTTCTTCGGGACGACCTTGCCGACGTCGACGGCGAAGACCAGCGTGTCCTCGCCCGTGACGCCCGCCTGCGGGTTGCCCTGGGCACCGAAGCCAGCGGCCGGCGGCGCCACGACGAGCACCCGGCTGCCCTCCTTCTGCCCCACGACGGCCTGCGCGAACGCGGGCAGCTGGCCCGCGGCGCCGGCGGTCACCATCTGGTCGCCGCCGCCCTGCTGGCCGTAGGTGGTGCCGAGGTCCTTGCCGCCCTTCCAGACCTTGCCCGTGAAGTTCATCGTCACCAGGTCGTTCTTCTTGACCTCGGCGCCGTCGCCCTCGGAGAGCGTGTGCACGACGAACTTGCCGCTCGGGTCGGCCTTGGGCACCGTGATGGACGCCTTCTTGCCGACGTCACCGGCGACCTTCGGCATCGGGTTCGCGGTGTCGACGGGCTTGGGCACCTCGGCCGACTTCGGCGCGGCGGAGGAGTCCGCCTTGTCCGCCGAGTCCTTCTTGCCGTCGTCGCTGCCACAGGCCGCCGCGGTCAGCGCCAGTGCCGGAACGATCAGTAGAGCTGCAAGTCGCCGTCGCACAGTGATCCTCATGTCGCTCGAATACGGTCCGGCCACTCTAGGCCCTCGAGCAACTGTGCCACGGGCAGCGGAAGGGCCCCGTAAGAATGATTCGCACGGGGCCCTTCCTGAACGCCTCGAACACCCCTTTGGGCGGTGTCGCGCGCCGGTTCTTCACGCCGGTCCTACATACCGGCGATCAGCTTCTCCACCCGGTCGTCCACGCTGCGGAACGGGTCCTTGCACAGCACGGTGCGCTGCGCCTGGTCGTTCAGCTTCAGGTGCACCCAGTCGACCGTGAAGTCACGGCGCTGTTCCTGGGCGCGCCGGATGAAGTCGCCGCGCAGCCGCGCGCGCGTGGTCTGCGGCGGCACGGACTTGCCCTCGAAGATCTTCAGGTCGTTGCAGATCCGGGCGGCCTGGCCCTTCCTCTCCAGGAGGTAGTAGAGACCACGACGGCGGTGGATGTCGTGGTAGGCGAGGTCTATCTGCGCGACCCTCGGGTGCGACATGGTCATGTTGTGCTTGGCCCGGTACCGCTCGATGAGCTTGTACTTCATGACCCAGTCGATCTCGGTGCCGATGCGGTCGAGGTCCTCCTCCTCGATCGCGTCGAGCGTGCGGCCCCACAGCTCGAGGACCTGGTCCACGGTGCCGGTGCGGATGCCCCGGCGCTCGCAGAAGTCCACGGCCTTCTCGTAGTACTCGCGCTGGACCTCCAGGGCGGAGGCCTCGCGGCCGCTGGCCAGGCGGACCTTGCGGCGGCCCGTGATGTCGTGGCTGACCTCGCGGATGGCCCGGATCGGGTTCTCCAGGGTCAGGTCACGCATCACCGTGCCGGCCTCGATCATGCGCAGCACGAGGTCGGTGGCGCCGACCTTGAGGAGCATGGTCGTCTCGGACATGTTCGAGTCGCCGACGATGACGTGCAGCCGGCGGTAGCGCTCGGCGTCCGCGTGCGGTTCGTCGCGGGTGTTGATGATGGGCCGGGAGCGCGTCGTCGCGGAGCTGACGCCCTCCCAGATGTGCTCGGCGCGCTGGCTCACGCAGTACACCGCGCCGCGCGGCGTCTGCAGCACCTTGCCCGCGCCGCACAGCAACTGACGGGTGACCAGGAAGGGGATGAGAATGTCCGCGAGTCGCGAGAACTCCCCGTGCCGTGCCACCAGGTAATTCTCGTGGCAGCCGTAGGAGTTTCCCGCCGAGTCGGTGTTGTTCTTGAACAGATATACGTCGCCTGCGATTCCCTCCTCGTGCAGGCGGCGTTCGGCGTCGACGAGCAGGCCTTCCAGAATGCGCTCGCCCGCTTTGTCGTGGGTGACCAGCTCGGTCACGTTGTCGCATTCGGGTGTTGCGTATTCCGGATGCGAACCCACGTCCAGATACAGGCGGGCGCCGTTCCGCAGAAAGACATTGCTGCTGCGGCCCCATGACACGACACGGCGGAAGAGGTACCGCGCCACCTCGTCAGGAGACAGGCGTCGCTGTCCCCTGAACGTGCATGTGACGCCGTACTCGTTCTCCAGCCCGAAAATGCGGCGGTCCATGACTGAACATTACGCCCGATCCCCCGAGCTGAAACGGGGTTGGACGGCACGGTTCGGATCATTTTCCGATGAGAGCGCGACACGCCCGGACGCGTGCGGCGCGCTCAGGACCCGACCGGTGGCCAGCAGGACGAGCAGTGCCAGGGCGCCCGTCACGGCCGGCACGGCGAAGCCCCACCGGGTGCCGCCCCATTCGACGACGGGGCCCGCGACGGCCGTTCCGACGCTCGCGCCCACCGTGAACGTCGTCACGAGCCACGAGAACGCCTCGGTGACCGTCCCGCGCGGGGCGTGCCGGTCCACGACGATGAACGCGCACGCGATGCAGGGCGCGAGGAACACTCCCGCGACCGCCGTCAGCGCCACCATGGCCACCGGCCCCGGCACGATCGCCAACGGCACGTAGAACAGCGCCAGAAGCGCCACCAGCCACCGAAGTCGCCCCTCGGGAGCCCCACTCCACTGCCGTGCGCCGTAGACCGCGCCGCCGACGAGCGCGCCGAGCCCGAGCGCCGCCATCATCCAGCCGTACACGGCGTCGCCGCCGTTGTCGTCCCCGTACGAGACACCCGCCACGGTGATGGAGCCGAGCGCGAGCCCGATGAACAGGAAGGCGGCCAGCAGCACCAGCAGGCCCGGCGAGCGCAGCGCGCCCAGCCAGTGGGCCTCGCGGGGCGCGGAACGCCACGCGCGCGAGGGCTTCGACAGCACCACGGAGAGGGCGCCGAGCACGCCGATCACGTTGAGCACGACGAGCGCCGCCTGCGCCGACCACAGCGACACACACACGGTCACGAGCAGCGGGCCGACCGTGAACATGACCTCCTGCGCGATGGCGTCCATGGCGTACGCCACATGCACCTGTTCCTCGCGCGGCAGCACACTCGGCCACAGAGCGCGCAGCCCGCCCTCCAGCGGAGGTGTGAACAGGCCGGCGGCCGCCACCGCGAGATACGCCACCACGGGTGTGTCCGTGCCCACCAGGGCGAAGACGGTCATGGCGAGCGCCGAGAGGACGGCGGCGGGCAGCTGCACCTTCGGCTGGCCGCGCAGGTCCACGAGGCGGCCGAGCACCGGCTGCCCCACCGCGTTCGCCACGCCGTACACCGCGGCCAGCGCGCCGGCCAGGCTGTAGGTACCGCCCTCCTCGCGCACGAACAGCACGATCGCGATCGCCGCGATCGCGTTCGGCAGCCTGCCCACCAGCGTGCCCGTCAGCAGCCGCATCGCATGCCGCGCCCTGAGGATCTCCGCATAACCCGCGGCCATCGCCCCGCCCTCACCTGAAGTTTTACGTATAACGTCGTGACGTCATACGTACCACGCGCCCGGCCCCGACAGCCACCCGCTACCGTCGTGAACCGGACCAGGCCGGACCAGGAACGACACGGAGGCACCAGTGACCAGCGGCACCGAGGGCCCGGCGACCACCCGCCCCACCAGCCGGGACGTGGCCCGCGCGGCCGGCGTCTCCCAGGCCGCCGTCTCCCTCGTCATGGGCGACAAATGGCGCGGCCGCGTCGCCGCCACCACCGCCGAGCGCGTCCGCGACGCCGCACGACAGCTCGGCTACCGGCCGAATCTCGCCGCCCGCAGCCTCCGCATGGGCCGTACCCGCACCGCACTCCTGGTCGTCCCCGCACTCACCAACGAGTTCTTCGCCGGGGTCTACACGGGCGCCGCCCGCGTCGCCGCCGAGCACGACTTCGGCGTCGTCCTCTACCCCTCCCCCGAGGGCACGGGCCCCGCCCGCGACCCCTTCCCGTCCTCACAGGCCGCACTCGACGGCATCCTCGCCTCCTCCATGGCCGCCGACGCCGTCACCACCCTGCGCGGTGACGACCTCCCGCTCGTCATGCTCGACAGCGACCCCGGCGACCCCGCCACCACCACCGTGAACCTCGACCTGCCCGACGGCGTCCGGCAGCTCACCGAACACCTCCTCGGCCTCGGCCACCGCCACTTCCTGCACCTCGCCTCGGCCGTCGACTCCTGGACCTTCGACGTCCGCGCCCGCGAACTCGCCGCCCGCACCCGGCAGATGCCCGGCACCACGCTGCGCACCGTGCGCTCCCCCTTCACCGTCGAGGGTGCCCAGCACGCCGCCGAGCGCGCCCTGCGCACCAGCGGCCTCCAGACACCCACCGTCATCGTGTGCGACGACGACAAGATCGCCGCCGGCGCCTGCAAGGCCGCCCGCCGGCTCGGCCTGCGCGTCCCCGACGACCTGTCCGTCACCGGCTTCGACGACCTCTCCCTGGCCACGGCACTCGAACCCGAACTCACCACCGTGCGCCTGCCCGCCGAGGACTTCGGCGCCCGCGGCATGGCCGCCCTCCTCGCCGTGCTCGACGACCGCACCCCGGACACCTCTCCCCTGCCCGTCCGGCTCGTCCCCCGCGGCTCCACCGCCCCGCCGCCGCTCACCACCGCCCCCTGACACACGTGTGCCCCGGCCGGTCAGGAACCGGCCGGGGCACACCTGCGAATAATCCGCGCGCTACGCCTCGGACTCGCCGTCGGCGCCGTCGTCGGAGGACGTGTCGTCGGACACCGCCTCGGACGCCGCCTTCGACACCTCCGCCGCACCCTCGGCCGTCAGCAGCCGCTCCAGCTGCCGCCCGGCGATCCGCTTGAACTTGCGCTGCTGCGGCCGCGTACGGTCCAGGACCGCCACTTCCAGGCGCTCCGCGGGGATCTCCCGCTCGCTCCCGTTCGTGTCCCTCGACAGGGCCTGCACGGCCAGCTTCAGCGCCTCGGGCAGCGACATGCCGTCCTGGTGGCGCTGGTCCAGGAAGGTGCTGATCTGCTCCGCGTTGCCACCCACCGCCACCGAGCCGTGCTCGTCGACGATGGAACCGTCGTGCGGCAGCCGGTAGATCTGGTCGCCGTCGGCGGACTCGCCCACCTCGGCGACGACCAGCTCCACCTCGTACGGCTTCTCACCCGCGCTGGAGAAGATCGTGCCCAGCGTCTGGGCGTAGACGTTCGCCAGGCCACGGGCCGTCACGTCGTCACGGTCGTAGGTGTAACCGCGCAGGTCCGCGTACCGGACCCCGCCGATCCGCAGGTTCTCGTACTCGTTGTACTTACCGGCGGCCGCGAAACCGATGCGGTCGTAGATCTCGCTGAACTTGTGGAGGGCACGGGACGGGTTCTCGCCGACGAACACGATGCCGTCGGCGTACTGCAGCACCACCAGGCTGCGACCGCGCGCGATGCCCTTGCGCGCGTACTCCGCGCGGTCGGCCATCGCCTGCTGGGGAGAGACATAGAACGGTGTCGACACCGGCTATCCGTCCCTTTCTGTCAGTGACTCAGTGAATGGGATCGGCTCAGAGCAGGGCGGCGCGCGGGCCGTCCGGCTGCTCGAGGCGCCGCGCCAGGATCGCGCGGGCGATCTCGGACGACTCATCCTCCGTCAGCCTGCGGAACCCGTCCTCCGTGATCACGGTGACGATCGGGAAGATCCTGCGGGCCATGTCGGGACCGCCCGTCGCCGAGTCGTCGTCCGCCGCGTCGTACAGCGCCTGCACGACCAGCGTCGTCGCCTGGTCCTCCGTCAGATCGTCGCGGTAGAGCTTCTTCATCGCCCCGCGCGCGAAGACCGAACCGGAACCAGTGGCGGCGTACCCGTGCTCCTCGCTGCGCCCGCCCGTCACGTCGTACGAGAAGATGCGGCCCTTCGCACGGTCGACGTCGAAGCCGGCGAACAGGGGCACGACCGCCAGGCCCTGCATCGCCATACCGAGGTTCGACCGGATCATCGTGGACAACCGGTTCGCCTTGCCCTCCAGCGACAGCTGGGCGCCCTCGACCTTCTCGAAGTGCTCCAGCTCCAGCTGGAAGAGCTTCACCATCTCCACCGCCAGACCGGCGGTTCCTGCGATACCGACGGCCGAGTACTCGTCCGCCGGGAAGACCTTCTCGATGTCGCGCTGCGCGATGACGTTGCCCATCGTGGCCCGCCGGTCACCGGCGAGCACGACGCCACCGGGGAAGGTCACGGACACGATCGTCGTGCCGTGCGGGGCCTCGATGACGCCCTGGGTCGGCGGCAACTGCCGCTTGCCCGGCAGCATTTCGGGCTGGTGCTCGGCCAGGAAGTCCATGAAGGACGACGAGCCGGGCGTCAGGAAGGCAGCCGGTAGACGCCCGGTGCCACGAGAATTGGCTTCCACGCGTTTCCTTCCAGGTAGTCGGCGGCTCGACGGAGCGCGTCGGGCCTGTCCTTGAACTGCCCCAGGGCTGCATTGCAGCTGAAGCACAGTACGCCACGGACCCTACCCGTCTCGTGGCAGTGATCCACATGCTCGGCAGGAGCATCCAGGCAGATACAGCAGACGCCCGCTTGCTCACGCCGCAGGTCATCCAACTCCGCTGGCGTCAGGCCGTACTTCCGCTTGAAGTAGCTGATTCGGTTCCGCTCGGCCCTACATTCACGGCAGTAGCTCGACCAACCGTCCGACGAGGACCTGTTGCGCTCCCAGTCGGAGTGCGGCTTGACGACTTGGCACTGCGGACACCTTTTGTGCCCGTCGGGCACTGCGACCTTCACACGCACCTGCTTGCCCTTGGACTCCTGGCGCTGCCGGTAGTACTCGGCGGAGCACTCACGGCAGTACGCCTGAAGGCCGTCCGGCATCGACCTGTTGCCGGCGAACGCCGCTCGCGGCAGCGACTCACCGCAACGCGAGCAGCGCTTCAGCTCCGACACCCCCATATCGCGCACCTTCGATTCGAAGGGTAGATCGATCTACTGCCCACCCTTTTGAACGAATGACCTCACGAAATCCTCGGCATTCTCTTCCAAGACGTCGTCGATCTCGTCCAGAACCGAGTCGACGTCGTCGCTCAGCTTCTCCTGGCGCTCCTTGAGGTCCTCGGAGCCCTGGGCCTCCTGGGCCTGCTCCTCGACCTCCTCGGTGGAGCGTGTCGCCTTCTGCTGCCCGCCGCCGGTGTCCTTGGTTGCCATGTCCAGCTCACCCCGCTCGGTTCGAGATACAGCTCGTTCGTGATGATCAGACCCTACAAGTCCGGTCCGACATCGGCCCCGCAGTTTCTTCAACGTACGGGGCCCACCTCTGTGATTCCCCGGCGCCCGGTATTTCAGCCGCCGGACAGGACGCGGACCAGATCTTCCGCCGTGCGGCAGCGGTCCAGCAGCTCCTTCACGTGGTTACGCGTTCCGCGAAGCGGTTCGAGGGTTGGCACCCGCTGGAGCGAGTCGTGGCCCGGCAGATCGAAGATCACGGAGTCCCAGGAGGCCGCGGCGACGTCGTCCGCGTACTGCTCCAGGCAGCGACCGCGGAAATAGGCCCTGGTGTCCTCCGGGGGCTTCCTGCGGGCCCTGTCGACCTCGGCCTCGTCCAGGAGGCGCTTCATCCTGCCGCGGGCCGCCAGACGGTTGTACAGGCCCTTCTCGGCCCGCACGTCGGCGTACTGGAGGTCCAGGAGGTGCAGCTTCGCGGCGTCCCAGTCCAGGCCGTCACGGCGCCGGTAGCCCTCCATGAGCTCCCGCTTCGCCACCCAGTCCAGCTCGCCGGACAGGCTCATCGGGTCGGACTCCAGGCGCCCGAGGACGTCCTCCCAGCGGCTGAGGACGTCCTTGGTCTGGTCGTCCGCGTCCACGCCGTAGCGCTCCTCGACGTACTTCCTGGCCAGCTCGTAGTACTCCATCTGGAGCTGCACCGCGGTGAGCGTGCGGCCGCTGCGGAGCGTGATCAGGTGCTGCAGGTCCGGGTCGTGGGAGACCTGGTGCAGGGTGCGCACGGGCTGGTCCACGGCCAGGTCCACGGCGATGAAGCCGTCCTCGATCATGGCCAGGACCAGGGACGTCGTGCCGAGCTTGAGGTAGGTCGAGATCTCCGAGAGGTTCGCGTCGCCGATGATCACATGGAGCCGGCGGTACTTCTCGGCGTCCGAGTGCGGCTCGTCGCGGGTGTTGATGATCGGGCGCTTGAGCGTGGTCTCCAGGCCGACCTCGACCTCGAAGTAGTCCGCGCGCTGGCTCAGCTGGAAACCGTGCTCGTGGCCGTCCTGGCCGATGCCCACGCGGCCCGCGCCGGTCACGACCTGGCGGGACACGAAGAACGGCGTCAGGTGCCGCACGATGTCCGAGAAGGGGGTCTCCCGCTTCATCAGGTAGTTCTCGTGCGTCCCGTAGGAGGCGCCCTTGTTGTCGGTGTTGTTCTTGTAGAGATGGATCGGCTGGGCGCCGGGCAGCTGGGCGGCCCGCTCGGCGGCCTCGGCCATGATCCGCTCGCCGGCCTTGTCCCACAGGACGGCGTCCCAGGGGTTCGTGACCTCCGGGGAGCTGTACTCGGGGTGGGCGTGGTCGACGTAGAGGCGTGCGCCGTTGGTCAGGATGACGTTGGCGAGGCCGATGTCCTCGTCGGTGAGCTGGCTGGAGTCGGCGTTGTCCCGGGCGAGATCGAAGCCCCGGGCGTCCCGCAGCGGGTTCTCCTCCTCGAAGTCCCAGCGGGCCCGGCGGGCGCGGTGCATCGCGGCCGCGTAGGCGTTGACGATCTGGGACGAGGTGAGCATGGCATTGGCATTGGGGTGGCCGGGGACGGAGATTCCGTACTCCGTCTCGATGCCCATTACTCGCCGTACGGTCATGCGGCCCTCCTTGCCCGGCGGCGCCCTCGGTCGGGGGCGTCGCTCAAGTACTCCGCTGGTTCTCCGGTGCGTGTGCGGTGCCCGTCCCCGCACGGCGCGACTCGGCGGCATGGAAGAGCCTAGAACGCCTTTGCGCTGGTGGGGAGATCATTTGCGTCATTGCTTCGCTCCGACGTCGGGCGGGTTCTTCCGGGACAATGCGCCTGGAAAACAGTGGGCTGCGGGTACCCGGTCCGGGCACCCGCAGCCACCCTGCTTTTTACAGGTACTGTCCGGTGTTCGCCACCGTGTCGATGGAACGTCCGGTGTCCGCGCCCTGCTTTCCGGTGACCAGGGTGCGGATGTACACGATCCGCTCGCCCTTCTTTCCGGAGATCCGGGCCCAGTCGTCCGGGTTGGTGGTGTTCGGAAGGTCCTCGTTCTCCTTGAACTCGTCGATGCAAGCCTGGAGGAGATGGGCGACCCTGAGGCCCTTCTGGTTGTGCTCGAGGAAGGCCTTGATGGCCATCTTCTTGGCGCGGCCGACGATGTTCTCGATCATTGCGCCGGAGTTGAAGTCCTTGAAGTAGAGGACTTCCTTGTCGCCGTTGGCGTACGTGACTTCGAGGAAGCGGTTCTCCTCGGTTTCCGCGTACATGTGCTCCACGGCCGTCTGGATCATGGCGTGGACCGTGGCGGCCTTGTCGCTGCCGTGCTCACCGAGGTCGTCGGTGTGCAGCGGGAGACGCTCGGTGAGGTACTTGCCGAAGATGTCCTTGGCGGCCTCGGCGTCCGGACGCTCGATCTTGATCTTCACGTCGAGCCGGCCGGGGCGCAGGATGGCGGGGTCGATCATGTCCTCGCGGTTCGAGGCGCCGATCACGACCACGTTCTGCAGGCCCTCCACGCCGTCGATCTCGGCGAGGAGCTGCGGGACGATGGTGTTCTCCACGTCCGAGCTGACGCCGGAGCCGCGGGTGCGGAAGAGGGACTCCATCTCGTCGAAGAAGACGATGACGGGGGTGCCCTCGCTTGCCTTCTCGCGCGCTCGCTGGAAGACGAGGCGGATCTGGCGCTCGGTCTCGCCGACGTACTTGTTGAGGAGCTCGGGGCCCTTGATGTTGAGGAAGTAGCTCTTGCCCTGCGCCTGTCCGGTCACTTCCGCGACCTTCTTGGCGAGGGAGTTGGCGACCGCCTTGGCGATGAGCGTCTTGCCGCATCCGGGGGGCCCGTACAGGAGGACGCCCTTGGGCGGGCGCAGTTCGTGCTCCCTGTAGAGGTCCGGGTAGAGGTAGGGGAGCTCGACGGCGTCGCGGATCAGCTCGATCTGGTTGCCCAGGCCGCCGATCTGCTCGTAGCCGATGTCCGGGACCTCTTCGAGGACCAGCTCCTCCACTTCGCTCTTCGGTACGACTTCGTAGACATAGCCGGATCGGGGTTCGAGAAGCAGGGCGTCGCCGGGGCGGATGGTGATGCCGCGGAGCGGTTCGGCGAGCCGTACCACCCGCTCCTCGTCGGTGTGCCCGGTCACGAGGGCGCGCTCGCCGTCCTCGAGGATCTCCTTGAGGGTGACGATGTCGCCGACGCTCTCGAACTCCATGGCCTCGACCACGTTGAGTGCTTCGTTGAGCATCACTTCCTGGCCGCGCCTGAGCTCTTCGAGCTCGACGCTCGGGCTCACGTTCACCCGGAGCTTGCGGCCGCCGGTGAAGATGTCGGCGGTGCCGTCCTCGTTGGCCGAGAGGAAGACTCCGAAGCCGGCCGGTGGCTGTGCGAGCCGGTCGACCTCCTCCTTGAGGGCCACGATCTGGTCGCGGGCCTCACGGAGCGTGCCGGCGAGCCTCTCGTTCTGCGCCGAGACGCCGGCCAGGTTGGTCTGCAACTCGACGATCCGCTCTTCGAGAATCCTCGTATGACGCGGAGAGTCGGCGAGCTTGCGCCGCAGGACGGCGATTTCCTGCTCGAGATAGGCAATCTGACCGGCGGGGTCGTCGGACCCTCGTCCCGGGCGGATGCCGCGGTTGATGTCGTCGTCGTGGGCTGCCACGGTCCTCACCTCCTCCAAGGGGAGCTGGACGCTTCCAGACCCTACCTGGGCGGGTGTCGATTGAAACCCCTAGATCACAAAGACGTCGGGGTGTGTCCGATCTTCACCCTTGCGCTCTCCCTCACGCCAGGGGAATACCCACCGATCAAGATCCGAAAGCCGGTGGTTATAGGCTCGACACCGTTCAACACCCGTCAGGCCTGGCCCGACTTGCTCCGGCGAGGTCGGTTTTTGCCGGGCCGCGACGTAGGAAACGGCAGGAGAAATGACCGTGCAGCAAGAGGCCGTATCCGGCATCGGGACCGGCGTTCCGCTGGAGGTGTGGATCGATCAGGATCTGTGCACCGGGGACGGGATCTGCGTCCAGTACGCGCCCGAGGTCTTCGAGCTGGACATCGACGGGCTCGCGTATGTGAAGAGCGCGGACGACGAGCTGCTCACGGAGCCGGGTGTGACCACGCCGGTGCCGTTGCCGCTGCTCACGGACGTGGTGGCGTCGGCGAAGGAGTGCCCGGGCGACTGCATCCACGTGCGGCGGGCCACGGACGGCGTCGAGGTGTACGGGCCGGACGCCGACTGAGCGCCGGGTACGTGTGAGGGGCCCCGCCCGCCGGAGTGACCGGTGGACGGGGCCCCTTTCGCGCGCGGGGAGCGCGTCAGACGCTGCGGGCCGCGGCGGGGGTGGAGCGGACGAACGCGCCGCCCTGCCACTGCCACTTGGCCTTGTCGTGGACGTCGGGGCGGTAGCGCGGGACCTCGGGTGACGAGTAGCCGTCGAGGTTCGCGGTGACGGCTCCGTCGCGTACGGTCACGTCGCTGGCGGTGAAGCGGTCCTTGGGGTCGACGAGGGTGGCGACGACCCGGGCGGCGGAGCCCGCGGGCCGGGTGACGACGTAGACGCCGTCGGGCGGGGTGCCGGAGCCGGCGTCGCAGCGGACGACGGCCACCGTTTCGGGTCTGCCGTCCCCGTCGAGGTCGCCGGTGGCCTTCGCGCGGACGAGGGCCTTGACCGGGCCGCACTCGATCGGGAAGTCGACGGCCGAGGGGTCGGGCGGGGCGACGGCGTGCGCCTTGGCGGTGACGTGCTCGCCGCCGCCCGTGGGCGCGGCGGTGGCGGAGTCCGGCTGGAGGAAGCCGGAGGCCGCGACGACCGCGGCCACGGCGGCCGCGGTGGCCAGCCAGTGGATGGGACGGGTGGTGGTGTGCGCCAGTTCCGGGACGGCGGGTTGCTGCACTAGGAGCGTCTCCTGTGAGGGCTGTGCCGGTGGGGGTGGCCAGCATCGTGCCACAGGTCACAGTGCGGGGGAACGGCGGGGTCCGCCGTTTCTTCGCGGCCGTGGGAAGGCGTGGTGCTGCCGCTGGGTCAACGTACGGACGCCGCCGTCGAGTTCCCGTGCGGTGCGGGGAACTCGACGGCGGCGTCGGTGCGTTGTGCGGTGGTACGGGGCCGGGTCAGCGGCCGCGGGCTCCGCCGTCGGCGTTGGGGCCCTCGTAGTCCTCGCCGTAGGCGCCCTTGGCGGGGCGGCGGCGGCGCATGGGCGGCTCGACGCCGTCCGCGAGGCGGCGGGCGGTGAGGAGGAAGCCGGTGTGGCCGATCATCCGGTGGTCGGGACGGACCGCGAGGCCCTCCACGTGCCAGTTGCGGATCATCGTCTCCCAGGAGGTCGGCTCGTTGAAGCAGCCGATCTCGCGGATGGACTCGACGGTGCGCGCGAGCTGGGTGGTGGTGGCCACGTAGCAGCACAGGATGCCGCCGGGGACGAGCGCCTTCTTGACGACGTCGAGGCATTCCCAGGGGGCGAGCATGTCGAGGATGACGCGGTCGACGTCGCCGTCGGACAGGTTGTCCTGGAGGTCGCCGACGGTGAGCTGCCACGCGGGGTGGGGGCCGCCGAAGTAGCGCTCGACGTTGCCCTTGGCGATCTCGGCGAAGTCCTCGCGGCGCTCGTAGGAGTGCAGCATGCCCTCGTCGCCGATGGCGCGCAGCAGGAAGCTGCTGAGGGAGCCGGAGCCCACGCCCGCCTCGACGACGCGGGCGCCGGGGAAGATGTCCGCGAAGGCCAGGATCTGCCCCGCGTCCTTGGGGTAGACCACGGCGGCGCCGCGGGGCATGGACAGGACGTAGTCGGGGAGCAGGGGGCGCAGCGCGAGGTAGGCGACGTTTCCGGTGGTGCGGACAACGCTGCCCTCGGGTGCGCCGATCAGCTCGTCGTGCGGGAAGGAACCCTTGTGGGTGTGGAAGTTCTTTCCCTCTTCGAGCGTGAACGTGTAGTGGCGGCCCTTGGGGTCGGTCAGCTGAACCTGGTCCCCGACCTTGAAGGGCCCGCGGCGGCGGGCGGCACCGGTCGGTTCGGACATGTGACCAGCCTACCGGGCCCGGCGCGGGCCGCCGACCACGCAGGGTCCCTTCCGGGGGCTACGAGGGCCTGGCCATGGCCTTGACGAAGGCGCGCTCGACGTCGGCGGCGGACAGGACGCCGTAGATGGCGCCGTTGTCCTCGACGACGAGGTACTCGGTGGCGGGGGTGGCCCTGAGGGTGTCGAGGAGGTCCTCTCCGGCGAGTTCGGCGGAGACGCGCATGCCGTCGGTGAGGTCCTGGGCGAGGCCGCTGACGGCGACCCAGGGGCGGCGGTGTTCGGGGACGCCGACGATGGCGGCCTCGCGGACCAGGGAGCGGGGTTCGCCGTCCGCGTCGACGACGACGAGGGCTCGGGCGCCCGCCTCGTTGGCCCGGCGGAGGGCTTCGGAGAGGGGGGTGGCGGGCTCGACGGGGACGGCGCGGCGGGTCAGGGTGCGGGCGCGCAGTTCGGGGAGGTGCTCGCGCAGGCGGGCCATGCGCAGGCTGTTGCCGGCGCCGGTCCAGATGATGGCGGCGAGGATCGCGGCGAGCAGGGCGTCCAGGACGGTGTCCATGCCGCTGACGTCCTCGGCGTCGGGGCCGAGGGCGCCGGACTGGGTGAGCAGCGGCAGGCCGATGAGGACGCTGACGGCGAGGGCGCGGCCGACCCAGGCGGCGGCGATCGTGCCGCTCATGGGCTTGCCGGTGATCTTCCAGACGACGGCGCGGAGCATGCGGCCGCCGTCCAGGGGCAGGCCCGGGAGGAGGTTGAAGGCGGCCACGATGAGGTTGGAGATCATCAGGCCGGCGAGGAGGACTCCGGGGACGGTGCCGGGCTCGACGGCCTTGAGGCCGAGGTAGAAGAGGCCGGCGAGGACGAGTGAGAGCAGGGGGCCGACGAAGGCGAGGACGAACTCGCGGCCCGGGGTCTCGGACTCCTTCTCGATCTCCGAGACGCCGCCGAAGAACTGGAGCTGGATGCGGCGGACGGGGAGCTTGTAGCGCAGGGCGGCGACGGTGTGGGCCAGTTCGTGCACGAGCACGGAGGCGTAGAACGCGACGGCGAAGAAGAGGGCGACGAGGTAGCGCAGGGCGCCGAGCTCGGGGAGCACGCGGTCGAGCTGGCCGCCGAACACCCAGGTGATGAGCGCGGCGACGAGGAACCAGCTGGGGGCGACGTACACCGGCACGCCGAACGGCCGTCCCATGAGCAGCCCGCCGCGGGGCTCGGGCGGTTTGGCGGGGCCCTTCCGCTTCCCCGAGGTGGCGGCGGCGCGCTCGGGGTGCCGGTCGAAGGGGCTTGCCTCCGGCGGTCCGGCGGGGTCGGCGCCGGGCGGGGTACCGGGGGCGGCGGTACCAGGAGTGGTTTCGCCGTTCGGCGACGTGGTCCGAGGTTCGTCAGCGTCCGGTTCGCCGGAGCCCGGTTCGTCGGAGTCCGGTTCGCCGGCGGGGGCCGGTTCGGCCTGTGAGGGAGGGTCCGGGGTCGCGTCCGCGTCCGCCGCGTCCGGCTCGGGGCCCGGAGGTGCCGGGGGCTCGTCCGCGCCCCGCGCCTCGCCTTCCGGCGCGGGGGGCCGGGGTGCGTCGGCGGGCATCGGGGCGCCCGGCTCGGCCGGGGGCTCGGGGGGCGTGTCGGCGTGCGGGGGCGGGGTCGTCCCGCCGGTGCCCGACTGCGGCCGGCCGCTCTCGTCCACGGTGATCCCTCGGTCCCCTCGTTCGAGCGTCTCCCGCCGCCGGGCGGGACGTTCTGGCGTCGATGGTATGCGGAGGGTGTCCGGCGGCCCGCGCCGACTCCCCCGGCTCCACGCTACGCAAGACGCCGCCGACCGCGCAGGTGCCTGACTGTCAGTGGCGGGCCGTAGGGTCGGGGGTCATGGAGACCAGTGCCCAGCCCGCCCGCGAGCCCGCCCGGCCGGCTTCGCTCTCGCCGTCGCGCGCGAGCGATTTCATGCAGTGCCCGTTGCTGTACCGGTTCCGGGTGATCGACAAGCTGCCGGAGAAGCCGAGCGAGGCCGCGACGCGGGGCACGCTGGTGCACGCGGTGCTGGAGAGACTGTTCGACGCGCCGGCCGGGGAGCGCACCCCGCCGCGGGCCAAGTCGCTGATCCCTGGTCAGTGGGACCGGCTTCGGGAGAGCCGCCCGGAGCTGGCGGAGCTGTTCGCGGACGATGCCGAGGGCGAGCGGATGACGCGCTGGCTGGGCGAGGCGGAGCGGCTGGTCGAGCGCTGGTTCACGCTGGAGGACCCGACGCGGCTCGAGCCGGCGGACCGGGAGCTGTTCGTCGAGGCGGAGCTGGCATCGGGCCTCAGGCTGCGCGGGATCATCGACCGGGTGGACGTGGCGCCGACCGGCGAGGTCCGCATCGTCGACTACAAGACGGGCAAGGCGCCCCGCCCCGAGTACGCCGAGGGCGCCCTGTTCCAGATGAAGTTCTACGCGCTGGTGGTCTGGCGCCTGAAGGGGGTCGTGCCGCGCCGGCTGCAGCTGGTGTACCTGGGCAGCGGTGACGTGCTGACGTACGACCCGGTCGTGGCGGATCTGGAGCGGGTGGAGCGCAAGCTGCACGCGTTGTGGGACGCGATCCAGACGGCGACGGAGTCCGGCGAGTGGCGGCCGCGACCGACGAAATTGTGCGGCTGGTGCGATCATCAGGCGGTTTGCCCCGAGTTCGGCGGGACTCCCCCGCCGTATCCGTTGCAGGTCGGGCTGCCCGAGTCGGGCACGGCCTAGCAGGGCAGAATGGGCCCGGACTACCGAAGGAGAGTTTCGTGGCCATCCGCGTCCTACTGGTCGATGACCAGCCGCTGCTGCGTACGGGCTTCCGCATGATTCTCGAGGCCGAGCAGGACATCGCGGTCGTCGGCGAGGCCGGCGACGGCCTCCAGGCTCTCGACCAGGTGCGGGCGTTGCAGCCCGATGTGGTGCTGATGGACATCCGGATGCCGCGGATGGACGGGGTCGAGGCGACGCGGCAGATCACCGGTCCCGGCCGGGACGGTCCGGCGAAGGTGCTGGTCCTGACGACGTTCGACCTGGACGAGTACGTGGTGGAGGCGCTGCGGGCCGGGGCGAGCGGCTTCCTGCTCAAGGACGCGCCGGCGCACGAGCTGGTGCAGGCGATCCGGGTGGTCGCAGCGGGCGAGGCGATGCTGGCGCCGAGCATCACGCGCCGTCTCCTGGACAAGTACGCGGACCATCTGCCGTCGGGCGAGGAGGCGGTGCCGGACACCCTGCACACCCTCACCGAGCGCGAGGTGGAGGTGCTGAAGCTGGTGGCGCGCGGGTTGTCGAACGCGGAGATCGCCGCGGACCTCTTCGTCAGCGAGACGACCGTGAAGACCCATGTCGGGCACGTGCTGACGAAGTTGGGGCTGCGCGACCGGGTGCAGGCGGCCGTGTACGCGTACGAGAGCGGTCTGGTGCGTCCCGGGGCGCAGTAGATCGAAGCGGAATACGTGTGAGGGGCGGCGGTCACCAGGTGGTGACCGCCGCCCCTCACGCGTGTCCGGGACGGGACGGGTCGGGCGCGCGGGCTCAGCCCTTGCTGATCTCCCAGAAGCGGAAGACGGTCGACGCGTCGAGGCAGTTCTCGAGGCCGTAGACGTTGTCGCGGGTCACGGCGTATTGCTTGGCCTGCCAGACGGGCAGGATCGGCAGCTGCGCGGCGACGATGTCCTGGAGCTGCTCGTACTGCTCGCTGGTCGAGGAGCGGTCGCTCTGCTCACCGGTCTGCGGAATGATCGTCCCGGTGATCGTGGCGTTGTCGTAGTGGTTGCCGAGGACGTTGCCGTCGCCGAAGAACGGCTGGGTGAAGTTGTCCGGGTCCGGGTAGTCGGGGACCCAGCCCTTGACGTAGACGCCGTACTTGCCGGACTTGACGTCCCGCTCGTACTGGGAGAACTCGACGGACTTCACGTCGGCGTCGAACAGGCCGCTGGCGTTGAGCTGTCCGGCGATCGCCTCGAGCTCGGCGTCGGTGGTGGGGCCGTAGCGGACCGGGGTGGACCACAGGGTGATCTTGACCTTGCCGGTGATGCCGTCGGCGCGCAGGGCCTGGGCCGCCTTCGCCGGGGAGGGGCGGGCGCCGTAGGTGTCGAAGAAGGCCGTGTTGTGACCGGTGATGCCCGCCGGGATGATCGAGTACAGGGCGGCGGTCGTGTTGTCGTAGACCTTGTCGATGAGGGCGTCGCGGTCGAGCAGGTAGGCCATGGCCTTGCGGACCGAGAGCTTGCCGGCGACGGGGTCCTTCATGTTGAAGACGAGGTGCTGGACCTCGGCGCTGTTGCCCTCGACGACGTCGATGCCCTTGGTGCCGGCCTTCTCGATGTCGGCGATGTCCTGGGCGGCGAGACCGCGGTACGCGAGGTCGATGTCGCCGTCGAGCAGGGACTTCTTGAGGCCCTTCTGGTCACCGTGGAAGAACTTCATGGTGACGCCGGAGTTCTTGACCTTGGCGTTGCCCTTGTAGGACGAGTTGACCGAGAAGACGGCCTGGCTCTTGCCGTAGGAGTCCAGCTTGTACGGTCCGGAGCCGACGGCCTTGCCGTCCGTGCGGAGCCGGCTCGCGGGGTACTCGGTGTGGTCGACGATCGAGCCGGCGCCGGAGGCGATCTTGCTGGGGAAGGTCGCGTCGGCGTACTTGAGCCGGAAGACGACGGTGCTCGCGTCGGGGGTCTCGACCTTGTCGAGCATCGGGAACATGATCGCCGGGCCGGCGTCGTCGTCGATGGTCATCGTCCGGTCGAAGGAGTACTTGACGTCCTTCGAGGTGAGCGCGTGCCCGTTGCTGAACTTGAGCCCCGGGCGGAGCGTGCACGAGTAGACCTTGGTGGCGGCGTCGCTGAAGTGGCATTCCTTGGCGGCTTCCGGCACGGGCTCGGTGCCGCCGTTGGGGAAGCTGAGGAGCGACTGGAAGACGTTGTTGAACAGCAGCCACGAGCCGGGGTCGTAGCCGGACGCGGGGTCGGTGGCGAGGATCTCGTCGGACATCCCCATGACGACGGCCTCACCGTCGGCGGCGGTGTCCGACTGCTCGTCGCCGCAGCCGGCGAGCAGGGCTGCGGCGAGCACCGCTCCGATGGGCGGGACCAGCCACTGGTTGCGCATTCTCACGTACGTGCCTTGTCGTCGGTCGTGCGATAGAGCGGGGCCGGCCGCGACGTCGGGGCCGGCCCCTTCAGGCGGACGCTCAGCCGCTGACGCCGCGGCCGAGCTCCCACAGCTGGAGGACGGAGGAAGCGGACAGTGCCCACTCCACACCGGTGATGTCGTCGCGGGCGGCGACGTACTGCTTGCCCTGCCACAGCGGGAGGACGGGCACGTCGTCGGCGACGATGTCCTGGATCCGCTCGATGCTGTCGGTGGCGGTGAGCCGGTCGGCCTCGCGGCGCTCGGCCGGGATCAGCCGGCCGCGGATGTCGCTGTCGGAGTAGGGCGAGTTGAGGAAGTTGCCCTTGTCGAGGAACGGCGCGAGGAAGTTGTCCGCGTCGGGGAAGTCGGGGAACCAGCCGAGGCCGTAGACGTCGTACTTGCCCTTGAGCTCGGCGGGGCGGAAGGTCTCCCAGGGCTCGCCCTTGATGGAGACCTTGAAGAGGCCGCTCGCGTCGAGCTGCTTCTTCAGGATCTCGAACTCCTTCTGGGTGGCGGGCCCGTAGTGGTCCGTCGTGTAGTGCAGCGTGAGCTTCACCGGGGTGGTGATGTTCGCGCGGCGCAGGGTCGACGTGGCCTTGGCGACGTCGGGGTCTCCGTACTTGTTGGAGAAGGAGTTCTGGTGGCCGGTGATGCCGACCGGGACCAGGGAGTAGAGCGGCTGGGCGGTGGTGCCGTAGACGCCGGCGACGATCTCGCCGCGGTCGACGACCTGGGCCATCGCCTGGCGGACGGCCTTGTCCCGGACGGTCGGGGCGGCGGTGTTGAAGCCGAGGTAGCGGATTTCCATGCCGGGCATCTCGACCAGGTTCACGTTCTTCGGCGGGTTGTCGCCGTAGGACTTGATCTGCTCCGGGGACAGGGTGCGCGTCATCAGGTCGACGTCGCCCTTGTCGAGGGCCTTGCCCATGGCGCCGGCGTCGGCGAAGGAGCGCAGCTCGACCTTGTCGTTCTTCGGCTTCAGCTCACCCTTGTAGTTCGGGTTCTTGGTGAAGACGGTCTTGACGACGGCGTTGTTCTTGACCTCGGCCTTGAGGGTGTAGGGGCCGGAGCCGTCCACCTCGAAGCCGTCGCGCAGGCTGTCCTTGGGGTAGTCGTCGGGGTTGACGATGCCCGCGGTGGGGGTGGCCAGCTTGTACGGGAAGGTGGCGTCCGGGGTGCTGAGGTGGAAGATGACGTCCCGGGTGCCCTGCGTCTCGATCGTGTCGATCGTGGAGAGCAGGCTCCAGGAGCCGCTGTCGCTCTCGATCTTGCGGACGCGGTCGATGGAGTACTTCACATCGGTCGCGGTGACGGGGGTGCCGTCGGCGAACTTGAGGTCCTTGCGCAGCTTGCACGCGTACCGCTCGCTGCCGGTGTCGGAGAAGATGCAGCTCTCGGCAGCCTCGGGGACGGGCTCGCCGCTGCCGCTGCGGGGCATGGCCATGAGCGTCTGCACGGTCTGGCGCAGCAGGTTCCAGGACCCGGCGTCGTAGGCGTAGGCCGGGTCGAAGGGGGCCGGAGCGTCCTTGGAGGCGGTGAACCGGTCGGTGGTGCCCACGACGATCGCGTTGCCGTCCGACGATCCGCCGTCGGACCCGCCGCACGCGGCGAGCACCGGAGCGAGCAGGCCGATCACGGCCGGCAGCACCAAAGTCTTGCGGTTCATGCTCGTACTTCTCCAGAGCTGTTGGTTCCCGTGGCCCGCGGGCGGGGGTGGTGCGCGCGCGTCGGCGGGAGGGTTTGCGGCGATGTTCTCGCGACGACACTAATGGGCTCGCGGACGGACATCGCAGGCGCTGGAGAGGGCGGCCCATCACGCTCCGAAACCGGGTGTGGACGCACCGAAACACCTCAGGAGGAAGGTTCGTCGCAGGGGGCGACCAATCGGGACACAAGGTGACGCCCGCAGGAGCGGAAGGGACCCCTCCGACGCCCGGGTCCAGCACTGTCGACCCCCCGCCGAGTGGGAAAGGTCACATGTTCAACTTGATCGGCGGGGGTTCCCATTCGGCCGCGACGGCGCGTTCTCGCCGCCTCTCGGGACGGCCGCGCCGATTACCGGTCAGTTGCCTTCAGGGCGTCATCAGCCCGTGCAGGAAAGGCAGGTTGACGTGTTCGAGGGAGCGGACGACGGTGCGCCGGGGGGCCGCCTCGATGGGGGCGACGGACGGTACGGCGACGACGTGGCAGCCGGCGGCCTCGGCGGCGGCGACTCCGGTCGCGGTGTCCTCGATGACGGCGCAGCGGCGCGGGTCGGCGTCGAGGCCCGCGGCGGCGACGAGGTAGGGGTCGGGGTACGGCTTGGTGCGCTCGACCTCGTCCCCGGCGACGGTGAGCCGGAAGTTCTGCCGGCCGAGGGAGTGCAGGACGCGGTCGATGATGCGGCGGTGGGAGGCGGAGACGAGCGCGGTGGGCACGCGGTGCGCGGCGAGTTCGGCCAGGAGTCTCGCGGCGCCCGGCATCAGCGGCAGGGACTGGCTGATGCGCTGTTCGAAGCCGTCGTTGAGGAGCACGGTCAGCTCGGCCAGGGTGATGTCGGCGCCGGTGGCCTCGATGAGGAAGCCCGCGCTGCGGGTCATGGGTCCGCCGACCACGACGTGGCGCCAGGCCTCGTCGAGGGTGTGGCCGAGCGCGGCGAAGACCGTGACCTCGGCGTCCCACCAGAAGCCTTCGGTGTCGACGAGGGTCCCGTCCATGTCGAGGAGGACGGCCTGCAGGGCGGACCCTTCGGCCGTTCGGGTACCGAGTGCGGGGACCGTGCTGGTCATCTAGGCACACCTCCATGAGGGACGAAGAGGCCGGTCTCCCTTCCTGAGCGGAAGGGCGACCGGCCTGCGCTGGACCGACAAGTGTACGTCGGACCCGGCTGTCGCGCGTCTGAGTACTGCGCTTATCGAGCGTTGAAGTACTTCGCCTCGGGGTGGTGGATGACGATGGCGTCGGTGGACTGCTCGGGGTGGAGCTGGAACTCCTCGCTGAGGTGGACGCCGATGCGCTCGGGCTCCAGGAGCTCGGCGATCTTGGCCCGGTCCTCGAGGTCGGGGCAGGCTCCGTAGCCGAGGGAGAAGCGGGCGCCCCGGTACTTGAGGTCGAACATGTCCTCGATCTGCGCCGGGTCCTCGCCGGCGAAGCCGAGCTCGGAGCGGACGCGGGCGTGCCAGTACTCGGCGAGGGCCTCGGCCAACTGGACGGACAGGCCGTGCAGTTCGAGGTAGTCGCGGTAGGAGTCGGAGGCGAACAGCTCGGCCGTGGCCTCGCCGATCTTCGAGCCCATGGTGACGACCTGGAGGCCGACGACGTCGGTCTCGCCGGACTCCTCCGGGCGGAAGAAGTCCGCGAGGCACAGGCGGCGGCCGCGGCGCTGGCGCGGGAACGTGAACCGGGTCCGCTCGTTGCCCTCGTCGTCCAGGATGATCAGGTCGTCGCCCTTGGAGACGCACGGGAAGTAGCCGTAGACCACGGCGGCTTCCAGCTGGTTCTTCGTCTGGAGCTGGTCGAGCAGGCCGCGCAGCCGCGGCCGGCCCTCGGTCTCCACGAGCTCCTCGTACGTGGGTCCGCCGGTGCGGGCCTGCTTGAGGCCCCACTGCCCCTTGAAGAGGGCGCCCTCGTCGAGCCAGGAGGCGTAGTCCTTGAGCGGGATGCCCTTGATGACGCGGGTGCCCCAGAACGGCGGCGTGGGGACGGGGTTGTCGACGGCTACGTCGGAACGGCCGACGTTCTCCGGCTCGTCCAGGGTCACTTCGCGCTTGGGGACCCGGCGCTGCTTGAGCTCGGGCAGGGTCGCTCCGGGGACACCGCGCTTGACCGCGATGAGGGCGTCCATGAGGCGCAGGCCCTCGAACGCGTCGCGGGCGTAGCGGACTTCGCCCTCGTAGATCTCGTGGAGGTCCTGTTCGACGTAGGCGCGGGTGAGGGCGGCACCGCCGAGGATGACGGGGTAGTCGGCGGCCAGCTTGCGCTGGTTGAGCTCCTGGAGGTTCTCCTTCATGATCACGGTCGACTTGACCAGGAGACC
>NZ_JBITJS010000011.1:108577-307875 GCF_044460245.1 Streptomyces sp. NPDC050145 | reverse complement strand
TCCACGGTCAGGTCATCAGCGAAATGCCGGTCACCGGTCGCGTCCGGCACGTACTTCACGGTGACAACGATCCTCAAGCTCACGCCGGCTCTCCTACTGCAATCGTCTTGTACTGGGCGCACCCCAGCTGCCTGCGGCTGACTTCGCCTTCTTGCAGGCAGCATAGGCGCCTGAAGCGGACTCTTCCGGTCGGGGCGGCCCGCGCTCCGAACGAAATATTACTCACCAGTAGTACATCCGCAGACGGCTCACTAAGCAAGCGCTTTGCGGTGTGACATGCCCAACGCTCCGTAGTCGCGCGGACCGGGAACTCTCAGTCGCGCAGACCGTTGAAGCGACCCTGGTGGTAGAGGAGCGGGCGGCCGGCTCCGGCCGGGTCCCCGCAGACCGCCTCGGCGAGGACGATGCGGTGGTCGCCGGCGGGCACGCGCGCGATGACCTTGCAGACGAGCCAGGCGAGGACGCCTTCGAGGACCGGCACCCCGTGCGGGCCCTCGAACCAGCGGGTGGGCTCGCCGAAGCGGTCGGCGCCGCTCCTGGCGAAGGTGCCGGCGAGGTCGGCCTGGTGGTCGCCGAGTATGTGCACGCCCACGTACTCGGACTCGGCGACGGTGGGCCAGCTGGAGGCGCCCAGGCCGATGCCGAACGAGATCACCGGGGGCGTGGCGGAGACCGAGGTGAGCGAGGTGGCGGTGAAGCCCACGGGTGCGGCACCGGCCGCCGTGATCACCGCGACGCCGGCGGCGTGCTGCCGGAAGACGGAGCGGAGCAGATCGGGCGTGGCGGGGAGAGCGGTGCGCAGATCGGGCGAGGCCGTCATGGAATTGTCCTTCTGCTGGAGGTGCGAGCGGGGTCCGTGGCTGCGTCAGGAGCCGGGACAGCGCGCGCTGGAGCACCTCGCCAGGTCGACGTGGACCCGCTCGAAGAGAAGGAGTTCCCAGAACATGAGGTCAGACTGACGATGCGTGACGCATGCAGTCAAGTGCGTTCCGTCATCTGGGAGCAGCGTCACGTGCGCGAAGGAGGCGTCACGGGGGCGACCGCGGCGCCGAGCGCCGCGATGACGTCGGCCTTGCGCGGCTGCCCCGCCGCCCGGCGGACCTCGCGTCCGCCCGCGTCGAGGACCAGCACGGTGGGCGTCTTGAGGACGCCGACGGCCCGTACGAGGTCGAGCCGGTCCTCCGCGTCGATCTCGATGTGCGAGACACCCGGGACCATGGCCGCGACCTCGGCTAGTACCCGCCGGGTGGCCCGGCACGGCGCGCAGAACGCGCTGGAGAACTGGACCAGCGTGGCCCGCTCCCCCAGTGGCGTCGCCAACTGCTCGGCGCCCAACCTCACTTCACCTGCGGCCACGCCGCCCTCCTTCACCCACGTCCCTGTGTGCAGCGCACAATCGTCTCTGCTGATTCCCGCTCACGTGACAAGGATCTCGCGTGGCGCAGGAACCAGGACTGGTCACCCGGCCGTTCATGGGGCACGATCTGCGCAAGCCGGAAAACCTACGGCTGCGTAACTTACGGCCGGGAACGCCTCCACCAGGAAGCGGATTCCCCAGGCAATCAGAAGGGTCCACCCCCTCCATGGCAGAGCTCGTCTACCGTCCGGTCATCGGCGTCGCCAAAACACTGTTCAAGGCGCTCGACCTGAAGATCGACTGCCAGGGCTCGGAGAACATTCCGCGCTCGGGCGGCGCCGTCCTGGTCAGCAATCACATCGGCTACCTGGACTTCGTCTTCGACGGCCTGGCGGCGCTGCCACAGAAGCGCCTGGTCCGTTTCATGGCCAAGGAGTCGGTGTTCCGGCACAAGGTCTCCGGTCCGCTGATGCGGAGCATGAAGCACATCCCCGTGGACCGCTCGCAGGGTGAGCACGCGTTCCAGCACGCGCTCGCGTCGCTGCGCTCCGGCGAGGTCGTGGGCGTCTTCCCGGAAGCGACGATCTCGCAGTCCTTCACGCTGAAGAGCTTCAAGACCGGTGCCGTGCGCCTGGCACAGGAGGCCGGTGTGCCGCTGATCCCGATGGCGCTGTGGGGCACGCAGCGGATCTGGACGAAGGGCCGTCCGCGCAACTTCAAGCGGCAGCACATCCCGGTCACGATCCGGGTGGGCGAGGCCATCGAGGCGCCGAAGGACCAGTACGCGGGCGCGATCAGCCGTCGCCTGCGCGACCGCGTGCAGGAGCTGCTCGAGGCCGCGCAGCGCGCCTACCCGGTCCGCCCCAAGGGCGCCGACGACACGTGGTGGATGCCGGCGCACCTGGGTGGCACGGCGCCGACCCCCGAGCAGATCAAGGCCGCCGAGGCGGGCTGAGTCAGGCCGGCAGCGCGTCGGGCAGGTGCTCCCAGAGGTGGGGGCGGTCCGGCGCGCCGCGCATCACGTCGAGCACGACCGGGTGCGGCGCGTCGTAGAGCCCCGGATAGTCGAGCTCCCCTGCCGCCGCGTCGGGCAGGAACGCCAGCCGCTCCTCCTCCAGCGAGAACCGGGCGTCGATCCCGCCCACGTTCCCCCGCACGTCCTGGCGGTGCCAGGCGCCGTGGAACCGTACGGCGACCAGACCGTGGACGCACCAGCCGGTCCCGGCGTCGTGCGTCAGCCGCTGGTAGCAGAGCGCCGCGGGGATGTCCTCGGCGCGCAGCAGGGCGGCCAGCGCGTGGGCCTTCGCGTGACAGATCCCGGTGCCCTGCGCGAGCACGTCGGAGGCGCGCCAGGTGACCCGGAGATCGCCGCTGTCGGCCGAGTGCGGGATGGCGTCGCGCACGAACTCGTAGGCCGCGCGGGCGTACGCGTAGGAATCGTCGGCGCCGCTCGCGAGACGGGCGGCCGTCTCGCGGACGAGCGGATGCCCGTGGTCGATCGCGTCGTCGGCCGCCAGGTACGCCGACAGTTCGGGATTCTGCTGGATCAGCTGCATGGCACGCGAGCATAGGAACGCGGCCGACCGTCAGTCAATGACTTTACGGTCGGCCGCATATCTATGCAGCGAGCGATGGCCGTCTAGCGCGCCATCTCCTCCTTGAGGGCCGCGACGAAGCCGTCCACGTCCTCCTCGCGGGTGTCGAAGGCACACATCCAGCGCACGTCGCCGGCGGCCTCGTCCCAGAAGTAGAAGCGGTACTTCTTCATCAGGCGCTCGGAGACGTCGTGCGGGAGCCGCGCGAACACACCGTTGGCCTGCACGGGGTAGAGGATCTCGACGCCGTGCACGGCGCGGACGCCCTCGGCGAGGCGCTGGGCCATCTCGTTGGCGTGCCGGGCGTTGCGCAGCCACAGGTCCTTGGCGAGCAGCGCCTCCAGCTGCACCGACACGAAGCGCATCTTCGAGGCGAGCTGCATCGACATCTTGCGCAGGTGCTTCATCTGGCGCACCGCGTCCTGGTTGAGGACGACGACGGCCTCGCCGAACAGCGCGCCGTTCTTGGTGCCGCCGAGCGACAGGATGTCGACACCGACCGCGTTCGTGAACGTCCGCATCGGGACGTCCAGGGACGCGGCCGCGTTGGCTATCCGCGAGCCGTCGAGGTGCACCCGCATGCCGTGGCGGTGGACGTGCTCGACGATCGCGCGGATCTCCTCGGGCGTGTACAGCGTGCCCAGTTCGGTGGACTGCGTGATCGAGACGACCTGCGGCATCGCGCGGTGCTCGTCGTCCCAGCCGAACGCCTGACGGTCGATCAGCTCGGGGGTGAGCTTGCCGTCGGGCGTCGGGACGGTGAGCAGCTTGAGGCCGCCCATCCGCTCCGGGGCGCCGCCCTCGTCCACGTTGATGTGCGCGGACTCGGCGCAGATCACCGCGCCCCAGCGGTCGGTGACCGCCTGGAGCGCGACGACGTTGGCACCCGTGCCGTTGAAGACGGGGAACGCCTCGGCCGTGGGGCCGAAGTGGCTGCGGATGATCTGCTGGAGATGGTCCGTGTAGTCGTCCTCGCCGTACGCGACCTGGTGACCGCCATTGGCGAGGGCGAGGGCCGCCATCACCTCCGGGTGGGCTCCCGCGTAGTTGTCACTCGCGAAGCCCCGGATCGTGGGGTCGTGGTGCCTGCGGGCGTCGGTCTTCGGAGGGTTCACGGCTTCTCGGTCAGCCACAGACGGGTCCCGTTCAGATCGGCGGCGGGCCGGTCCCAGACCCCGGTGATGGCCTCGGCCAGCTCCTTGACGTCCGTGAAGCCCGCGAACTTCGCGTTGGGGCGTTCGGCGCGCATCGCGTCGTGCACCAGCGCCTTGACCACCAGGATCGCAGCAGCCTGCTGCGGGCCCGCGTCGCCCCCCGCCTTGCGGAAGGCGTCGCCCATGGCGAGGGTCCACGCCTCGGCGGCGGCCTTGGAGGCCGAGTACGCCGCGTTGCCCGCGGTCGGCTTGGACGCGCCGGCGGCGCTGATCAGCAGGTAACGGCCGCGGTCACTGCGGGTGAGCGCGTCGTAGAAGGCCAGCGAGGTGTGCTGCACCGTGCGGATCAGAAGCTTCTCGAGAAGGTCCCAGTCGGCGAGGTCGGTCTCGGCGAAGGAGGCGCTGCCGCGCCAGCCGCCGACGAGGTGGACGACGCCGTCGACCCGGCCGAAGTCCTTCTCCACGCGGTTCGCCCAGTCGCGTGTCGCGTGCAGGTCCAGGAGGTCCACGGTGTCACCGATGACGGTGGCGCCGCCGTGCGCGTAGCGCGCCTCGTCGACCGCCTCCGCGAGCCGCTCCGCGTTCGCGTCGGCGCCGATGACGGTGGCGCCGGCCTCCGCGAGCCGCTTCAGGGTCGCCCGCCCGGCGGGGCCCGCCGCTCCGGCCACCGCGATCACGGCACCGTCCAGCACGTTCCCGGTCGTGTGGGTGTCGGACATGGCTTCCGCCTCCTGGGTTCCCGTGTTCTCGGCGTGGCTCACGCGGCCACCTTCTCCGCGCTCGCCGCCGTGATGCCCTTGGTGGACGCGATCACGGTCTTGAGCTTCTTGGAGAGCGCCTCATAGAACATGCTGAGCGGAAACTCGTCGGGAAGCACGTCGTCGACCAGCTTGCGCGGCGGCTGCGTCAGGTCCAGGGCGTCGGGACCCTTGGCCCAGCGGGAGCCCGGGTGCGGCGCGAGGTACGTCGAGACCAGGTCGTACGCGGCGAACCAGTGGACCAGCTTCGGGCGGTCGATGCCGTCGCGGTACAGCTTCTCGATCTCGGCGCACAGCTGGTTGGTGACCTCGGGGGCCCGCTGCCAGTCGATGTGCAGCTTGTTGTCCGTCCAGCGCACCACGTCGTGCTTGTGCAGGTACGCGAAGAGGAGCTGGCCGCCGAGACCGTCGTAGTTGCGGTTGCGGTCGCCGGAGACCGGGAAGCGGAACATCCGGTCGAAGAGCACGGCGTACTGGACGTCACGGCCGTGCGCGTTGCCCTCGGACTCCAGCTTCACGGCCTCCTTGAAGGCGGTGAGGTCGCAGCGCAGCTCTTCGAGGCCGTACATCCAGAACGGCTGGCGCTGCTTGATCATGAACGGGTCGAAGGGCAGGTCGCCGTGGCTGTGCGTGCGGTCGTGGACCATGTCCCACAGCACGAACGCCTGCTCGCAGCGCGCCTGGTCGCCGACCATCTCGCGGATGTCCTCGGGCAGTTCGAGCCCGAGGGTGTCCACGGCGGCCTCGGTGACGCGGCGGAAGCGGGCCGCCTCGCGGTCGCAGAAGATGCCGCCCCAGGAGAAGCGCTCGGGCGCCTCGCGCACAGCGATCGTCTCCGGGAAGAGGACGGCCGAGTGCGTGTCGTACCCGGACGTGAAGTCCTCGAAGGTGATGCCGCAGAACAGCGGGTTGTCGTAGCGGGTGGCCTCGAGCTCGGCCAGCCAGTCGGGCCACACCATGCGGAGCACGACGGCTTCCAGGTTGCGGTCCAGGTTGCCGTTCTGCGTGTACATCGGGAAGAGCACCAGGTGCTGGAGCCCGTCGCGGCGCTGCGCGGCCGGCTGGAAGGCCAGCAGCGAGTCCAGGAAGTCCGGGACCTGGAAGCCGTCCTCGGCCCAGCGGCGCAGGTCGGCCACGAGCGCCTTGTGGTACTCGGCGTCGTGCGGCACCAGCGGGGCCAGCTGCTCGACGGCGGCCACGACCCGGTCCACCGCCTGCTCGGCGACGGCCTTCGCCGGGGCGCCCTCCGCGTCGAAGGCTATGGACCCGTCCTTGTTCTGCCAGGTCCTGATCTCCTCCACGGCGTCCTTGAGCACGGGCCATGCCGGGTGCTCCACCACCCTGCCGCCACCCGAACCGGCCGGAGGAACGTTCCCCTCCATAGCCGCCTGCACAAGAATTTCCGTCATGTCCCATCCTCCACGGGAGAACCTCGCGTATGGACACCGTATGCATGCGAGGTTCTTCCGAGCAAGGGGAGCCAGTGGAAATTATCCTGCGCTACCCCCAGTGGCACCGCTGTTTTTCCTGTCGGAGAGGGTCGAAACGATGACCTCTGTCACAGCGGAGTGAGCCGCGCGGGCGTCTTCGAGGAGCTGGGGAAAGCCGTAGAACCCGTGGAACATGGCCGGAAAGTGGCTCTCGCCGACCTCCACCCCGGCCTCGCGCAGCGCCGACGCGTAGGCCCGCCCCTCGTCGCACAGCGGGTCGCAGCCGGCCGTGACGACATGGGCGGGCGGCAGCCCGGAGAGGTCCTCGGCGAGCAGCGGCGAGACGCGCGGATGGGCCGGATCGCCGTCGGGGCCGAGGTACTGCTCGCGGAACCAGGCGCAGGCGGCGGTGGTGAGGAAGTACCCCGAGGCGTTGTCCGCGTACGAGCCGGAGCGGCCGCGGGCGTCGGTCGCGGGGTAGACGAGGATCTGCCGGGCGATGTGCGGGCCGCCCTCGTCGCGGGCGATCTGGGAGACGACGGCGGCGAGGTTCCCGCCCGCGCTGTCCCCCGCGACGGTCAGCGTGTCCGGGTCCGCGCCGAGGTCCGTCGCGTGGTCCGCCGCCCAGCGCACGGCGGCGTACGCGTCGTGGACGGCGGCCGGGAACGGGGACTCCGGGGCGAGCCGGTAGTCGACCGAGACGACGACGGCCCCGGCGTCGGCGCACAGTGCGCGGGCCGTGCCGTCGTGACTGTCGAGCCCGCACAGGACCCAGCCGCCGCCGTGGAAGAACACGACGAGCGGGCGCGTCTGTTCGCTGCCTTCCGGAACGTAGATCCGGACCGGGATCGGCGGGGCGCCCGGCGGCCCCGGTATCTCCCGGTCCTCGACCCCGCCCACGTCGGGGACGGGGAGCGGGGACGGCGGGGTCGCGGCGAGGATCCGGCGGGCCTCGACGGCGTCGGTCACCGCGCCGCCCACGTCGGGGAAGAAGGCGGCGATGGCGTCGACCAGCGGCCGGGCCCCGGGGTCGAGCCGGTCGGGGGCGTCGGCGTTCATGGCGGTCATGGGGCGGCTCCGGGTGAGTGGTGGAGTGGTGGGGTGGCGGGTGGACGGGGAGTGCTCGGGGTGACTGTGGCCCGCCGGGACTGCATGAGGAAGCCCCGTGCGCGTCTCGGGGCGCCGCCGAGGGGGTTGCGGGTCTTCGCCGGGTGCGCGATGCGGTGGGGCGCTTGGGCTACAGCGCCGCCGCCATAGGGTCCGGGGATCGTCGCCGGGTGCCGCCGGGTGGGGCTTCTCGCGCAGTTCCCCGCGCCCCTGGCGGGGCGCCTCCGCCCCGGCACGTCGACAACACCGCCGGACGCGCGGTGCGGCGGGCCGGTCGGCTACAACGCCGCCGCCACAGGGTCCCGGGATCGTCGCCGGGTGCCGGCCGGTGGGGCTTCTCGCGCAGATCCCCGCGCCCGGCACGTCGACAACACCGCCGGACGCGCCATGCATTCGACCTTCGCTGCGGCACTGTCGCCCGTCTCACGTCAGGAAGATGGGCGCTCGGTGTCCCTGAAGTGCGGGATGACCTTCTCGCCCCACTGGCGGAGGGTCTCCAGGCACGCCTCCTGCGGGACCGTGCCCATCTGGATGAGGCACATGATCTCGTCGGCGCCCGCGTCGATCAGGCGTTGCACGTAGGCGATGGCGTCCTCGGCGGTGCCGTAGGCGTGGTCGGCGTTGAAAGTGGCGGTGGCCGTGGGGCGGACCGGGATCCGCTGTTCGTGCAGCCGGGCCACGACCTGCTCGGCCGCCTCGCGCATCGCCGCGGCCTCGTCGGTGCCCTCGACGACGGCCTCGTCGGGGACTCCGGCGCCGCCGTACCAGTGCCCGATGGACTGGGCGAAGAACCGCTGGCCCCGGATGCCGACGGCGCGGGCCGTCTCGCGGTCGTCCAGGACGATGGTCGGGCACAGCACCGAGAAGTGGTCGTTGACGACGGAGGAGACGAGGCGCTCGGGGCCCCGGGCCGCGATCGCCGCGTCGTAGGCCGTGCGCATCTCGGCGATCGACTCCGGGCCCGCGAAGCCCATCACGAGGGCGCCGACGCCGAGTTCGGCGGCCTGGCGCAGGGTCTCGGCGCGGCTGCAGGCGAGGAAGAGCGGGGGGTGCGGGGTCTGCGCGGGACGGGGCAGGATCGGGTGCGGGTCGATGTCGAGGAGCGGGCCGTGGTGCTCCAGCTCGTCCTTCTCCCAGGCCTTGCCGATGATCCGCAGGGCCTCCTCGACCTCCTGCGTGGTGCGCTCCTTGTCGACGCCGCACAGGCTGGTCTCCTGCTCGGTGCCGCCGCGCCCGGCGCCGAGGTCGAGGCGTCCGCCGGAGAGCAGGTCGAGGGTGGCGGCGCGTTCGGCGACGCGGGCCGGATGGTTGAACCGGAACGGCATGCAGACGACGCCGTGCCCGATGCGGATGCGGGAGGTGCGGGCGGCGACCCAGGTCAGGAAGATCTCGGGCGCGGACATGTGGGCGTACCACTTGAGGGAGTGGTGCTCGACCGCCCAGACGCGGTCGAAACCCATCTCCTCGGCGAGGACGGCCTGTTCGACGCAGTCGTGGAAGAGCTGGTGCTCGCGCTCGACCGTGGGGTCGGCGAGCTGGGCCTCGAAGATGACGGAGAACTTCACGTCCCCTCCCGGGGTTCGGTCCGGTCTTCCTCGGACGACGGGGGCTGTCGCACGCCGACAGCCCGGTATATGACGAGTCGTTACATGACGGCCAGTCATACTTGGGAAGAGGCGCGGCGGAAATTCGGGTGCGGACCGGTCCGTCGCGCGATTACGGTGACGGCGTCCAGGTGCGCAGGAGCGGGCTACTTCGTTTTGGGAACGGGTTGTCGCGGGTTCGAGTCCCGTCGTCGACTTCGGGTCGGCGTAGCTCAGTCGGTAGAGCACCATGTCGCCTGCTCCGACCCTGATCTCTGGACACCGGACGCGAGCCGTCCGCCCACGGGGGATTCCGGGCGGACGGCTTCGTCAGTTCCAGGGTTCCTGTGCGGGGTTCTCACCCAGCAGCCGAGCGGCCGCCTCGCAGAGGTCCTGGCCGTAGAGCTGGTTGCTGCCGTACGCGGACCCCCAGCGCTCGGTCGCGGCCTGGGCCACGGCCCGCCAGGTGTACTCCCCGTCCACCCGCCAGGCACGGATCTGCCGCGCCATCTCCGTGGTGAGGTGCTCCGGTTCGGCCCGATGGTTCGCCATGCCGCCGACCCTAGGAACGGGCCCCGCGCGAGCGCCATCGGATTTCGGGCGCGGCACCGCACCCCGCGCCGCCGCCACCCTCCCGGGGCACCCCGCTCCCTCCCTCACGCCCTAGGCTGGCCCCTCGCACCGCAAGAACCTCAGGAGTGCCCGTGACCGACCCCGCGCCCTCGTACCCCTACGCCGACGCGTCACCCGAACCCCACCCGCTGCTCGCGCCCGTGCTCGGGCTGCTCGGGACCTGGCGGGGCCGGGGCGCCGGGGAGTATCCGACGCTGGAGAGCGGGTTCACGTACGGGCAGGAGGTCACCTTCAGTCATGACGGGCGGCCGTTCCTGCAGGTGACGGCGCGGGCCTGGATCACCGACGGGGAGGGCGGGCCGGTGCGGCCGGCGGCGCGGGAGAGCGGCTGGTGGCGGCTGCAGCCGGACGGCCGCATCGAGGCACTGATCACGCAGCCGACCGGGATCGCCGAGGTCGCGGTCGGATACGCGGCCGACGGCACCGTCGATCTGACGGCGCAGCAGGTCGCGCTGACCCCCACCGCGAAGCACGTCGAGGCGACCCGGCGGCGCTACACCCTGACCGACTCCGGCGCGCTCGCGTTCGCGCACGACCTCGCGGCGGTGGGGCAGCCGCTGCAGCACCACCTGTCGGCGCTGCTGCACCGGGTCGACGCCGCGTAGCGGGCCTCTTGCGTCTACTCCCCCGGTCACCTTCAATGCGGACGCATGCCGACCACGCCGCTGCCGCCGACCGCCTGGGCCGTCCTCGGGCTGCTCTCCTTCCCCGGTGAGCGGACCGGGTACGAGCTGAAGAAGTGGGCGGACGCGTCCCTGCGGTTCTTCTACGGCGCCCCGGCCTTCAGCCAGATCTACGCGGAGCTGCGGCGCCTGGAGGAGCTCGGCCATGTGACCTCGCGGCGCTCGGGTCCGCAGGAGCCCCGTACGAAGCGGTCCTACGCGATCACCGAGCAGGGCCGGGCCGCGCTCGCCGCCTGGGCGGACGGCGAGCACGAGGTCGATCCGGTGGCTCTGCGCCATCCGGTGGTCCTGCGCGTGTGGCTCGGGCATCTGGCCACGCCGGAGCGCCTGGAGACCCTCGTGCGGGAGCACGTGGCGCGCACCGAGGGCGAGTTGAAGGAGGTGCGGGACGCGCTCGCGCGGGCGGACGGCGTCGAGGCGTGGGCCCACCCGCAGATCGCCCTGCGCTGGGGCGAACGCCGTCTGGAGGCCGAGATCGAGCTGTCCCGGGCGATGCTCGCGGACCTGGCCGCGCTCACTCCGCCCGAACACCCTGCGCGCGCCGCACCTTGACGCGTCCGGCTCCCGCGCGGGCGGCGGCGGCTAGGCTGCGAGGGCTGTCGCCGGCGTGCGGCGGCGTGTCACCGTCGACGGAAGCGAGACCACCTTGAACTTCCTCACCATCGGCCATCGCGGAGTCATGGGTGTCGAACCCGAGAACACGCTCCGTTCCTTCGTCGCCGCCGAGCGGGCGGGGCTCGACCTGATCGAACTCGACCTGCACCTCAGCAAGGACGGCGCGCTCGTCGTCATGCACGACGCGGACGTCGACCGCACGACCGACGGCAGCGGCCCGATCGCCGGGTACACCCTCGACGAGCTGCGCGCCTTCGACGCGGGACGCGGCGAACGCATCCCCGTCTTCGAAGAGGTCCTGGACGCGGTGAGCGCGCCGCTGCAGGCCGAGATCAAGGACACGGCGGCGGCCCGCGCGCTCGCCGAGGTGATGCACCGCCGCGACCTGGTCCACCGCGTCGAGGTGATCTCGTTCCACGACGAGGCCGTCGCGGAGATCGCCCGCCTCGTCCCGGGCGTGCGCACCGCGCTGGTGGCCAGCCGGTACGGCACGGACGTGGTGGAGCGGGCCGTGGC
This sequence comes from Streptomyces sp. NPDC050145, assembly GCF_044460245.1. NCBI lineage: Bacteria > Bacillati > Actinomycetota > Actinomycetes > Kitasatosporales > Streptomycetaceae > Streptomyces > Streptomyces sp. NPDC050145. Next base: position 296,444 of record NZ_JBITJS010000011.1, on the reverse strand, counting down.
GGTGGGCGCGGGCACGCTCGTCCTCAACATCCGGCGGCTCACCCAGGAGATCGTGGAGCACGCCCGCAAGGCGGACCTGCGGATCATCGGCTGGGTCGTGAACACGCAGGACGACCTGCGCCTGGTCCGCGCGCTCGGCCTCGACGGCGCCACGACGGACTACCCGGAGATCAAGCGCACGGGCCGCTTCACCGCATAGGCCCCGGGGCGGGCTCAGACCAGCGGCTTGACCAGCAGCTCGAACTGCAGGTCGGCCCGCTGCGGCACGCCGAAGCGCTCGTCGCCGTACGGGAAGGGGCTCAGCTCCCCCGTACGGCGGTAGCCGCGGCGCTCGTACCAGGCGATCAGTTCCTCCCGCACGGAGATCACCGTCATGTGCATCTCGGTGACGCCCCAGCTCTCGCGCGCCGACCGCTCGGCCTCCGCGATGATCACCTTGCCGAGTCCCGCGCCCTGGAGCGCCGGGCTGACCGCGAACATGCCGAAGTAGGCGTGCGGGCCGCGGTGCTCCAGCTGGCAGCAGGCGACGAGCGCGCCGTCCCGCTCGACGACGAGCAGCCGGCTCCCCTCCCCCTCGATGACGTCGAGGACGCCCTGCGGGTCGGTCCGCTGCCCTTCGAGGATGTCCGCCTCGGTGGTCCAGCCCACCCGGCTGGAGTCGCCGCGGTAGGCGGACTCGATCAGCGCGACGAGCGCCTCGGTGTCGGCCTCCGTGGCGTCACGGAAGACCAGGTCACCGGTGGCGGAGGTGGGGGCGACGGTCATGGGACGGCTCTCCGATCTCGTACGGGGCTCCGGGGCGGGCGGGCCCGTGGGCGCCGTCGAGCCTAACGCGCGCGCACTACGCTGCGTCGGCATGGTTCATGTACTGAGCAGCCGGGTGCTGCTGCGGCCCGTCGACCCCGAGCGGTCGCGCGTCTTCTACGGTGAGTTGCTGGGCCTCGGCGTGTACCGCGAGTTCGGCACCGGGCCCGAGCGGGGCACGGTGTACTTCCTCGGCGGCGGATTCCTCGAAGTGTCGGGGCGGGCCGCGGAGCCGGTGGCGCAGCCGGTGCGGCTGTGGCTCCAGGTGGCGGACGTGCGGGCGGCGCACGAGGAGCTGGCGGCGCGCGGGGTGCGCGTGCTGCGGGAGCCGGTGAAGGAGCCCTGGGGGCTGGTCGAGATGTGGATCGCCGATCCGGACGGCCACGAGCTCGTGCTCGTCGAGGTCCCGGCGGACCATCCGATCCGGTACCGGCCCGGCATCTGAGGCCCGGCGCGCCGGGGCGCGAATTGGCGCATTTGACATGCGAGCCGGCCGGTGAGGGCACAGGATGTCGCTGAGTCCGGGGATTGATCCGTGCCGATCGGGAGAACCGTGACCGGCGCGGACCCATGTCCCCGTCCGCCCCGCTCAGCCCAGGAGAGAGCCGAGATGACCGCTCCCCGGAACACCAAAGCTCCCCGCAAGTCGACCGTGCCGCGGATCCTGATCGTCGGCGGCGGGTTCGCCGGGATGGAGTGCGCGCACAAGCTGGAGAAGGAGCTCGAGCCCGGCGAGGCGGTGCTCAAGCTCATCAGCCCCACCGACCACCAGCTGTATCTGCCGCTGCTGCCGCACGTCGCGTCCGGTGTCCTCACCCCGCAGTCCGTCGCGGTGCCGCTGCGCCGGATGGTGCGGCGTGCCTCGATCATCCCCGGGGGCGCGGTCGGGGTGGACCCGGAGGCCAAGGCCGTCGTCGTCCGGAAGATCAACGGCGAGACGATCGTGGAGCGCTACGACCATCTCGTGCTGACGCCGGGCAGTGTGACCCGGCAGTTCGACATCCCGGGCATCGACGAGTACGCGGTCGGCGTGAAGACGCTCGCCGAGGCGGCCTGGATCCGCGACCACGTGATCGCCCAGCTCGACCTCGCGGCGGCCAGCTCGGACCCGGCGGAGCGGGAGGCGCGGCTACAGTTCGTGGTGGTGGGCGGCGGATACGCGGGGACGGAGACGGCCGCGTACCTCCAGCGGCTGACCACGGCGGCGGTGAAGCGGTACCAGGGTCTGGACCCGCGGCAGATCAAGTGGCACCTGGTCGACGTGGCGCCGAAGCTGATGCCGGAGCTCGGCGAGCGGCTCGGCGACAAGGCCATGGAGATCCTGCAGAAGCGCGGTCTGCACATTTCGCTCGGGGTGTCCGTCGCGAAGGTCACGGCGGACACGGTGACGCTCACCGACGGCCGCGAACTGCCCTGCCACACCCTCATCTGGACCGCCGGTGTCGCGCCGAGCCCGCTGATCGCGACGCTGGGCGCCGAGACGAACCGGGGCCGGCTCGTCGTCACGCCCGAGCTGACGGTCCCCGGTCTCGACGGCATCTTCGCGCTCGGCGACGCGGCGGCGGTCCCGGACATCGTGAAGGGCGGCGACGCGATCTGCCCGCCGACGGCCCAGCACGCGATGCGTCAGGGCTGGGCGGCTGCGCGCAACGTCCTCGCGGCCGTGCGCGGCACCCCGCTGACCCCGTACCGCCACAAGGACCTGGGCCTGGTCGTCGACCTCGGTGGCATCCAGGCGGTGTCGAAGCCGATGGGCGTGCAGCTGACCGGCCTGCCCGCGCAGATCGTGGCGCGCGGCTACCACCTGGCGGCCCTGCGCACGGGCCCGGCCCGTTTCCGTACGGCGGCGAACTGGGGCCTGAACGCGGTCGCGGGCGACGACTTCGTGCGCACGGGCTTCCAGCGCAACCGCCCCGCGACGCTGAAGGACTTCGAGATGACGGACGCGTATCTGTCCCCGGAGGAGATCCACGCGGCGGTGACGGACCAGCTCAAGGACCGCTCGATGTCCCCGCAGAAGCCGGACCTTCCGGCGAGCGAGGCGCGGTAGTCCCGGTCAGGCGCGGGGGGTGAGGCCCCCGCCCAGGCGGCCTTCGAGCTGGGAGAGCAGTGCGCCCAGGAGACCGGCGAGTTCGGTGTCACGGCCGTCGGCCAGGCCGCTGAGCACCGATGCCTCGTAAGCGAGCTGGCGCGGCAGGACGGCGTCCACGACGGCGCGGCCCTCGTCGGTCAGGCTCAGGTGGGCGACCCGGCGGTCGCGGGTGTCGCCGCGCCGGGTCACGAGTCCGCGTTCCTGGAGGGACTTCAGGCGTTTGGTGACGGCGGCCCCGGAGGAGAACGTCTCGCGTGCGAGGTCGCCCGGTGTCAGCTCGCGGCCGGTCCGGCGCAGGGTGCCGAGCAGGTCGAACTCGGGACGGGTCAGTCCCGCGTCGCGCAGCGGGGCGTCCTCGGCCTGCTGCAGCAGCGCGGCGCACCGGTTGATCCGGCCGATGATCTCCATCGGCGCGGTGTCGACATCGGGACGTACGTCCTGCCACTGCCGCACCACCGACGACACGGTGTCAAAGGGAACCCCGTCCGCACCACGCTGCACACTCATCCTCGCCTGCCCACACCTTCCTCTGCGGCCGCACGTCGGACGACCGCAGCGAGCGTACGATGCCCGCTCTGTTCCACGGCGAGCACCCGCTCCTCCGGCAGGGCCCGCTGCCACCATTCTCCGGCCGCGGTGTCGGCCGCGGCGCGCAACGCGACGAGGGTCGCGGCGAGGGTCCGCCGTGCGGTCTCCAGCGCGGCGGATCCGGGCGTGTCGAGCGCCAGTGTGCGCTCGGCCGTGGCGCGGGCCTCCTCGGCGGCGCTCAGGGCCCGCTCGATGTGGTCGCCGGCCCGCCGGTTCGTGACGACGAGGGCGGCGACGATGCCGAGGAGCGCGCCGACCAGCGTGTCGACGATCCGCTCGGTGATCAGCTGTCCGGTCCCCTGGAGCCGGGTGAACTCGGTGACGAGCAGCGCCATGGGCGTCACGGACAGACAGCCCAGCCAGTAGTTCCGGCTCATCAGCGCCTCGGCGCCGAAGATGAGGACGAGACAGGTCACGACCAGCGCGGCCTTGCTCGTGTGGGCGAGCGGCGCGATGGCGGCGAACACCAGGACTCCGCCCACGTTCCCCACGACGCGCTGGACGCCGCGGTTCCAGGTCAGTGTCACGTTGGCCTGGTAGATCGAGGCCGCGGTGACCAGCGCCCAGTACGGGCGTCCGATGCCGAGCGCGAGGGAGGCGTACCCGGCGAGCGCGCAGCCCAGGAACGTGCGCAGCCCGATCGGCACCAGCGCCGAGCCCGGCCCGATCCGCCGCCACAGCGACGGCCGGCCGCTCTCCGTCTCGGCCTCGACGCCGAGCAGTTCGTCGTCGAGGCCCGGGACCCGTGCGGGCCGCGGAACGGCGCCCGCGCCGCGCAGCCCCTCGGCCCAGCCGCGCAGCAGTGCTGCGTCCGTGTCGCGGGGTGCGGCGATGGCCAGTTCGGCGCGGACGACGAGGCGCTCCAGGGCCCGGCGGGCCTCGCTGCGCTCCCCCGTGGCGAGCAGCGACTGCCAGGCGGCGTGCACGGCCGCGGCGGCGGCGCCGCGCCCGGCGGTGTGCTCGGGGCGCTCGGTGTAGGAGGCGGCCGCGTGCAGGGCCCGCGCGGTCGCCCGGCGCTCGGGCCCGTGGGGCCGCACGAGCGCGGGGGCCATGCCGACGAGCCAGGTGATCGCGCCGGCGCCGAGCATCAGCGCGAGGTGTCCCGGCACCTCACCGAGGGTCTGGGGCGTGAACAGCATGGCGGAGCTGATGAACGTGAAGATCAGGTTTCCGGGCGAGCCGATCCCGGTCGCGTCGCAGAGCACCTTCTGAGCGGCGGCGAGCAGGGCCCCCACGGCGACGAGGATCACGGCGGACGAGGTGGCCGAGGCGGCGACGAGCGCGACGGCGACGCCCGCGAACATCCCGCCGACCACCCAGGCGAGGGCGCGGGCTCGGGCCGCGTAGGGGAGGTTGTGCCCGTACAGGGCGCAGAGCGAGCCCGCCATCGTGTACATCACGAGGTCGAGCCGGCCCAGGGCGAGCAGCGTCAGGTTCGGCACGGCGGCCGAGACGGCGGCGCTGGTCGCGGGCTTGAACCAGATGTCCACGGGCTTCCTGGGCCGCAGCAGCCCGGCCAGCGGGAGAGGCCGGACGGAGGGGACGCGTGAGGTCGTGGGAGTGCTGCTCATACAAAAACCTTAACAGATGTTTCACTAGTAAAACACCTGTGAATGCTTCCCTGCGCCGCCATACGCGCCCGGCGACCCGGGCATCCCCCAGGAGACCCGGCACACAGCCGACGGACGAGGGGGACCGAGGTGCACGGACCGCAGTCGGCCGCATGGCTGCTCGTCGCGCTGTGCGCGGCGACCGGCGCCTACTGCCTGCTGCGCAGACGCGGCGGGGACCAGGACGAGCGCCGCACGGCGGGCGCCGAGGCGCTCATGGGGTTCGGGATGGCGCTGATGGCCGTCCCGGCGGCGGTGCTGACCCCGCCGCGCTGGGCCTGGCTGGGCTACGCGACGGTGTTCGGCGCGGCCGCGCTGCGCGCCCTGTGGGCCGCCCGCCGCACCGACCACCACCTCCACCATCTGATCGGCACGTCCGCCATGGCCTACATGTCGCTCGCGATGGCGGCCCGTCCCGCGGCCCACGCCCACCACACCGGCGGCACGGGCTCCCCCGCACTCACCGCCACGCTCCTCGTCTACTTCACCGGATACGTCCTGTGGGCCGGACTGCGCCTGGTCCCGGCCACCACGACCGCCGGGGCGCCCGGCACGGTGACGCTCGCCTGGGGCCGGCGTCCCGAACTGGCGCGGGCCTGCCGCCTGTCCATGGCGATCGGCATGCTCGCGATGCTGTTCACCATGTGACGCGACACGGTGAACGAAACCGTGTCCTACGTCACTTGGCGCGCCGGACCGTACCGCCGGGTAGCCCGCGCCTCATAGTCTGACGGGCATGACGGTCCCCGTAGCGCTGTTGCTGCTCGGCGCCTTTGTCGCTGTCGTCGCCCCGCGGCTGCTCGCCCGCGCCGACTGGACGGAGCGGGAGCCGATCGTCGCGCTGTGGGTGTGGCAGTGCGTCGTGGCGGCCGTCCTCCTGTGCTGCGCCCTGTCCATGACGCTGAGCGCGGCCTCCGCCTGGCAGGCCGTGCGCGGCCGGCTCTTCGCCCCCGCACCGCACGGCGTCGTGGAGGCGTACGCGCTGCGCGCCCCCGGCCCCTGGGCCGCGACCGTCGCCGTGACCCTCGCGCTCGGCGGGGTGTGGACGGCGGCGATGCTGGTGCGGGAGGTGCGCCGAGCGCGGTCCCGCCGCAGACAGCGCAGGGCCGAACTACTCGTCCGTGCCCCGCTGTTGCCCGGCGAGGAGCCCGGCGCGGAGCGCCTCGTACTCCTGGAGGCCGAGCGCCCCGACGCCTGGTGGCTCCCCGGGCCGGCCCCTCAACTGGTCATCACCACGGCGGCGCTGCGTCGCCTGAAGGGGCATCAGCTGGACGCGGTGCTGGCGCACGAGACGGGCCACGCCCGCTGGCGGCACGACTGGCTGCTGCACTGCTCGGGCGCGCTGGCCTCGGGCTTCCCGCAGGTCGGGGTGTTCGCCTCGTTCCGCGACCAGATGCACCACCTGGTCGAACTGGCCGCGGACGACGTGGCGTCCCGTCGCTTCGGCCGGCTGACGATCGCGCTCGCGCTGGTCGAACTGAACGAGGACCGCGGGGTGTTCGGCCCCTGTCCCACCCCGCAGGCGCACGTCCCGCTGCGTGTGCACCGGCTGCTGGCCCCGCAGTCCCGGCTCAGCCCGGTCCACCGCCTGCGCCTGACGGCCGCCGCCGCGCTGATCCCGCTGGTCCCGCTCCTGGTGGCGTTCGTCCCGGGGCTGCGCGCGCTCGGCTAGGGCCTGATCCGAACGAGAGGCCCCAGCCGCTCCGGGCTCGACTCGCGCCGCGTCCGCCCGCACCTTTACGGTCCGCGCACAGCCCCATGGGCGAGGATCTTCCCCATGCACCCGGCACGGCTCGACTCCCCGCACCGGCCTCGCGCCTCCCGCCCCGCGCTGTGGACCCTGGCCGCGCTGACGCTCGCGAACGCCGTGCTGCTGGTGCTCGTGGCGGTGCGCTGGGACCCGCTCATGGACGCGGACGAGGACGTCGCCCGCTCCCTGCACCGCGCGGCGGTCGCCGACCCGGGGCTCACGCACGCCAACCGGATCCTGACCGACTGGGTGTGGGACCCGTGGACGATGCGCCTGCTGTGCTCGCTGGTCGTCCTGTATCTGCTGGTGCGGCTGCGCGCGGCGGTCCTCGCCGTCTGGGCGGCGGTGACCTGCGCGGCCGGCACGCTGCTCCAGCAGGTCCTCAAGACGGCGGTGGACCGGCCGCGCCCGGTGTGGCCGGACCCGGTGGACTCCGCGCACTACGCCGCCTATCCGTCCGGGCACGCGATGACGGCGACGGTCGTCCTCGGACTGGTCCTGTGGCTGTTCCGCCGCCACGACGCGCCCGTCACCCTGTACCGGGCCGCGCTCGCCGTCACCGTCGTCTCCGTGCTCGGTGTGGGCCTGACCCGGATCTGGCTCGGGGTGCACTGGCCGTCCGACGTACTGGGCGGCTGGCTGCTCGGGGCGCTCACGGTGGCGCTGTCGACCATCACGTACGACGCCCGGAGCGCGCGCCGGGGCCGCCCTTGACCGCGCGTCCACCGGCCCGCAGGATCGCCCGCATGACGATCAAAGCCGTGCTCATCGACTTCTCCGGCACCCTCTTCCGGGCCGAACCGACCGCGTCATGGCTGCGGGCCGCGCTCGACGCGCTCGAACTGGAGCTGCCCGCCGCCGAGTTCGAGGAGGCGGTGGCCGCCCTGGCCGAGATCGGCGCACAGCCCGGCGGCGTCACCCACCCCGTCCGCGTCCCCGAGCACCTCGCCGGACTCGTCGCCGCCCGCGACGTGGACGCCACGCGGCACCGCGCCGCGTTCACGGGCCTGGCCCGCGAGGTGCCGCTGCCCGACGACCGGCTCTACGACCTCCTGTACGACCGCCACATGACCCCCGACGCCTGGCGGCCCTACCCGGACGCGCTGCCGGTCCTCGCGGCGCTCCGGGAGCGCGGGGTGCCGGTCGCCGTGGTCAGCAACATCGGCTGGGACCCGCGCCCGGTCTTCGCCGCGCACGGCCTGGACCCGTACGTCGACACGTACGTCCTCTCGTACCGGCACGGGGTGACGAAGCCGGACCCGCGGCTGTTCACGGCGGCGCTCGAGGCGCTCGGGGTCGCGGCGGGCGACGCGCTGATGGTCGGGGACGACCGGAAGGCCGACGGCGGCGCGGCGGCGGTGGGCTGCACGACGTACTTCGTGGACCATCTGCCGGCCGACGAGCGCCCGGACGGCCTGCGCCCGATCCTCGACCTGATCTGATCTGATCTGATCTGATCTGATCTGATCTGATCTGATCTGATCTGCTCCGATGGCCCGGCCCGGCCGCGGCGGTCAGTGACCGTCGCCGCAGACTCCGGAGTGGTCGCAGTACGGCTGGTTCGCACTGCGGCCGCAGCCGCACAGGGTGGCCCGCACCTCGGCGGTCTCGGACCCGTCGGCGGCGCGGACGCGCAGGTCGCCGCGGAGGACGAGGCGGCCGTCCGCGGCCCGTTCGACCGTCGTGGCGGCGGGCGGCACCTCCACGGTCCCGTCGACAAGCTCGTAGCGCAGCGCGCCGGAGGGGCAGCGGCGCACGACGGCCGCGACCTCGTCGGCGGGCGCCGCGTCCGGCTGGATCCACGGGCGCGCGGCCGTGTCGAAGACCTGTGGGAGTCCGCGCACGCACTCGGCGGCGTGCAGACAGCGCTGCCCGTCGAAGCTGACCGTGATCAGGTTGCCGCGGTAGGGCTTGCGGGTCACGACTCGTATCCCTCGACCTCCGCCGAGGGGCGCACGCGCGCGTCGTCGGGGTCCTCGCCGAACTCGGCCTTGGCCCGCCGCTGGCGCAGCAGGTCCCAGCACTGGTCGAGCGCGCGCTCGACGTCGGCCAGGCGCTCGCGCTCGGTGGCGGCGTCGATGGTCCCGTCGGCCAGGGCGGCGCGCAGCCGCTTCTCGTCGTCGACCATGGTGCTGATCCGGCCGAGGATCTCCTGCTGATCCATGTCGCACGCCTCCTCGGGTGCTCGGGAACCCGCCCCTCGCCACTCTAGGAAGCTTCCGGCGACCCCGCGCGTCAGAGAGATCCGCAGAGATCCCGGGGCGAGCCCGCAGTGATCCCGAAAACATGACACCGGCCTCCAGGCGGCGCCGACACCGTCCGGAGGCCGGTGGGTGGCACGGCCGCGCCGAGGCGATCCCCCGCGTCGCCCCGGCACAGCCGCCCCGCCCGGGCACACCGCACCCGAAGGCCGGTGACCGGGCCGCGCTGAGTATAGTTGGCTGCGAGCCAGTCAACGCAGGAGTCAAGGATGTCCCCCCGCAGCGCATCGGTCAATGAGGAGTTGCGACGGCGTTCCCGCGAGCGGCTTCTGCAGGCCGCCCTGGAGCTGGTCGAGGAGCGCGGTTACGACGCGACGACGCTCGGCGACATCGCGGACCGCGCCGGTTCGGCCCGCGGCCTGGTCTCGTACTACTTCCCGAGCAAGCGGCAACTGCTCCAGTCCGCGGTGCACCGGCTGATGAACCGGACGCTGGAGGAGGCGCTGGAGCGGGAGCCGCGCACCGAGGACGGCGACGAGCGGCTGGCCCGCGCGATCGACGCGATCCTGGGCCTCGCGCGTGACCATCCGGTGCTGATGCGCACGCACATGGCGGTCCTGCTGCAGTCCGAGGGCTTCGTGCCGTGCGTCGAGCAGCAGCGGCTGTCCGAGATGCTCCAGGACACGGTGCGGCGGCACGGCTCGGCGGACGTGGAGCTGGACTATCCGATGCTGCGCGCCCAGCTGATGGGCTCCGTCTTCGCGATCCTGCTGCCGGGGGCGCCGATGCCGGTGCGCCGGATGCGGGCCGAGATGTTCCGGCGGTACGGGCTCGCGTGGGAGCGGGGCTTCCCGCCGGACGACGACGTCACGGATGACGTCGCGTCCGGGGAAAGCCCCGCCCCCGGCCGTACGGCCGATTTCTCGCGCTACTTCGAGCCGTTGCGGCCCGCCGGGCGACCGGCGGACCCGCGGGCTCAGTCGAAGTAGTCCGGCTGCGTCTGGACGTTGAGCTCGTCCATGCGGACCCGCTGCGCGGGGTCGGTGCGCCGGTCGCTGAGCTTCAGGACGTCGAAGCCCTTGGCGATGTCGTTCGAGTAGATGTAGCCGTTGTAGTAGTACGCGGACCAGGAACCGCCGGTCCTCATCGTGTCGGTGGTCAGCGGGCCGCGCTCGAAGTAGCCGATCTCCTTCGGCTGCGCGGAGTTGGTGAAGTCCCAGACGGAGACACCGCCCTGGTACCAGGCCTGGACCATGATGTCCTTGCCCTTGACCGGGATCAGCGAGCCGTTGTGCGCGACGCAGTTCTCGGTGTCGGCCTGGTGGCGCGGGATCTTGAAGTAGCTCTTGAAGACGAGCTTGCGCTGGTCGCCCTTGCCGACGATGTCGTAGATGCCGTCGGCGCCGCGGTCCGGGCCGATCGCCGCGTTGCAGGTGGCGGCGCCGCCGCCGCCGAGCTCGTCGGTGAAGACGACCTTGTTCGCCTTCTGGTTGAAGGTCGCCGAGTGCCAGAACGCGAAGTTCACGTTGTCCTGGACCTGGTCGATGACCTTCGGGTGCTCCGGGTCCTTGATGGAGAACAGGATGCCGTCACCCATGCAGGCGCCCGCCGCGAGGTCCTTGGAGGGCAGGACCGTGATGTCGTGGCAGCCGGTGGTCTTGGAGACGCCCGGGTTGGTGGGGCCGCCCGGGTTGCCGCCGCCGTCGGGGCCGTCACCGGGGAACAGGACGGGGAAGCCGACGACCGCCGCCTTCTCCGGGGCGTCGCGCGGCACCTTGATCACGGAGATGCCGTCGTGCGGCGGCTGGCAGTCGGGGAAGGTGGCGCTGGGCGAGTACGAGGAGACGTACACGTAGACGTTCTTCTTCTCCGGCACCAGCGTGTGGGTGTGCGAGCCGCAGGCGGTCTCGACGGCGGCGACGTACTTCGGGTTGCTCTTGTCGCTGATGTCGAAGACCTTCATGCCCTCCCAGGACGACTTCTCGGTCGCGGGCTGGGTGGTGGAGGCGCAGGAGTTGTCGCTGCGGGAGCTGTCCGTGGACAGGAACAGCAGGTTCCCGGAGACGGTGATGTCGTTCTGCGAGCCGGGACACAGGACCTGTGCGACGGTCTTCGGCGCCTTCGGGTCGCTGATGTCGAAGATGCGGAAGCCGTCGTAGTTGCCGGCGAAGGCGTACTTGCCCTGGAACGCGAGGTCCGAGTTCGTGCCCGGCAGCGCGTCCTTGGGGATGTTGGTGAGGTGCTCGATGTTGGCGGAGTGGACGACCTCGTCCTGGCCGGGTATCTCGCCGGCGGCTATCGCGTCCTCGGCCTGCTTCTCCACGGTGCGCGACACCGACTTGGGCGCCTGGTTCCCGTCGCCCGGGTCGGGGGTGGCCGACGCGGGTCCTGCGGCGAGCAGCGCGGCGAGGAGCCCGGCCGCGGCCGTGGCAACTCCCAGGCGTCTGCGACGCGTTCGGGCGGAGTCCTGCAACAGGGTCACTGTGGTCTCCTTGGTTGACGGTGACGTCATCGATCCGTGAACAGTTCACGGATCCCCCGAGTATCGTCTTCCTCATGCACAGATCAACAGATGGCAACAAGCTCGTCATGAAACTGGCTGTTCCCACGTTGGTCGCGGCACTGGCGCTCGCCCTGGCCGGATGCGACGCGGGCGGCCCCGAGAGCGCGGACAAGGCCAACTCCCCTTCCGGCACCGGGCCTTCGGTCATCGCGCCGGGCAAACCGGGCGAGGCGGCGGAGACCCTGTCGGCGAAGGACGCGGAGGCGCGCGGCCCGGACGACACCCCGAACTCGGCCGATGTCGCGTACGCGCAGATGATGATCCAGCATCACGCGCAGGCCCTGGAGATGACCGAACTCGCCCCGAAGCAGGCCGACTCCCGGCAGGTCGAGCGTCTCGCGGAGCGGATCACGGCGGCGCAGGGCCCGGAGATCGCGACGATGCGCGGCTGGCTGAAACAGCACGGCCGCAAGGAGGCGCCGTCCGGCCATCACGCGCACGACGCGATGCCGGGCATGGCGACGCAGTCCCAGCTGAAGCAGCTCCGCGCGGCCCGCGGCAAGGCGTTCGACTCTCTCTTCCTGAAGCTGATGATCACACACCACCAGGGGGCGGTGACCATGGCCACGGAGGTGAAGGGCGACGGCAACAACGTCCAGATCGAGGAGATGGCGGACGACGTGATCGCCCAGCAGACGTCCGAGATCGAGCGGATGCGGCGGATGTGACCTGCGGCGGGCGGGCCGCGCCCGGGGCCCTGGAGAGCGCGGGGTGTCGGCGCACTCCCCCGGGGCGGCTCGCGGTGCCATGCTGAGAGGGAGCAGCGCACCAGCGGAAGGAGCCGCACGTGCCGCACTTCGCCGTTGTCGGATCGGGGCCCAGCGGGGTCTACACCGCCCAGAGCCTGGTGCGGCAGGACCTGGTGCCCGATGTCCGGGTGGACGTACTGGACCGGCTGCCGTGCCCGTACGGTCTGGTGCGGTACGGGGTCGCGCCCGACCACGAGAAGATTAAGTCGCTGCAGAACAACCTGCGTTCGGTGCTCGAGGACGAGCACGTGCGCTTCCTCGGCGGCGTCGAGGTGGGTCCCGCGCTGCCGCCCGAGCGGCTGCTCGAGCTGTATCACGGGGTCGTGTACTGCGTGGGCGCGGCGTCCGCGCGCCGCATCGGGGTACCGGGTGAGGACCTGCCCGGCAGCTGGTCGGCGACGGACTTCGTGGCCTGGTACAGCGCGCACCCGGACGCCTGGGACTCCGGTTTCGTACGGGACGTGCGCGCGGCCGTGACGATCGGCGTCGGGAACGTGGCGGTGGACGTGACGCGGATGCTGGCGCGCGGCCTGGCCGAGCTGGCACCGACCGACATGCCGCAGGAGCCGCTGCGCGTGCTGGCCGCGAGCGAGGTGCGGGACGTGTTCATGGTGGGGCGGCGGGGTCCGTCCCAGGCCCGCTTCACGACGAAGGAACTGCGGGAGCTGGGGACGCTGCCGGACACGGAAGTGGTGGTGGACGAGCGGGAGTTGGCGCTCGACCCCGCGTTCGCCGACCCTTCGGCGCTGCCCGCCGCCGTCCGGCGCAACATCGAGGTGCTGCGCGAGTGGGCGGCCCGGCCGAGCCCGGGCGCGGGCCGCCGGATCCATCTGCGGTTCTTCCTGCGGCCCGAGGAGATCACGGGGCGGGACGGCCGGGTGGCGGGCGTCCGTTTCGAGCGGACCCGGCCGGAGGAGGACGGCACGGTCCGGGGCACGGGGACGTACGAGGAGATCGCCGCGCAGCTGGTGCTGCGCTCGGTGGGCTATCGCGGGATGCCGCCGGACGGGCTGCCGTTCGATCCGGTACGGGGCACGGTGCCGCACGCCGAAGGTCGGGTCCTGCGCGGGGGCCGGCCGGCGCCGGGCGAGTACGTGGCGGGCTGGATCAAGCGCGGGCCCACCGGAGTGATCGGCACGAACCGGCCGTGCGCGAAGGAGACCGTGACGTCCCTGCTCGCGGACGTCCCGGCCCTGGTCCGGCGCACCCTGCCCGGCGACCCGCTGGACGGGCTGCTCGCGGCCGGACTGCATCCGGTGGACTGGGCGGGCTGGCAGGCGATCGAACGGGCCGAGACGGATCTCGGACGCGCGCTGGGCCGCGGCACGGTCAAGATCCCCGACTGGTCGGGCCTGCTGAACGCGGCCCACGGGACATAGCGGCGGGCGGCGCCTACTCCCCGAGCCGGGTCGCCTGGCGGTCCGCCGCGTCGAGAACGCTGTCGAGGAGGCCGGGGAACAGGGTGTCCAGGTCGGCCCGGCGCAGCCCGTTCAGCTTCGCCGTCCCCCGGTAGACCTGCTCGATGACCCCGCTCTCGCGCAGCACGCGGAAGTGGTGCGTGGACGTGGACTTGGTGACGGGCAGCGCGAAGGCCGAACAGGACAGCGCGGTCTCGGCCGCCGCCATCTCCCGCACGATCGCGAGCCGCATCGGGTCCGACAGCGCGTGCAGGACGGCCTCCAGCCGGAGTTCCTCGCGGGCGGGGTGCGCGAGGGCGCGGCCGCCCGCGGCCTGTGGTGCTGCGGTGCTCATTGGACGACTCCCCTGTCTGTGCGGCCCGTTCGATCCGTACGGCTCCATCGTCCCCGACGCGTGTACGGTCCGACGCTCCGGACTCATTATACGAGACTTCTCGTAGTTTGACAGTTCCCGTACTACGATGGTTATCGTACGACCCTGGGTGCGAGCCGAGCCGACGGGCTCGTACCGGCGAGTCTTTCGCGACCAGCCCGTACCGAATGGAGTCCCCGTGAGCGCGCTGTTCGAGCCCTACACCCTGCGGTCCCTCACCGTCCCGAACCGGGTCTGGATGCCGCCGATGTGCCAGTACAGCGCGGCCCCCGAGGGTCCACTGACGGGCGCCCCCACGGACTGGCACTTCCAGCACTACGGCGCCCGGGCGGCGGGCGGCACGGGCCTGATCATCGTCGAGGCGACCTCGGTCAGCCCCGAGGGCCGGATCTCCCCGTACGACCTGGGGATCTGGAACGACGAGCAGGTCGCCGCCTTCCGCCGGATCACGGACTTCCTGAAGTCGCAGGGCACGGTGGCGGGCATCCAGATCGGGCACGCCGGGCGCAAGGCGTCCACCGAGCGCCCGTGGGTGGGCGGCGCGCCGGTCGGCCCCGAGGGTCACGGCTGGCAGCCCGTCGCGCCGAGCGCCGTCGCGTTCGACGCGAAGCACCCGGTGCCGACCGAGCTCACGGTCGAGCAGATCCGCGAGGTCGTCCAGCAGTTCGCGGACGGCGCGCGCCGCGCGCTGGACGCCGGGTTCGAGGTCGTCGAACTGCACGGGGCGCACGGCTATCTGATCGGCCAGTTCCTGTCCCCGCACTCGAACCACCGCACGGACGAGTACGGCGGCTCCTACGAGAACCGCACCCGCTTCGCCCTGGAGGCCGTCGACGCGGTGCGCGCGGTCTGGCCGGAGAACCTCCCGCTGCTCTTCCGGATCTCCGCCACCGACTGGCTGGAGGACGGCGAGGGCTGGACCGCCGACGACACCGTGCGCTTCACCGCGGAGCTGCACACGCACGGGGTGGACCTGATCGACGTCTCCACCGGGGGCAACGCGGCGGGCGTCCGCATCCCGGTCGGCCCCGGCTACCAGGTGGCGTTCGCCGCGCGCGTGCGCAACGAGGCCAAGGTGCCGGCCGCGGCGGTCGGCATGATCACCGACGCCGAGCAGGCCGAGAAGATCATCGCCAACGGTGAGGCGGACGCGGTCCTGATCGGCCGCGAGCTGCTGCGCGACCCGTCGTTCGCCCGGCACGCGGCGCGCGAGCTGGGCGCGGACGTGCACGTCCCGAACCAGTACCTCCGCTCCGTCTGATCCCACGCCCCACCCTCACGCCCCCTGCGCAGGCCGGCCCGCGCAGGGGGCGTGACGCATGCCTCAGCGTCTTAATTTGCCTTTCAGATGCAAGTATTCATAGCGTGCGGTCATGCGGCTGACACGCTTCACGGATCTGGCACTGCGCGTGCTGATGCGCCTCGCGGTCGAGCAGGAAGGCCTGCCCACCACGCGCGAGGTCGCGGCCACGATGGACGTGCCGTACACCCACACCGCGAAAGTCGTCGCGAAGCTGCAGCACATGGGCCTCGTCGAGGCCCGGCGCGGCCGGGGCGGCGGGCTCACCCTCACCCCGGCGGGGCGCACGGCCTCCGTCGGCGCCCTCGTACGGGACCTGGAGGGGCCCGGTGACGTCGTGGACTGCGAGGGAAGCACCCCTTGCCCGCTGCGCGCCGCCTGCCGACTGCGGGGCGCGCTGCGCGAGGCGCAGGAGGCGTTCTTCGCCTCGCTCGACCCGCTGACCCTCGCCGAACTCGTCGAGACGCCGACCGGCCCGCTGCTCCTGTCCCTGTCGCCCACGCGCGGCGCGGACTGAGCCTCCGCACCCCAGCTCACCCGGCAACCGGACCGCCCGTCGATCCACGGCCCCGTGCACCGTGTTCCCAGTTCTGTGTTCCGTGTGACCTTAAATACGAATCTGAAATACCAATTAAGGAGATCCGCTGATGCTCACCGAATCGTCGGCCGTCGTCGTCCGCGCCACCCTTCCCGCCGTCGGCGCGGCCATCGAGGAGATCACCGGGCTCTTCTACGAGAAGCTGTTCGCCGCCCACCCCGAGCTGCTGCGCGACCTGTTCAACCGGGGCAACCAGGCGGCCGGTAGTCAGCGGCAGGCGCTCGCCGGCTCCATCGCCGCGTTCGCGACCTACCTGGTGGACCACCCCGACGAGCGGCCCGACGTCATGCTCGACCGCATCGCGCACAAGCACGCCTCCCT
The DNA here is from genome assembly GCF_044460245.1 of Streptomyces sp. NPDC050145. Classification (NCBI taxonomy): domain Bacteria; kingdom Bacillati; phylum Actinomycetota; class Actinomycetes; order Kitasatosporales; family Streptomycetaceae; genus Streptomyces; species Streptomyces sp. NPDC050145. Next base: position 280,077 of record NZ_JBITJS010000011.1, on the reverse strand, counting down.
CGGCGTCCTCCCCGAGCAGTACCCGGTCGTGCACGAGCACCTGTTCGCGGCGATCGCGGAGGTGCTCGGCGACGCCGTCACGCCCGAGGTCGCGCAGGCCTGGGACGAGGTCTACTGGCTGATGGCGAACGCGCTGATCGCGATCGAGAAGCGGCTCTTCGCCGAGCAGGGCGTCGTGGCCGGCGACGTGTGGCGCGAGTGGGAGGTCGTGTCCCGCACCGACGACACCGCCGACGTCGCCTCCTTCCTGCTGCGCCCGGCCGACGGCCGCCCCGCGCCCGCCTTCCGCGCCGGCCAGTACGTGTCCGTCCAGGTCGAACTGGCCGACGGCGCGCGGCAGATACGCCAGTACAGCCTGACGGGCGCCCCCTCCGGGACGACCCGCTCGTTCGCGGTCAAGCGCGTGCTCGGCGCCGAGGGCACCCCGGACGGCGAGGTCTCGCGGCACCTGCACGCGCACGTGCGCGCCGGTGACCGGCTGCGCGTCTCCGCCCCGTACGGCGATCTGGTCCTGGAGGCCGACGGCGCGCCCCTGCTGCTCGCCTCCGCCGGGATCGGCTGCACCCCGATGCTGGCGATGCTCGACGAGCTGGCGGGCACGGGGCACGAGGGCCCGGTGACGGTCGTGCACGCCGACCGCTCCCCCGAGACGCACGCACTGCGCGCCGACCACGAGTCGCTGACCGCGAAGCTCGCCGGGGGTGCCGCGCACTTCTGGTACGAGCAGGGCGGCGCCGGACACCGTACGGGCCTGATGGACCTCACGGACGTGACCGTCGCACCCGGCACGCGCGCGTACCTGTGCGGCCCGCTCCCCTTCATGCGCGCGGCGCGCGCACAGCTGCTCGGCAAGGGGGTCGCGGCCGCCGACATCCACTACGAGGTGTTCGGCCCCGATCTGTGGCTCGCCGCCGCCTGACACCCGTGTGACCTGCGCGGACCCCCGCACCGACGGTGATTGTCAGTGCGGGGGTGCAGACTGGCCGATACCTGGAGACAACGACGTTTCGGAGGTGTTCGGCATGACCGATGTGCTGCTGGCCGTGGGCACGCGCAAGGGGCTGTTCCTGGGGCGCCGGGGCGCGGACGGCGCCTGGACGTTCGACGAGAGCCCGTACTTCAACGCGCAGGCGGTGTACGCGGTCGCCATCGACACCCGGGGGCCGACACCACGGCTCCTCGTGGGCGGCGACAGCGCGCACTGGGGCCCGTCCGTGTTCCACTCGGACGACCTGGGCCGTACGTGGACCGAGCCGGCCGCGCCCGCGGTCAAGTTCCCCAAGGACACCGGCGCTTCGCTGGAGCGGGTGTGGCAGCTGCACCCCTCGGCCGCCGAGCCCGGCGTGGTCTACGCGGGCACCGAGCCCGCCGCGCTGTACCGCTCCGAGGACCGGGGCGAGTCCTTCGAGCTGTGCCGCCCGCTGTGGGAGCACCCGACCCGCTCGAAGTGGGTGCCCGGAGGCGGCGGCGAGGGTCTGCACACGATCCTCAGCGATGCCCGTGACCCGGACTCGCTGACCGTGGCGGTCTCCACGGCCGGCGTGTTCCGCACCTCCGACGGCGGGGCCAGCTGGACTCCGTCGAACTCGGGGGTGAGCGCGGTGTTCCTGCCGGACCCGGACCCGGAGTTCGGCCAGTGCGTGCACAAGGTGACCCGGGACGCGGCGGACCCCGACCGGTTGTATCTGCAGAACCACTGGGGCGTGTACCGCAGCGACGACGGCGGCGCGAAGTGGACGGACATCGGCGCGGGCCTGCCGTCGACGTTCGGCTTCGCGGCGGCCGCGCATCCGCACCGCGGGAACACGGCGTACCTCTTCCCGATCAACGCGGACTCGGACCGTGTCCCCGCCGACCACCGCTGCCGCGTCTTCCGCACCCAGGACGCGGGCCGCACCTGGGAGCCCCTGGACCGCGGCCTCCCCCAGGGCGACCACTACGGCACGGTGCTCCGCGACGCGCTGTGCACGGACGACGCGGAGCCGGCGGGAGTGTATTTCGGGAACCGGAACGGGGAGGTGTACGCGTCCGCGGACGACGGCGACACCTGGCGGCAACTGGCGCAGCACCTGCCGGACGTGCTGTGCGTGCGGGCGGCCGTGGTCGGCTGAGCGGGACCCGGCCTCTGCCGTCACAGTGCGGCCCCCGCGCCCCGACGCCGAGCGGCCGGCCTACGGGGCGCTCGTGCGCCGGGCGCGGAACGCGGCGGCCTTGACCCGGTTCTGACAGGCCGTCGAGCAGAACTGGCGGCCCGCGTTGCGCGACGTGTCCACGTAGACCCGGTCGCAGCGGGGCGCCGCGCAGACCCCGAGCCGTCCCGCGTAGTCGCCGCCGAGGGCCATGGCCAGGCCGGTCGCGCAGCCGGCGCTCCAGCCGACGGCGTAGGAGTCGTCGGCGCCGTGGAAGTGGACCTGCCACGGCTCGCCCGGGGAGCGGTCGAGCTGGGGGCGGGCGCCGGTGTCGCGGAGCAGTGTGTTCAGGGCGGGGGCCGCCGCGTCGAGGTCGTCGGCGGCCACGGCCTCGAAGACGGTGCGCAACGCGCATGCGGTGGCGGCGAGTTGATCGGCCTCGCCCTGTTCGAGATCGGCGCCGGCGGAGAGCGCGGCGCGGACCGCGCCGATCCTTTCGGCGCCCTCGGGAGCGGCGTAGGGGCGGCCGCGCGCCTCGCCGTCGGTCAGCGCGTTGACGAGCGCCGCCGACGCGTCGAGCAGCGTCTTCATGTGACTGTCGAACAGCACTTGACCAGTTACCTCTCGCCCGCATAGCGTATGCATCACTGCCGTATCGGATTTTACCAGTGACGTGAGGTGTCGTGTCCCGCCCCGAACCTCTGCCCCGCACCGTACGCATGCTGCTGCTCGCCCGGACCGTGAACCAGCTGGGCGCTTTCTCGCTCCCCTTCCTCACCGCGCTCATCTCCGCCGACTACGGGGCGGGTCTGACGACCGCCGGGCTCGTCACCGCCGGGTTCGGGCTCGCCACGATTCCCTCGCGTCTGACCGGCGGGCATCTCGCGGACCGGATCGGCCCCCGTACAACGATCCTGCTCGGGCTCGGCGGCTGCGCGGTGGCCCAGTTGACCATCGCGGCCTCGACCTCGCCGGCCGGCGCGATCGCGGGTGCGGTGCTGCTCGGGCTCGCCTTCGAGCTGTACGAGCCGCCGAGCCAGGCGATCGTCGGCGATTGGGTGCCGGACCGGCAACGGGTGCGCGCCTTCAGCCTGTTCAGCGCGGCGCTCGCGGCGGGCGCGATGGGGGCGGGGCTGCTCGCCGCGCTCCTCGGCCGCTGGGATCTGCGCTGGCTGTTCGTCTGCGACGCGGTGACCTGCCTGCTCTGCGCCCTGCTGATCGGCCTCGCGCTCCCCCGCGACCGGCAGGCGGCATCGCCCGCCGGACAGGCCGCCACCGCCGTACGACCGCTGCGCGATCGCGCGCTGCTGACCGTCCTGGCGCTCGGTACCGCCTACGCGCTGATCAACCAGCTGACCGTGATGACGCTGCCGCTCTCCCTTGAGCGGCAGGGCCGGGCCGCCGCGGACGCCGGCCTGCTGTTCACGGCGGCCGCCGCGACCACCGTGCTGGCGCAGCCGCTCGTACGGGCCCGGCGACTGGCCCGGCTCTCGACGCGCGCGGCGCTCGCCCTGGCCCATCTGCTGCTGGCCGCGGGCCTGACCGGCTACGCGCTCGGCCGCTCCCTGCCGGCGCTGCTCGCCGCGGCCGCCGTGTGGAGCCTCGGCGACCTGCTGGTCATGGGCCGGGTCTACGCCCTGGTCACGAGCCTCGCACCCGCCGGGGCGAGCGGACGCTACCTGGCCGTGTTCGGGTGCGGCTGGGGCGTCGCCGCGACCCTCGCCCCGCTCCTCGGCACCCAGCTCCTGGCCCGTACGGGCGCGACCGCGCTGTGGTGCACGGCGGCAGCGCTGTGCGTGCTGCTCGCCGCGCTCCATCTCCGGGTGACGCCGGAGTCACCCGGCGCCCCGTCCTACGGCAGGCTCCAGTCCACGGGCCGGGCCCCCTGGCGCGCCAGCAGGTCGTTGGCCCGGCTGAACGGGCGGGAGCCGAAGAACCCGCGGTCCGCCGACATCGGCGACGGGTGAGCCGACTCGATCGCCGGGAGGTCGCCGAGCAGCGGCCGCAGGTTACGGGCGTCGCGGCCCCACAGGATCGACACCAGCGGGGTGCCGCGGGCCGCGAGGGCACGGATCGCCTGCTCGGTGACCTCTTCCCAGCCCTTGCCGCGGTGGGCGGCGGGCTTGCGCGGGGCCGTGGTGAGCGCCCTGTTGAGGAGCAGCACGCCCTGCTTCGTCCACGGGGTCAGGTCGCCGTTCGACGGCGGGGCCAGGCCGAGGTCGGCGCCCAGCTCCCGGTAGATGTTGATCAGGCTGCCCGGCAGCGGGCGGACCTCCGGGGCGACGGCGAAGCTGAGCCCGATCGCCATCCCAGGTGTGGGATAGGGGTCCTGACCGACGATCAGTACGCGTACGTCGTCGAAGGGCTGCTGGAAGGCGCGCAGGACGTTCGCCCCCGACGGCAGGTACGTCCGGCCGGCCGCGATCTCGGCCCGCAGGAAGTCGCCCATCTCCGCGATGCGTCCGGCCACAGGGTCCAGGGCCTTCGCCCAGCCTGCTTCCACAAGTTCGTTCAACGGTCTCGCTGCCACAGTGCGTCACCCTACTGGCCCACACCGACACTCCGCGCCCGCCCGCGGCGCTACTGTTCGTCCACCAAGGTCACCGGCGAGGAGGGAAGCCCGTTGCGTCCAGCGAACGAAGCCGGGGGACGGTACGTGCTCGGGGTGGACTCGGGCGGCTCCGGGCTCCGGGTCGCCCTCGCCGAGGTCGCCGACCCGGCCGGTGCCGTCTCGACCCGCTCCGCCACCCCCGTACGGACGTCGGCGGCGGGCATCGACCCGGCGCACATGCTGGAACTGCTGCTGCCGATGGCACGGGAGTTGCTGACCAAGGCGGGCGGTCCCGCCCCTGTCGCGCTGACGGTCGGCGCGGCCGGGATGGCGACGCTGGGCGACGCGCTGCGCGCGGAGCTTCCGGCCGCGCTCGCCTGCGAACTGGGCGTCGAACGGCTCGCGTTGGCCGCCGACGGGGTCACCGCCTACGCGGGCGCGCTCGGCCAGCGGCCCGGGGCGGTCGTCGCGGCGGGCACCGGGATGATCGCCCTCGGCACGGATCTCCGCTCCTGGCGGCGGGCGGACGGCTGGGGCCATCTGCTGGGCGACTGCGGGGGCGGCGCCTGGATCGGGCAGGCCGGGCTCGCGGCGGCGATGCGCGCGTTCGACGGGCGGCGCGGCGGCAGCGCGGTGCTGCTCGCGCGCGCCGAGGAGCGGTTCGGCCCGGCGGGCGAGCTGCCCGGCCGGATCTACCCGCGCACGGACCGCCCGGCGGCCCTGGCCTCGTTCGCCCCCGACGTGGCGGCCTGCGCCGCCTCCGACCCCGTCGCGGCGTCGATCCTGCGGGACGCGGCGCGGCACATCGCGGAGTCGGCGGCGGCGGTGTGCCCGGCGGACGGCGGCGAGGTGGCCCTGACCGGCGGCCTCTTCCACATGGGCGCCCCCCTCCTGGACCCGCTCCAAGCGGAACTCACGGCACAGCTCCCCAAGGCCGCGCTCACCCCCGCGGCGGGCGACCCCCTGCACGGCGCCCTGGTGATCGCGTCGGCCCTGGCGAGCGAAGGGCTCCGCCTGCCACACGACGGACGCCTGCTGTACGTGCCGTAGGGCACTCGGACCAGGCACCCCGAATCAGGTCTCTCGAACAACTCCCGTCCCACCCGCACCGAAGCGGACGCCTCCCTCTACTCCCCCATACACCTCTCGGACCTGGACATTTACGTTCTCCGCGACGGAACGGACAATCGCGGACGGATACCGCTCAGCCGCCCCCTGGCCGAACAACGATGCCCGGAGAGCCAGTAGCATGCGGCCGCATGAGCTCCCCCACTGGGCCCGCATCCGGCCTGCCTGTACGAATGCCGCGACCCCGTCAGCCCGGACGGCACCGCCGGCCGGAACCCGTGGCCGCCCCCGAGGGCGCACCGTCCCTCGTTCTGGCCGTGCCCGGCACGCCCAGCGCCGCCACGCGCATGCTGGCCGACGAGGTCGTCAGCATCGCGCGCTCGGAGCTGCCCGGCCTGGACGCCCGCGTGGGGTTCGTCGAGGGTGAGGTCACCGACTTCCCGGTGTCCGCCGAGTTCCCGTCCCTCGCGTCCGTGCTCGCGCACGCCGCGAAGGAGCGCACCGCCCGCTACGAGCAGGCCGTCGCCGCCGGCGTCGAGGCGAAGGCGCCCGAGGGCCCGGTCGCGGTCGTCGTGCCGCTGCTCGCCGGCCCGGACAACGCGCAGATCCGGCAGATCCGCCAGGGCATCGTGGACAGCCGCGTCCCGGCCGAGCTGACCGATGTGCTCGGCCCGCACCCGCTGCTCGCGGAGGGCCTGCACGTGCGCCTGTCGGAGGCGGGCCTGGCCCGCGCCGACCGCGCCCGTCTGTTCACCGTGGCCACGGCCGCCGACGGCATCATCCTCGCCGCAGTGGGCGGCGAGGAGGCCGTGCAGGCAGCCGGTATCACGGGCATGCTGCTCGCCGCGCGTCTCGCCGTCCCGGTGATCGCCGCCGCGCTGGACGCCGACGGTGCCGTCGCCGCGACCGCCGAGCAGCTGCGCGCCTCCGGCTCCCAGAACCTGGCCCTCGCCCCGTACCTGATCGGCCCCGAGCTGGACCCGAGCGTCCTCGAGGCCGCCGTCAAGGACGCGGGCTGCGCCGCCGCCGAGCCGCTCGGCGCGTACCCGGCGATGGGCAAGCTGGCGCTGTCCAAGTACACGAGCGCGCTGGGCATCACGCCGCAGCCGGCCGTCTCCGGCAGCTGAGCCGCAGCACGGAGGGGGGGGGGGGGGGGGGGGGGGGGGGGGGGGGGCGGCGGGGGGGGGGGGGGGGGGGGGGGGGGGGGGGCGGGGGCGCCCGGCGCCCGCCCCCAACCCCCCCCCCCCCCCCCCCACCCCCCCCCCCCCCCCCCGCCCGCCCCCCCCCCGCCCCGCCCCGCCCCCCCCCCCCCCCCCCCCCCCCCCCCCCCCTCCGTGTCGTTTCAGGCCGGTCTACGCGGGCGGGCCGAACACCACGCAGGACGCAGCGGGCACCCGGAGCGATCCGCCCCTGACCGGCTCGCCCGTCTCCTGGTCCACGGTGAACCAGGTGACGTCGCCGGAGCGCTCGTTCGCCGCGTACAGGAACCGGCCGACGGGGTGGAGGGTCAGGTCACGGGGCCAGTGGCCGCCGCTGGGGACGGTGGCGCGCAGCGTGGGCTGTTCGCCGGTGGCGTCGAGGGCGAAGACGGAGACGACGTCCTCGCCGCGTGTGGCGGTCCACAGGAAGCGTCCGTCGGGGGCCACGACGACCTCGGACGGATAGGCGTCGCCGCGGGGGGCGCCGGGCAGCACGGGGACCTCGGTGAGCGGCTTGAGGATGCCTCCGGCGGCGTCCCAGCGGCACACGGTGAGGGTCGGCGCGAGCTCGTTGAGGACGTACGCGTACTCGCCCCCGGGGTGGAAGGCCAGGTGGCGCGGGCCCGAGCCGGGGCGCAGGGCCGTCTCGTGGTGCGGGGTGAGGTGCCCGTCGACGAGGGCGCAGACGCGGACCGAGTCGGTGCCGAGGTCCACGCTGACGGCCCAGCCGCGGCTGGGGTCGACCACGATCTGGTGGGCGTGCGGGCCCTGCTGGCGCTGCGGGTGCGGGCCGGAGCCGGTGTGGTGCAGCACATCGCGCAGGGCGGGGTCGGGGGTGCCGTCGGCGCGCAGCGGCACGGTGCTGACGCTGCCGGAGCCGTAGTTGGCGGTGAGGATGTGGTTGCCCCACACGGTCAGATGGGTGGGGCCCGCGCCGTCGACGGGGGCGGCGGGCGCGGCGAGGGTCGTGGACACGGCGTCTGTGCGGAACGCGGCGACGGCCCCCGCGGTCGTCTCGCTGACCGCGTAGAGGAACCCGCCGTCGAGCGCCAGGTACGACGGGTCGGGCAGGGCGTCGGTGGTGTGGAGGAGCGTGAGCGCGCCGTCGGCCGGGTCGACGGCCGCCGTGACGACGCCGGGCCCGCCCGCGGCGGTGAAGGATCCGATGTACGCGCGTCCTGTCTGGCTGCTGCCGCTCACTGCTTCCCCTTTCGGCGCACGGGCGCGGATGCCCGTGCGCCGACCGTAGCAGCGGGTCTAGACCAGACCGGCCGGGCGCGCTGCGGTCAGGCGCCCAGGGTCACCCGGCTCGCTCCGCGCAGCGGGACGGCGAGCTCGACGAGGGCGTGTTCCAGGGCGTGCAGATGGGCCAGGACCGGTTCGCCGTCGGCGGTGTGCGGGGCGGTCGCGACGCGGCCGCGCGGGTACGGTGCGGGCGCGGTCAGGGCCTCGACGGCGGCCTCGACGCGCCAGCAGGCGGCGGCGAGCCGGGCGTCGTGGGAGGCCTCGGGGTCGGCGGCGACGGACGCGAGTCCGCGCACCTCGCGGGCGCAGTCGTCGAGCAGCGCGAGGATCTGCCGGGCCCGTCCCTTGCGGGCCTTCATCGGGCTCAGCGGGTGGACGAGCGGGCTCAGCGACAGCCGTACGCGGCCGAGGATCGCCTCCAGCTCGGCGACGCGCGGCGCCGGGTCCGCGTCCGGGTCGCCGGCCAGGCGGGCGGCGGCCTGCGCGGTGCAGGTGTGCACGCAGCGCAGCGCCCGCTCGACCCAGGCCTCGGTCACGGAGTGCGTGGTCACGGGCAGTACGAGCAGCACGGCGAGCACGGCGCCGAGCGCGCCCGTGGCGGTCTCGGTGACCCGCAGTGCGAGCAGCCCCGCGTCGAGCACGCCGAGCAGCCCGTACAGCATGCTCGCCATGACCGTCACCGCGAGCATCATCCACGTGTACGAGACATGGGCGGTGTAGAAGATCCCGAAGACGCTGAGGGCGATGACCACGGCGGCGACGACCGGCACGTGATGAAGCGGGACCGCGATCGCGAACCCGAGGACGATCCCGAGCACGGTGCCGAGGAAGCGCCGGAAGCCGCGCACGATGGTCTCGCCGCGCGAGGTCGTCGCCACGAACACCCACCAGGTGGCGCCCACGGCCCAGTACCAGCGCTGGTCGGAGAGCACCTGCCCGATGCCGAGCGCGAACGCCGCGCCGAGCGTCGCCTGCACGGCCTGCCGCGTCGTGATCCGCTTCAGCCCGGTCCCGCCGGCCGGCACGGCGACCGCCGCCGGAGCCGGCAGCCGGCGCTCGTAGCACCACACGCCGAACCGCACCACGGCCGCGGCCGCCAGCGACAGCAGCACTGCCTCGTACAGCTCGGGCAGCTGGGACGGCACCGTGTGCAGGAACTGGGTCGCGAAAAAGGTCATGAAGGCGAACACGCCGAGGGAGTGCCCGCGCGGGCCCCAGCGGCGGGCGTACACGCCGGCCCCCACGACTCCGAGAAATGCCAGGTCGCGCGCCAGCGGCACGTCGTGCAACGCCGCGGCGAGAGCCAGCGTCGGCAAGCCCACCACCGGGAGAAGCGCCGTGGTCACCGCCTGCCCCCGCACGGTCGGGTCCGTCACCGTGAACAGGGCGAGCAGCGCGGCCAGTCCGCCGGTGATGGCGGCCTGGAGCGAATGGCCGACCGCCCCGCAGAGCACGACGGCCAGGCCGATGCCCAGCACCGCCCGGCTCGCGAACCGCAACCGCATCCGTCCCGGATCCGGCGCGGTGAACGCCCTCTTCAGCAAGTTGCCCCGCCCCTTCAGCACCCGCGGGTGCCCCGACATGAGAAAGGCGCCGCGGAGATCCCCTGAGGATCCGCAGCGCCATCGACACGCCCATTTGACCATCGGCCCGGCATCCGGTTCAACAGAGCCCGGAAAGGGTGAGCCATTGGAGCAGCACAGACGCGAACCCTTCGGCCACCCCTGGACCAACGGACCATCGCGCGCCGCGACCCGGCGCCCGACCGGACTGTGCGGTTCCGCGCGGGCGCGCTCCTGGAAGCGTCCGGACGACGACCCGGTGTGACGGCACGGGGCGCGCACTCATCACCGAGTTGAGTAGCGGTACTCACGCGGGGGTCCCCGGGGGCGCCCGAGGATGGCGGCACAGCCCAGGCAGAGGAGCCCGCGATGTCCGCCCACCCCGTGTTCGCCAGAACGTCGTCCCGCGCGCCGTCAGCCACCGACGGTCCCGGCCGCCGGCTTCCCGCGGTCCTCGCGGTGCTCGTCGCGGCCGCGCTCGTGGGGTCGGCGTTCGGCGCGAAGGACCCGGCCACCTGGGTGCTGGAAACCGTGTGGGTGATGCTGGGCCTGCCGCTGCTCGTCCTGCTGCGCCGGCGGTTCCCGTTGAGCGGTCTGCTGTGCGGGCTGCTCGCCGTCCACGCCACGGTGCTGATCGTCGGCGGGCACTACACGTACGCGGAGGTGCCCGCCGGGGACTGGGTGCGCGACTGGTTCGGGCTCGAGCGCAATCCGTACGACCGCTTCGGGCACCTCATGCAGGGGTTCGTGCCGGCGATCCTGGTCCGTGAACTCCTCGTCCGGACCTCACCCCTGCGCGGCAGCCGCTGGCTCGCGCCGCTGACGGTCTGCGCGTGCCTGGCCTTCAGCGCCGTGTTCGAGATGCTGGAGTGGCTGGCGGCCGTGACCGGAGGTCAGGCGGCCGACGCGTTCCTGGCCACGCAGGGCGATGTCTGGGACACCCAGTGGGACATGTTCTGCGCGCTGATCGGTGCCACCTGCTCGCTCCTGCTCCTCAGCCGCGCGCACGACCGCGCTCTCACGCGTCTGGGGACTCCGGCGTGGACTCCGGCGCAGGGCTGACACGGGTGTGGACGCTGACGGCGTAGCCGCCCGCGTCGTAGGGGTCGGCGTCCCAGGTGGCGAACCGGTCGACGAGGGCGAGGCCGGCCGCGGCGCAGTACGCGTCGTACTCCGCGAGCGTGATGCCCGGCGGCACGGGCAGGTGGGCGGCGTCCAGGCCGAAGCCCGCGACCAGCAGGCCGCCGGGACGCAGCGCTCCCGCCAGGCGCTCGACCACCGTGGCCTCGGTGCCGGCGGCGAGCAGCGGGAAGACGTTTCCGGCGGCGACCACGAGGTCGAAGTCGGCGGCGACGCCGAGCGCGGCCGGGTCGAACGCGGCGAGATCGGTGCGGTACCAGGGCAGTTCGGGCGCCTGGGCCCGCGCGACGTCCAGCATCGAGTCGTCGAGGTCGATCCCCACGCAGTCGTGCCCGAGCTCCGCCAGCCGGATCGCGACCCGGCCGGTCCCGCACCCGGCGTCCAGCACCCGCGCCCCGGCCGGCAGCAGAGCCGAGCAGAACCGCGCCTCGCCGTGCACGTCCTTGCCGCTGCGGGCCAGTTCCGCGAACCGCGCGGCGTACTCGTCCCCGGACACGCCACCGGTCAGTTCCTGCCATCGATTCATGGGGACGACTGTAGGCGGCGGTCGCGGCCCGCCCGTCAGGGAGCCCCGGCGGCGCTCCGCTCCGTGGACAGCCAGGCCCGGTAGCGGCGCAGTGCCCGTCGTTCCTGCCGCTGTTCGCAGACCAGGGCCAGCGCAGGGTGGGTGCCGGGCCTGGCACGGCCGCCGCGCGCGACGCGGCGCATGGCGTGGCGGACCTTGGCCATGCTCGCGGCCGAGGCGAGGGCCTTGTCGGACCAGGTCACCGGCTCCATGGCGCGGTCGGCCTCGCGGCCCTCGCGCCATCGGGCCGGGAGGTCGGGGGTGACGGCGAGCGCCGTGCCCATGCCGACGACGGCGACGCCGCCGTCGAGGACCCGCTCCGCACTCTCGCGCAGGGTGATGCCTCCCGTGAGCATGAGCGGGACCGGGCTCGTCCCCACCAGGTCCTCGGCGAGGTCGAGGAAGTAGGCCTCGCGGGCCTGGGTGCGGTCGTCGGCGGGGCGGCCGGTCATCGCGGGGCTCTCGTAGCTGCCGCCCGAGAGCTCGACGAGGTCGACGCCGAGCGGGGCGAGCATCTCGATGACCTGCCGCGCGTCGTCGGCGTCGAAGCCGCCGCGCTGGAAGTCGGCGGAGTTGAGCTTCACCGCGACGGCGAAGGGCGGGGAGACGGAGGCGCGGACGGCGCGGACGATGTCCAGCAGCATGCGGGCCCGGTTCTCCAGCGATCCGCCCCACTGATCGGTGCGGGTGTTGACGAGCGGGGAGAGGAACTGCGACAGCAGGTAGCCGTGCGCCGCGTGGATCTCGACACCGTCGAAGCCGGCCTCCTCCGCCCGGCGGGCCGTGACGGCGTACCGGGTCACGGTGTCCTCGATCTGGCGCGGTGTCATGGCCGTGGGGCGGCCGAAGCGGCCGCTGTGCTTCCCGAGGGAGACAGCCAGGTCGGAGGGGCCCCACACGACGCCGGGCATGCCGGAGGACACCTGGCGGCCGGGGTGGTTGATCTGCATCCAGACGGCGCCGCCGCCGGACTTCGCGGCCTCGGCCCAGGCGGTGAAGGGCTCCAGCGGCGCGTGTTCGTCGAGGACGACGCCCGCGGGGCCGGTGAGCGCCTCGGCGTGCACCATCACGTTGCCCGTGATCAGCAGTCCGGCGCCGCCCGCGGCCCAGCGGCGGTACAGCGCGAGCAGGTCCGGGCCGGGAAGCTGGCCGTCACCGGCCATGTTCTCCTCCATCGCCGCCTTGGCGACGCGATTGCCCAGTACCTGCCCGGAGCGCAGCGTCAGCGGCGCGAACAACTCGCTGGTCATTCCGTTTCCCTCGTTCCTGGTCCGTCCCCTACGATGTGTACACCCCTCACATTAGAGGGCGAGAGTAAGCACCGTAAACATTGAGGGGTGTGACCTGTGCCGCAGATCGGCGCCTATCACCACGGCGACCTGCGCGCCGCCTGTCTGCGCGCGGCCCGTGAGCTGCTGGAGGAGGACGGGAGCGCCGGCCTTTCGCTGCGCGCGGTCGCGCGCCGGGCCGGAGTGTCCGCCACGGCCCCGTACCGTCACTTCGCGGACCGTGAGGCGCTGGTGTCCGCGGTCGCCGCGCAGGGATACGTGGAGCTCGCCGAGAGTCTCGCGGCCGCGCACCCCGCCCCCTCGAGCCCGGACGAGCTGGCGGCGGTCGCCGTGGCGTACGTGCGGTTCGCGCTCGACCACCCCGCGCTGTTCCGGGCCATGTTCGCCGAGCCCTGCGACCCGGCCGACGCGGAGCGGGCCGCCGCGACCGCCGCCATCACGGAGTACGTGCACGCCATCGTCCGCGGCGCGTTCCCCGGGGCCGGCGAGACGGACGCACTGGCGACGACCGTGTGGGCCCTCGTCCACGGCCTGGCGTTCCTGCACCTCGACGGCAAGCTCGACGCGTCCTCCCCCGAGCTGGTCGCCGCCCAGGTCAGCGCCTCCGTGCACGCCCTGTTCGCCGTCTCCGCGTCCACCGGGGCCTAGGCGCCGGCCCATGCACAGCACTCTCACGGAGCACGCCCGCTGCCTCTACGGGGACGAGTACCGGCCCACGCCGGAGTGCGGCGCGGAACACCGGGAGCACTACTTCGTCGAGGAGCTGACCTTCGCGGACGCGGACGAGATCCTCGCCATGCTGGATGAGCTCAGCCCGCACGCCGTGGACGGCCGACTGCCGGTCTGGGTACGAAATCTGGCCTACCGGCTGGTGCTGCTGCAGCGGCCCGACGAGCCGGCGCTGCTGCGCCGGGCCGCCGAGAACCTGTGGCTCCACGGGCCGGACTGGGACCACATCGCGGCGGACCTGCGGCGACGGGCCGACGCCCTGGAAGCCGGCTGATCCGGGTCAGCGGCGGAAGAGGCAGATCACGGCGATGTGCTCGCCGTCGCCGACCTTCCCCTCCACGGCGCTGAAGCGGTCGAGCTGCCAGCCGAGCGCCTCGACCGCCTCGATCTGGGGGGAGATCCCGAGCATCGGCGCGGTGACGAAGCTGTCGGTGATCGGGTCGATGAATTTGTAGACGAGGACATGGGCGCCCCGCTCGATCGCCTGCCGCGCCTGCTCCTCGGCATCGTCCCGTGTGCTCTTGTCGGCGAGGGCCATGAACACCGTCCCGACTGCCGCCGCTCGGACTGCCCCGCATGGATGCGCGCAGCCCCGCACCGGCCACGCTTCCAGAGTGCGCCGATGCCGGCCGGAGCGCAGCTCGTGGCGTGCCGGACCGCGGTGGGCAGCTCGTGCCGCTCGGTCCCGAGATCCCGGGGCCCGGCCGTGCCCGATCGCGCTCAGGCCGTCTGGCCGCCGTCGACCACGAAGTCCTGGCCCGTGCAGTAGCTGCCCGCGTCGCTGGCCAGGAAGGCGACCAGCGCGGAGACCTCGGCGGGGCGGCCCGGGCGCGGGATCGGGAGGTGGGCCACGGCGCCGCCGCCGGACCGGGTCTCCTCGCTGATCATCGCGGTGTCGATCGCGCCGGGGCAGATGCAGTTGACGCGGATGCCGAGCGGGCCCAGCTCCTTGGCCGCCGACCTGGAGGCGCCGCGCAGGCCGAACTTGGAGGCGCTGTAGGCGAGACCGCCCGCGTAACCGTTCAGGCCGGCGGTCGACGAGATGTTGATGACGGAGCCGCCGTGCTCGCTCATCAGCGGGGTCACCGCCTTGATGCCGAGGATCGGGCCGACGAGGTTGATCTGCAGGGTGGTCAGCAGTTCCTTCTCGCTCAGTTCGGCCAGCGGCACCTTGCGATAGGCCGCCGCGTTGTTGACCAGCACGTCGACGCGCCCGAACCGCTCCTGGACCTGCTCCATGACCTCGCGCCACGCGTTCTCGCTGCCGACGTCGAGCGGGAGTCCCAGCGCGGCCGGGCCGATCTCGTCCGCGACGGCCCGCACGGCACTCGCCTCGAGGTCCGTGAGGACCACCTGCGCACCGAGCCGCGCGAACAGCCGGGCGTGCTCGGCCCCCTGCCCCTGCGCGGCTCCGGTGACGACGACGATCTTGCCCGTCAGGTCGACCAGCTGCTCGGTCACAACTCCACCTCTTCGTCGGTTCGTTCACTGCGTCGGGTCGTTCACTGCGTTCGGTTCGGGCACCGCGTTCGGTTCGGGTCAGGCCGCGAAGCCGTCGAGGAAGATCGCCATGCAGTCCCGGGCGAGGTCCTCGCTCGTGTACGCGTCCTCCGGGTGGCGCCACTTGACCGACAGCCACACCGCGTCACGGATGAAACGGTGGAAGACCTTCGAGGGGATGTCGTCCCGGAACACCCCGGCCCGCTTGCCGTCGTCGATGGCCTCCAGCCAGCACTGCTGCGCCTTGTCGGCCAGCTCCTTGATGTGCCGGTACTCCGGCACATCAAGGAGGTTCGTCAGTTCGCTCTGGTACACCGTCGTGGTGTGCGGGTCGTCCGCCGCGGTGCGCAGCGAGACCTCGACGATCGCCCGCAGCCGGGCCCGCGGATCGAGACTGCGGGGAGCCTCCTCGTCGTAACGGGCCTTCAACCCCCGCACGTAGGTGTGCAGCAGCTCCTGGACGATCGCGTCCTTGGACGGGAAGTAGTGGTACAGCGCACCGGACCGGACCCCGACCTCCGACGCGATCGCGCGCACCGTGGTCGTCGCGACGCCTTTGGCCGCGAACAGCTCCGCGGAGGCTTTCAGGATGTCCGCCCGGCGGATCTCGACAGTGGGCATCTGCGTCCTCCACTTGATTGATCGCTTGCTCAACGGAAGCTAGACGGCTCTCCGCGCGGCGGTCAATCGGTTCGCTCGAAATCTCTCCAAATACAACTCTGACCTGGGCAGTTGTACGGATGGGGTGCTCCTCGGCCCGGATCCCACTGGGTGGGACACCCCATTGAGCAAGCGTTCAATCGGCATTACTACTGCTCTCCGACGGGCCGCGACGGCCCTGGATGAGAGGGGCGGCGATGTCACTCGCGCAGCACTGGTCCCTGGCCGATCTGCACCACGTCGGCGTGGTCGTGGCGGACATCGAGAAGGCCGCCGAGGACGTCCGGCGGATCTACGGCCTGTCCGTCACGGTCTTCGACGAGACGCGGTTCGTGTGCCGGATCGGCGGGGTCGAGCACGCCGGGACGCAGCGCATCGGGCTCTCGGCCGGCGGGGCGCCCCACCTCGAACTCCTGCGTGAGGTACCGGGGTCCGAGATCTGGCGGGCCGCACCGGGCATCCACCATCTCGGCTTCGTGGTGGACGACCTGCCGGCCGCGGCCCGCGCGGCGGAGTCGGCGGGGGCGCCGGTGTGGATGGCCGGGGTGCGGGACGGGATCAGCCCGGCCGGCGCCACGTACCACCGGGACCCGCTCGGCCAGGTCTTCGAACTCCTCGACCGGAGCCTCGCCGCCGGGCTCACCGACCGACTGGAGCGCGGGCGCCCCACGACGCCCCCGGCCCGCTGACCCGCAGATGCACGCCTTCAGAGAAATCCGTCACCAGCAAAGGAGCAACCCATGAGCCCGCGTGTGGTCTACGCCCGCAGTGTGCACGACGACGCCGAGATCGACGCCTGCCTGGAGGTGCTGCGCGGCGGCCCCTTCGGCCTGAAGATCGGCAAGAACGTGGCGGAGATGGAGTCGACCGTCGCCGAGCTGTACGGCAAGCGGCTCGGCGTCATGTGCAACTCCGGCTCCTCCGCCCTCTATCTCGCCCTGGAACTGCTCGACCTGCCCAAGGGCTCGGAGGTCATCACCTCGCCGCTGACCTTCTCCACGGACGTCGGCCCCATCGTGCGCGGCGGCTGGGTCCCCGTCTTCGTGGACGTGGAGCCGGACACGTACAACGTGGACGTGAGCAAGATCGAGGAGCTGGTCACCGAGCGGACGAAGGCCATCCTCATCCCCAATCTGGCGGGCAACGCACCCGACTGGGACGCCATCCGGGACATCGCCGACCGGCACGGCCTGAAGGTCATCGAGGACTCGTGCGACTGCATCGGCACCACGCTGCGCGGGACGAGGACGGGCAGCCGCTCGGACATCACCGTCACGAGCTTCGCCATGGCGCACATCGTCACCTGCGCGGGCAACGGCGGCATGGTGTGCCTGGACGACGAGGCGCTGCGCGACAAGGCGTTGATGCTGCGCCGGTGGGGGCGGCGGTCCGAGCCGCACCTGTTCGGTTCGGCGCGGACCGGCCGGGTGTTCCGCGAGGACCTCGACGGGGTCGCGTACGACAACGACTTCATCTTCGACGTGCTGCCGTGGAACTTCGAACCCTCGGAGCTGGGGGCGGCGTTCGGGCTGCAGCAGCTGAAGAAGCTCGACCGGAACTTCGAGCGCCGGGCGGAGATCTTCGAGGCGTTCACCAAGGCGTTCGGCGCGTACCCGTCGCTGTTCTCGCTGCCGCGTCAGCTGCCGGAGTGGCACACCGCCTGGCTGTGCTACCCGGTGACGGTGCGGCCCGACGCCGGGTTCGCGCGCGGCGACCTCCAGGAGTCGCTGGAGTCGGCGGGCATCGACACCCGTACCGTGTGGAGCGGCAACATCACCCGGCACCCGATGATGCGGGACGTCGAGTACCGCGTCCCCGAGAGCGGGCTGCCCGAGGCCGACGCGGTGTTCGAGCGCGGGATGTCGCTCGGCATGAGCCACGGCACGACGGACGAGGAGCTCGACCACGTGGTGGCGAGCATCCACGCGTTCGCCTCGCGGTTCGCCCCCGCCGTCGACGCCGAAGCCGAAGCCGCTCCGCGCTGACCCGTCACTCCCCCGCACCGGAAAGGTTCCGAGGTCCAGGCCATGCCGACTCCACCCATCAGAACCGCCGTGTACGCACCGCCGATCGGACGGGACGTGGACGCCTGGCGGCGCCGGCTGCGCCTGCTCGACGAGAGCGGCCTGACCGCCGTCTCGGTGTCCGATCACTTCCAGGCGGGCGTGCAGGATCCCGTGGCCACGCTGGCCGCCCTCGCGACGAGCACGCGGCGGCTGCGCCTGATGGCACTGGTCCTGTGCAACGACTACCGCCATCCGGTGCTCACCCACCATGCGGCGGCCACCGTCGACGCACTGTCCGGCGGGCGGCTCGATCTGGGGCTGGGGGCGGGCTACCTGGCCGCCGAGTACGCGGCCGCCGGTCTGCCCTTCGACCCGCCGGGCCGGCGGGTGGACCGGCTGACGGAGTCGGTGGACCTCATCAAGGCGCTGTTCGGCGGCCTCCCGGTCCACCACAGCGGCCCGCACTACGAGGTGTCGGGTCTGACCGGGTCGCCCGCGCCGGTCCAGACGCCGCATCCGCCGCTGGTGATCGGCGGCGGTGGGAAGCGGATGCTGGCCCTGGCCGGGCGCCATGCGCAGATCGCCGGGATCCACTCGAATCTGGGGCACGGTACGGCGTACGACGCGGCCGTCATCGAGGACATGGTCCCGGAGCGGATGGCGGCCAAGATCGGCTGGGTGCGGGAGGCCGCGGAGCGGGCCGGGCGGGACCCCGACGCCCTGTCCTGTCTGTCGGTCACCTGGACCTGCCGGGTCGTCGACAGCCCCCGGGAGACCCCGCGGGCACTGGCCGAGGTGTGCCGGACCTACGGGGTCGACCCGGAGGTCGGCCGGCGTTCGACGGGGCTGCTGGTCGGCACCGTGGAGGAGTGCGTCGAACAGCTCCGGCAGCGGCAGCGGGACCTGGGGCTCGACTACGTCGACTTCGGCGCCGCCGATCCCGCCGCCGTCGCCCCGCTCGCCGCGGCCCTGGCGGCGCCGGACGCGGGGCTGTGAGTACCAGGTCAGGCGGAGGCTATACGCAGCACCAGGGCGGCCGCGGCCAGCAGCGTGAGGACGACGACCGGCGCCACCGCGAAGTCCTTCACCCGCACGTGGGAGATCACCGCGCCGATGAAATAGAGCACCAGGCCGACGGCGGCGGCGATGCCGAGCGGCGCGACGACCAGGCCGGCGAGCAGGCCGAGCGCGCCCGCCGCCTTCGCGGTGGCGAGCCGGGGCAGCCAGGAATCGGGTACACCCACCTTCGTCATGCCGCTCACGACCTGCGGTTTGCGGGTGAAGGTCGCGAAGGCGGACCCGGCGGAGGCGAGCGCGAGCAGCGCGGCGACGATCACGTAGCCAATGAACATGGGAACACTCCAACGATCTGAGGACGACAACCGTTGAAGAGTAACAATGATTTATGTCGATCCATAATGAACCCACTGTTACGGTGGACGGCATGGCAGCAGCGCACCCGAACGACCGCCTCGGATTCCTTCTCTCCTTCCGCGGAGAGCTCACCGGCGCGCGCATCCGCGCCGCCGTGGCCGTCGCCGGGCTGCACCCGCGCAACGCGATGACCCTGATGCACCTCGCGCCGGGCGCCACCAGCCAGCGCGAGCTGGCGGTCACGATGGAGGTCGACCCCAGCCAACTGGTCGCGATCCTCAACGAGTTGGAGTCCTCGGGGCTGTGCGAGCGGCGCCGCGACCCGGCCGACCGGCGGCGTCACATCGTGGAGATCACCCCGGCCGGCGAGGAGGCCCTCGAGCGGATCGACGAGGCGGTGAGCGTGGCCGAGCGTGAGCTGTTCGGCGATCTCACCGAGGCCGAGCAGACCCTGCTGCGGGGCCTGCTCGACCGCGTCGTGGTGGATCCCGCCACGCACGAGTGCGGCGAGTAGCCACGAATTCCTGCGGCGGGGTCGCTCAGTCCCCGAAGGTGACGACGGCGCGACCCTGGAGGGTGCCGTCGTGCAGCGCCTTGTACGCCGCCTCGACCTGGGCGAACGGGAAGAGGTCGACGTTGTTGCGGATGCGGCCGGACTCGGCGAGCCGCAGCACTTCCTGGACGTCGGCGATGCCGCTGCCCTGGAAGGTGAACACCTCGCCGTCCCGCGGCAGTCCGCCGTACCAGGGAGCCTGGAGGCGGCCCGACGCGGCGCCGACCAGCCCGAAGACGCCCGCCGGGCGGACCGCCGCGACGCCGGCCGTGACGGTGGCGTCCACCCCCACGAAGTCCAGGACGGCGTCGGCTCCGTGCCCGTCCGTCAGGGCCCGGATCTCGGTGGCGGTCTCTTCGGTGGTGCCGACGAGCGTGTCGTGCGCGCCCAGTTCCGTGGCCACCTTCAGACGGGCCTCGTCGGTGTCGACGGCGACCACCCGGGCGCCGGTGAGCAGGCGCAGGAACTGGACCGCGAACGCGCCGAGTCCGCCCGCGCCGATGGCCACGGCGGTGCCGCCCGGCCGGATCCGGGGCACCGCCCGCCGCACCGCGTGGTACGAGGTGGCGCCGGCGTCGGTGAGCGGGCCCGCGGTGCGCGGGTCGAGGCCGCCCAGGGGCAGCAGGGCGCGCGGGTCGTCGACGAGCACGTACTCGGCGAGGCCGCCGTCGCGCCCGAAGCCGCGCCCCGCCGGTGCGTTCGGGCAGTTGGCGTCCAGGCCCCGCACGCAGTAGGTACAGGTGCCGCAGGACGCGGGGGACACCAGGGCGACCGGGTCGCCGGGGGTGAACCCCGTGACGCCGGGGCCGAGTTCGGCGATTCGGCCGGCGGTCTCGTGCCCGAGCGTGAAGGGCATGGACCAGCCCAGGGCGCGGCCGAACTCGGCGGGCACACCCAGCATCGTGAAGTCCGAGTGGCACAGGCCGCAGCCGGCGACCTCGACCAGCGCCTGCCCCGGACCGGGTGCGGGCACGGGCACCTCGACGACCTCGGCGGGATGCTCCCACTCCGGGATGCGAAAGGCGCGCATGGTGGTACGGCTCACGGCGGTCACCGTCCTTGTTCGTCGCCGCCTGCGACGGCCCGCGTCTGCGGCGGCATGCTCGCGGCGAACGTAGTGGTGGACGGTCGAGGGGTACAGAGTGCGTCGCGTTGCCGCGCCCCGTACAGGGTCAGGTGCCGGACAGGTCCTGGCGCACGATCGTCACCGGGCAGGCGGCGTGCTGCGTCACCTGCTGGCTCACCGAGCCGAGCAGGGCCCGGCGGAACGCGCCGCGGCCGTGGCTGCCCACCACGAGGAGGTCGGCGCCCTCCGACGCCTCGACCAGCACCTCGGCCGGGTGGCCGTGCACGACGCGCTCGTGCACGGGCGGCCCCGCGTCGGCGGCACCGGCCTCGCGGCCCAGTACCGTCCTGACCTCCTCGACCAGGCGCCGCTCGGCGTCCTCCTGGTCGAACTCGCCGTCCGCCGCCGGGGCCGACCACGACGCCTCACCGGGGATCTCCCACGCGGTGACCACGTCGATCTGTCCGCCGACGAGCCCCGCGTACCGCACGGCCCAGCGCAGTGCGGCCTGGGAGGAGGGGGAGCCGTCCAGGCCCACCACGATCCGTGCCGCCCCCTGTTGCGTGTCCATGGCCGCGTCCCTTCTGGATGCCTCCTTCCAGCCTGGGCGAGAAACGGGCGCACTGCCAAACGAAAGCCCCGGAAGGGCACAGGAGGGACAATGGAGACCTCGTGCCCGGGACGGGAGGAATCGTGACCACCATCTCTGTGCCCCGCTCCGTCGTGACCTCGCTGGTCGAGGACGCCGTCACGGCCCCGTCGATGCACAACGCGCAGCCGTGGAGATTCGTGTACCGCGAGGTCTCCGGCACCGTGGAGCTGCACGGTGACCCGGCGCGCGAGCTGCCCCGGGAGGACCCGGACCGGCGGGAGCTGCACCTCGGGTGCGGGGCCGCGCTGTTCGGGCTGCGGGTGGCCGCGGCGGATCGAGAGCTGCGGGCCGTGGTGGAGCTGCTGCCGGATCCCGCCGATCCGTGGCATTTCGCCGACGTCCGGTTCGAGGAGGCCGGCTCCGGTGAGGACGAGCTGGCCGTGCTGCGTCCGGCGCTGCGCGAGCGGCACACGAGCCGGTACCCGTTCACGGAGGAGCAGGTGCCGCCGGAGATCCTGGACGGGCTGGGCGCGGCCGCCGTCCTGGAGGGCTGCAGGCTCGTCGTGCCGGGCGCATGGCACACGGAGACGGTCATGGGGCTCATCCGCACCTCGGAGCTGTTCGAGGCGGCGGACGAGTCGGTACGGGCCGAGATCGCGGCGTGGACGCGCACCGGGGCGTCGGACGAGGCGCTGTCGGACGAGGGCATCCCCGCCTACGCGCTCGGCCCGCGCCAGTACGACGTCACCTCACCGGTGCGGGACTTCGACACCGGGCGTCAGGTCGCCGGGCGCACGGCGGAACCCTTCGAGAAGCATCCGCAGATCGCCCTGCTCGGCACGGTCGAGGACGGACCGGTGGACTGGCTGCGCGCCGGTCAGGCGCTCCAGCGCGTCCTGCTCCAGGCCACCCTGGACGGCCTCTCCACCTCCCTGATGTCGCAGCCCATGGAGTGGCCCGAACTGCGCACCCTGACCCGTGACCCCTCCTCCACGACCGGCCACGTCCACATCGTCCTGCGCCTCGGCTACGGCCCCCACGGCCGCGCCACCCCCCGCCGCCCGGTCACGGAGGTGCTGTCCTTCGAGGAGTGAGATCCGGGGCGGCCGGCCTCTGGATCCTAGGGGCCCGCTGGTCCACCCTGAACGCTGAAGGGCACGCGCTCGCGCCGTCCGTCCGCTGTCTCAGGGGGCCCCGAACGCACACCGATCTGTTCACCGCCGTCCTCGCCTTCGCCGGAGTCGCGCTGCTGATCAATGTGGCGCCCGGGCCCGATTCGCTGCTCGTCGTGCGGGCGTCCGTCACCGAGGGGCGGCGCGTCGGGGGCGCCGCCGCGGCGGGGGTGCTCGTCGGGTGTGCGGGGTGGGGCGTGGCCACCGCCGTGGGGCTGACGGCCCTGCTCACCGCGTCCCGGGCGGCGTACGACGTGCTGCGGGTGTGCGGCGCCCTGTATCTCGTGTTCCTCGGGGTCGCGGCGCTGCGGCGTGCCGGGGCGCCGTCGCCGGAGCCGGACGGGGTGGGCGGTGGGGGCCGTGGACGGGCGGTGGCGTTCCGGCGGGGAGTGGCGACCAATCTGCTCAATCCCAAGGCCGGGGTCTTCTACATGAGCCTGATCCCGCAGTTCGTGCCGCCGGGCGCGGGGCTGTTCGGCACGACGCTGCTCCTCACGGCCGTCGACGTGGTCGAACTCGCCGTCTGGTACGGGATTCTGGCCCGGGCCTCCTCCGCGCTCGGCGAGCGGATCCACCGGCCCGCGTTCCGGCGCCGCCTCGAACAGGCCACCGGGGTCGCCTTCCTCGGCTTCGCCGCCGGCCTGCTGTTCGACCGCTCCGCGCCCTCGCGCCTGTGAGCCCGCGGGTCAGAAGACGCGCAGGTGGGTCTCGCGGGTCAGACGGGTCAGGAGTTCGCTGAACCACGGGGTGCGGACCTCCGGGCGGCGGACCAGCGCCTCGCGGAAGGCCTGGGGGTCCGCGCGGAAGGGATGGCGGGCGGCCGACGGGGGTGCCGGGTCGTCGCGCAGGACACCGTCGGGAAGACGGCCCGACGCGGGGGCCGGCAGGTGCGCGCTCGGGAAGGCCAGCTCCAGCCAGACGCCGAACGGGAGCGGGACCCGGTGGGCCGCACCGGGGCCGTCGGCGGACCAGAGGGCACCCGTACGGGAATGGGTCGGGACGATCAGGATGTCCGCGGAGTCGCGAGGGGGCGGGAGGCCCGGTCCCGCGAGAGCCGCCCGGCGGGCGGTGCCCCGGGTGGGGAGCAGGATGTCGAGGCCGCGCTGCAGGACCGTCGCCATGAGCGGGCCGCCGCTCAGGATCGTCACGGGGCGGCCCTCGGACGCGGCCAGGAAGTGGGCAAGGGCGCGGCCCGCCGCCGCCTCCCACTCCGGGTTCCAGGCCCACCAGCGCCGGATGCCCGGTGTCGCCGCCCAGTCCGCGCGCGGCTGGAACGGGGGCGTCCGCAGGCCCTCGGCGAGCAGCTCGGCCCAGGTCGGGGGCGTGGTGTCGGTGCCCTCGACACGGCGGCGGCGGACGGCGTCGGGCGCGAGCCACACCGCCTGCCACAGCGAGCAGTCGTCGATCCGCGTCGCCACGGCCCGGCCGCACCCGATGCAGGCCATGTTCGGCCCGTCGGCGCCGTCCAGGCCGCAGCAGTAGCCGCCGGCCCGCTCGGGGACGAGTTCGGTGCCGCGCACGTCGCCGGGGGCGATGACGACCGCGCCGGGCGCCCCGAACGACAGGTGGTACAGGGGGGCGTGGATCCCGCGGGCGGCGGCCTCGCCCGGGGCCAGGTCCTCCCAGACCCGCCAGGGCGGCCCCGACGGTTCGGGGTCGACGGCGAACGTGCCGGGTTCCATGAGCACCGGGAGCTGGATGCCGTTCCCGTACTTCTGGTGGGCGTGGACGGGCAGCGCGACGCGGCGGAGCGGGACGGTGAGCTCCGCACCGCACCCCGCGCACTCGAAGACGTACAAGCAGGTCCTTCCCCCTGTTCGGCGCAGGCGCGCCGGAGTTCACCCCAAGGAACCACACCGACGGCACTGACCTGCACCGGTTTACCGGCTCGCGGTCGGTGGCCGGCACCGGGGCAGGCCGGCGGGACTGCGGTCCGGGTGGACCGCGGGTTGGGTCGTGGGCGGCGGTCCCGACGACGGCGCACGACGTGCCGCGACCGCTCCCCCGCTGGATCCGTTGGAGGAATTCCTGATGCGTTCGCTGAAGATAGCCACCGGCACCGTGCTCGCCTGCTCCGCCCTGCTGCTCGCCGCACCGACCGCCGCGCACGCCGCCGGCGCGGGCTCACCGGCCGGCTGTGAGGCGGCCAAGTCGCAGGCGGTCGAGGCCCAGGCCGACTACGACGCGATGAAGAAGCAGTACGACGGCGGCGACCACGTCAACGTCACGAAGGAGCAGCTCGCCGCGGGCGAGCAGAACGCGAACTCCACGGCCTCCGAGGCGCAGCGCCTGTGCGGCGACAGCGTCGCGAACCCGTCGGCGTCCCCCTCGACGTCCGCCTCGCCGACCGCGCCGACGACCCAGAAGCCCCGGCCGCAGCACACCGCTCCCGCGACGCCGGTGCCGACGGCGCCGATGAAGGACAAGCCGAGCGGTGCCATGCACACCGGGTCCGGCTCGACGAGCACCGACCCGGCGGGTGTCCCCGCGCTGGCCGCGACCGGCGGCCTGGCCCTCGCGGCCGCCGCCGGCTTCGCTCTGCGCCGCCGCGGCAACCGCCAGAACTGACCGTTCGCCCCGCCCGCCCCGTCCGCCCAGGAGACAGCCCGTGCCCGACGCCCACCGCTCACCCGGGAGACGGCCGCGGACACGGCTGCGCCGGGCCGGCGAAGGGCTGCTCCTGAGTCTGGTCGCGGCGGGCGCGTTCGCGTTCACGGTGGCGGACGCGCGGACCGGGCCCCCTCAGCCGGGGGCCGTCTCCGGGACGGTGGTGGGCGGTCGGGCGGTCGCGCCGATGCCCGCCGCCCGGCCGCTGCGCGTGGTGATCCCGGAGCTGCGCGTGGACGCCCCGCTGACGAAGCTGCGACTCCAGGACGACGGCCGGCTCGCCGCGCCGCCGGAGGACGACGACAACCTCGCGGGCTGGTGGGCGGACGGCCCGGTCCCGGGCACCCGCGGCACGGCGATCGTGGCCGGTCACGTCGACATCCCGGACGGCCCCGCCGTGTTCTACGGGCTCGGCGCGCTGAAACCCGGCACGACGGTCGACATCACGCGGGCCGACCACCGCACCGCCCGCTTCACCGTCGACTCCGTGGACGTGTACGCGTCCGACGACTTCCCCGACCGGAAGGTGTACGGCGACACCGGCCGCCCCGAGCTCCGGCTGATCACCTGCGGTGGCGGCTACGACGAGGAGCGCGGACGGTACAAGGGCAACGTCGTCGTCACCGCCCATCTCTCCTCCTGAGGAGGCATCGTGGCCGCAACCTGGGACCCCCGCCCCGCGCCCGAGGCGGCCCGCGAGTTCCTGCCCGTCCTGGACATCCCGCCGCCGGGGCGCCAGCGCCGCTGGACCGTGCTGCTGCGCTGGCTGCTGCTGCTCCCGCAGTTCGTCGTCCTGGCGGTACTGACGATCGCGGCGGTGTTCGTCGCGATCGCCGGCTGGTTCGCCGCGCTGTTCCTGGGCCGGCTGCCCGACGGGATCTACCGCTTCCTGGGATCCGTGCTCGTGTACACGACCCGGGTGAACGCGAGCGCCACGCTTCTCGTGGACCGGTATCCGCCGTTCGCGTTCTCGGCGCCGGACCACCCCGTGCAGATCGAGCTGCGTCCGACACCGCTGAACCGGCTCGCCGTGCTGTTCCGGCTGATCCTGGTGATCCCCGCGGCGATCGTGACCTCGCTGGCCCAGAGCGGCTGGGCCGCGCTGTCCTGGGTGTTCTGGCTGATCGCCCTGGTCCTGGGGCGGCTCCCCGAGCCGTTGTACGCGGCGACGGCGGCCGTGGCCCGGTTCAGCTTCCGCACGGCCGCGTACTGGCACCTGCTGACCCCGGCGTACCCGAAAGGCCTGTTCGGCGACGCTCCGGTGCCGCCCGCCGAGGTCCGCTCCGGGACCCGGCCGCTGCTGCTCGACACCGGGGCCAAGGTGCTCCTGGTGCTCTTCCTGCTGCTCGGCCTCGCCGGGCAGGTCGTCCGCGGCACCGTGGACTACGACAGCGACGACGACGGCTATACAGACCTGTACGGCTCCCACCAGCCGGCGCCGTAGCGCTCCGGTGAGAGCCGTAGGGGGACGGCCACGGTCAGGTGTGGCCGGGTCCGGTCAGGCCGTGCGCGGCGGCCAGTTGCGGATCGCCTTGGGGCGCGGCGGCGCGTAGGTGCGCACCTTCGACGTGGTCAGGCCCAGGCGGACCAGCGACTCGGCGATGGTGACCGCGGCGGCGACGCCGTCCACGACCGGGACACCGGTGCGGGCGACGACCTGCTCGGTCAGGCCCGCCATGCCGCCGCAGCCCAGGCAGATGACCTCGGCGTGGTCCTGCTCGACGGCGGCCGCGGCCTGCTCGACGATCGCGGCGACCGCGGCGTCGGGGTCTCTCTCGAGCTCGAGGACGGCCATGCCGCTGGCGCGCACGGACGCGAGCCGGTCGGTGAGCCCGGCGAGCTTGAGCCGGTCCTCGATGAGCGGCACGGCCCGGTCGAGGGTCGTGACGACCGAGTACTTGTGGCCGAGGAACTGCGCGGTGCTGGCGGCCGCCTCGGTGATGTCGACGACGGGGACGTCGAGCAGCTCCTGGAGGCCCTCGCGGCCGTGCTCGCCGTAGCCGGCCTGGATGACGGCGTCGAAGGGCTCGGGGTAGGCGCGCACCTTCTCCATGACGGCGATGGCGGCGAGGTAGCTCTCGTAGTTGCCCTCACAGGACTCCGGTCCGAAGTCCGGCGTGAGCGGCACGATCTCGGTGCCGGGCGCCGCGACGGCGCGGGCCGTGTCGGCGATGCCCTTCGTCATCGACTCGGTGGTGTTGACGTTGGCGACGAGGATGCGCATGGGGGTGGTACTCCAAGGGGTGTGGATCATTCGGCGGCGACGGCGATGCTCTCGCCGTCGACGTGCTCGAAGGTCTGCTTGCGGTCGTTCACGAGCCAGTACAGCCCGGCGGCGATGCCGGCGCCGATGAACCAGGAGAAGCCCGCGATGCCGGAGAAGGACGGGACGAGCGCGATGATCACGGAGAGGGCGGCGGCGGGCACGAAGACGCCGACGGCCTTCATGTTGATGCCGCGCCGGTAGTGGTACGTGGCCTCGGGGTGCTCGGTGTAGAGGTGCGGCACGTGGATCCGGGCCTTGCGCAGCAGCCAGTAGTCGGCCATGACGATGCCGAAGACGGGGCCGAGGAGGGCGCCGAGTCCGCCGAGGAAGTACGTGACGGCGACCGGGCTGTCGTACAGGTTCCAAGGCAGGATCACCAGGCCGATGAGCGCGCTGACGACGCCGGCGCTACGGAAGGTGAGGCGCTGCGGGAACATGTTGACCAGCATGTACACCGGCGCGACGAAGTTCGCCAGGAGGTTCACGGCGACGGTCAGCATCAGCAGGGCGAGGCAGGCGAGGGCCAGCAGGATCGTGCTGGGGATGTCCTGGACGACCTGGGTGGGGCTGGTGATGACCTGTCCGTCGATGCGGAACTGGGCGCCGCTGAGCACGACCGCGATCGCGGCGAAGAACAGCATGTTCACCGGGATGCCGACCAGGTTGCCGCGGGAGATGGCGCGGTTGGACTTCGCGGAGCGCGTGAAGTCGCAGAAGTTCAGGACGAAGGTGCCGTAGACGACGACCCACAGGGCGGCGGCCTCGAAGATGTGCAGCCACTGGGTGCCGCCCTGGAACGGGGTGCCGTTGTCCAGCGCGATGGAGCCGTCGGCCTTGACGAACATCCAGACGGCGAGCGCGAGCACGGTCACCAGGACGGTCGGCGCGGCGAGCGCCATGTACCGGCGGATGGCCTGCATGCCGTAGCTGACGATCAGGACCTGAACGGCCCACAGGACGAGGAACGCGATCCAGCCGAGCGTGGACAGGCCGAGGATCGAGTTCTTGTCGTAGTCGGCGGCGCCCGGCCACAGCGCCGTCACCAGCGTGCGCAGCACCTGGGAGGCGAGGTAGGTCTGGATGCCGAACCAGGCGATGGCGGCGGCGCCGCGGACCGCGGCGGGCAGCTTGGAACCGCGGACGCCGAAGGCGATCCGGCTCATCACGGGGAACGGGACGCCGGTGCGCGAGCCCATCCGGCCGGACAGGTTGAGCAGGACGAACAGCATGCCGGACGCGACGGCGAAGGCGATGAGGATGTCCCACACGCTCATCCCGAGGGCGAACAGGCCCATCGCGAAGGCGTAGTTGCCCAGGCTGTGGACGTCGTTGCCCCAGAGGGTGAAGACGTTGTAGGCGCCCCAACTGCGCCCCTGGGTCTTGGTCGGTGCAAGGTCGCTGTTGTAGAGCCGCGGGCTGATGTCGACGCCCGCCACCTCCACCGGCCCCGTCTGGGCTGGGGGCCGTTGCTGAGCAGTGGCCATGGGGACCCCTCAACTTTCCGCCGTGCAATTTCCGCTGTGCGAAAACACAGTTCCAAAGAATGTGAACTGGACGTTACGACGCCGGTTTTCCAGAGGTCAACGGTTTCCAGGCGTCCGAAACTCCGTGACATGAGTCACAACGGGACAAGCTTGTATACCAAGCGGGGGGACGCGTATAACCCCGCCGGACGGGCCCGGCGGGGTCTGTTCCACGCAAGTGTGAAGTTGATGAATCCGCAGGTCAGAGCAGGGGTTCCTGGAGTTCGGTGACCCAGTGGTCACGGTTCTCCGGACACTCCAGGTTTACCTCCGTGGGGTATCCGGCGGAGCGATGACCGTGCGCCTCGATCCAGTGGGCCAGCATCTGGACAGCCGGCAGGACCGCCTCCATGGAGCCGCGATGGATGACCGTGGCCGCCCGCTCGACGGGCGGCAGGTCGAGCACGCGCAGGCCGTCCTCCTCGCGGGGCGCCGCGGCGACCTCGACGCCAGCGTGGACGAGGACACCGCCACCCGGCGCGTCCTCGTACCGGGCGACGCCGGGCCCGGTCGGTGCGATGCCGGCCGCTCCGAGCCGTCGGAACAGCTCCCCGTACAGCGGCTGGATCACCGGGCCGATGGTGTCGAAGTCCGGTGCGACCGCGGTCAGTTCGGCCACGCGGCGGCTGGGCAGGTGCTTGATGACGATGTCGTCGCCGGGCATGAGTCCCTCGCTCTCGATGGACCGGAGCCGCGCCTCGACCTGGCCGAGCCGGGCCGCCGTCGCCGCCATCTCCGCGGCCAGCTCGGCGCGGCGCAGCCGCAGCATCGCCCGCAGTTCCCCGGCGTCCACCTTCTCGTCGAGGATCTCCCCGACCTGCGCGAGGGTGAAGCCGAGGTCCTTCAGGGCGATCAGCCGGTTGAGCCGGGCGAGCTGGGCGGCGGTGTAGTGGCGGTATCCGGTGGCGGGGTCGACATGGGCCGGGCGCAGCAGTCCGGTCGCGTCGTAGTGACGCAGCATCCGGACCGAGACCCGGCCGTGCCGGGCGAAGTCTCCGATGGTGAACATGGTGTCTCCGAGTACACGGGCTCACACGGTGTGAGGGTCAAGCGTCCCCCGTCGAGCCGCCGCTTCCAGTCGTCCCGGACATCATGCGCACCATCGGAGCGGTGCCGTCAGCCGCGGGTGAAGACCGCGACCGTGCGGGCCGGGACGGTGAAGGTGCCCGAGCCCTTCTCGTACGAGGACGTGCGCACGACCTCGTCCGCTCCCTTCTCCTGCACCGGATGCAGGCCGTACGCCGTGCCGGCCAGCTGCCCGACCGTCTGCTTCTGCTCCTCGGGCGTCGCGTTGAGGACGACGACGAGGTCGCCGAGGCGCATGGTGACCACGCCCGGGGTCTCGTCGGTTCCCGAGAGCGGGAAGGACAGCTCCTTCTGGACCTCGGCGGCGCTGTCGAGGTGGAAGGCGGGCTCGGCCGTGCGGATCTTCAGCAGGTCCTGGTACGCGGCGGAGGCGCCGTCGATGTCACGGCAGCCCGGGACCGGGACGGAGGCCAGGAGCGGCTTCGCGTACGGCCACTTCGCCTCGTTGTCGGCGGCGGGCGGGAGGCCGCGCCCGAAGCCGTTGCCCGTGCGGCAGTCCCAGTGGATCGCGTTGAACCAGTCGCCGCTGTCGAAGGAGTTCCGGTCGAGGGACTTCGACCGGAGCAGGTCGGTGCCGGCCTGGGAGAGGGCGGGGCCCTGCGAGAGCGTGGCGGTGGCCGTCGCGAGGACCTGCATACGGGCCCGGTCGGCCGTCGAGGTCTCCTTCGGCAGCTTGTAGGTGAGGGCGTCGTAGAGGGACTCGTTGTCGTGCGCGTCGGCGTAGGCGAGCGCGTCGCCCGGGGCCTCGGCGTACCCGGCGGGGGCGCCGTTGTAGTCGACCTGGGAGCCCTTCACCTGCTTCCCGGCGGTGTCGGTGAAGGAGTAGTCGGCCAGGTTCCCGGACAGGCCCACCTTGATCAGGTCCTGGTAGTGGAGCAGCCGGGCCTTCTGCTCGGCGGGGGTGCCGTTGGCCTTCGAGGTGTTGGGGTCGGTGTAGAGGCCGCTGGCGAAGCCCTGGACGCCGGGGTCCTCGTCGAAGGGGCCGCCGCCGCGGACGGCGTCGCGGGCCCGGTCGGAGAAGGTGGCGATGCCGGTGCCGGCCATGTTCTTCTGCGTGGCCTGGACGAAGCGGGCGTCGTCGGCGACCTCGCCGAAGTTCCAGCCCTCTCCGTAGAGGATGATCTTCTTGCCGTCGACGCCGTCCTTCGCGACGGTGAGTGCGTCGAGTGCCTTGCGGACGGCCAGGATGTTGGCCTTGGGGTGGTGGCCCATGAGGTCGAAGCGGAAGCCGTCGACTTTGTACTGCCTGGCCCAGGTGACGACGGAGTCGGCGACGAGCTTGCCCATCATCGTGTTCTCGGGCGCGGTGTTGGCGCAGCAGGTCGAGTTCGCGACCGAGCCGTCCGCGTTCAGCCGCTGGTAGTAGCCGGGGACGATCCGGTCGAGGACGGAGTTGTCGTCCTGGCCCGCGGCCGCCGTGTGGTTGTAGACGACGTCCATGACGACGCGCAGGCCGTCCTGGTTGAGGGCCTGGACCATCTGCCGGAACTCGACGGTGCGCCGGGTGCCGTCCGGGTCGGAGGCGTAGGAGCCCTCGGGGACGGTGTAGTGGAGCGGGTCGTAGCCCCAGTTGAAGGCGTCCTTCGCGGCGCTCTTCGTGACGCAGGCCTGCTGCCGGTCACTGTCGGGCGCGTACGAACCGAGGTCGCAGTCGGGGGTGGCCTGCTCGGACCGCTTCTCGGGGATCGTCGCGATGTCGAAGGCGGGCAGCAGGTGCACGTACGAGGTGCCGGCGGCGGCCAGGGCGCGCAGGTGCTTGGAGCCCGCGCTGTCGCGGTCGGTGAAGGCGCGGTAGGTGCCGCGGTCGTCCTTCGGGGTGGTGGTGTCCGCCACGGAGAAGTCGCGGACGTGCAGTTCCTGGGTCTGCGCGTCCTTCATCGCGACGGCCTTCGGCTTCTTCAGGTCCGACCAGCCCTTGGGGGCGAGCGCCCGGTCGGCGAGGTCGACGACGAGGCTGCGCTGCGAGTTCGCGGTGAGAGCGACCGAGTACGGGTCGGTGACCTTGTTGGTGACGAGCTTGCCGACGCTCGGCGCCCACACGCGCACGGCGTAACGGTACGGCTTGCCGCGCCAGGCGTCGGCCGGGCCGGTGGCGGACCAGACGCCGCTCGCACCGTCGCGGCGCATGCGCACGGTCCGCCCGTCGAGGTCGAGGGACACGTCCTGGGCGGTCGGCGCCCACACGGACAGAGTGACCTTGTCCCCCTTGAACACGGGTCCGAGCCCGGTCTTCGCGGCGGCCGTCCCGTACAGGGAGTCGAGCGCGCCGGGGAGCTGGACGCCGGTCGCGGTGAGCAGGGCGCCGTTGGCCGCGCGCTGGGTCGCGATCAGCTGCCCGCGCAGGGCGTCGCGCGCCCGGTCGCGGTCGCGGGGGTCGATCGTGAACGCGGGGTAGTCCTTGAGGTGCGGGTACTTGGCCTTCTGCGCGTCGGTGAGCGCGCCCGGGTTCAGCCGCAGCCAGTGCCCCTCGTCGCTCAGCGCTCCGTCCTCGACGGTGATGCCGCCGTCGGGCGCGTACACGAGCTGTGCGCTGGTGCCGGAGCCGGCCTTCACCTTCCACACGACGGTGTCGGCGTCGATCCACTGCGCCTCGGCCTTGCCAAGGTCGAGGTCGCCGCCGCCGCTCTGGGACGGCAGCAGGTAGCCGCTCTCCCCCGCGTTCAGCCACACCTCCTTGCCGTACGTGCCGAAGTCGAGGGAGCGGTCGGTGGGGATGTCCTTCTCGTCGCCCTTGTGGAGGATGTAGCCGAGGCTGGTGGCGCCTTCGGCGAGCGGCACCTCGAAGACGAGGCCGAACGCGTCCTTGCCGGTCGGCTGGAGCGGCTTCGCCCAGTCGGTGGGGTTCGCGGCGCCGGTCCAGGTGTGCAGACCCCAGCCGTCGTAGTCGCCGTCGGCGCGGCGCACATGGACGACGGCCTTGGTCGCGTCCTGCGGCGGGTACACCCCGTCGGGCCGGGTGGACTTCTGTCCGTCGGCGCCCTGCTCGATCCAGACCTCTCCGGTCCTGCCGAGGTCGATCGTGCGCTCGGGGCCGTCGGCGGTGCCGTCCTTCTCGACGGTGTACTTCAGCGATCCGGCGCCGTCGGGGACCTTCACCCAGGCGAAGGCGCCGTAGGCGTCCCGCCCGACGAACTCGCCCTTGCTGTCACCTGACTTGAGGGTCCAGCCGGTGTAGTCCTTGTCGGTGCGCTGATAGTGGACCACGACGTGGTCGCGGTCGACGGCGGTCGGCTTCTCGGGGGCCGGGGCCTGCCCGGCGGTCGAGGAGGCGAGGGCGCTCGCGGTGCGCCCGTCCCGGTCCACGACGACGGCCTTGTAGCGCAGGTCGGTGCCCGCCTTCACCGTGTCCGGAAGATACTGCGTGATCTTGTACGGGGCGTGGTCGACCGAGCCCAGCGTGCGCCACGTCCCGTCGCCGACCTGGGCGGCGAAGACCACGCGCGGGGACGCGGTCGCACCGGGGTCGGCGCTGAGCGTGACGGTGCCGGTGGCGCCGGCGGCCCGGGCCGTGAGGGAGACCTGCGGTGCGGTGCCGGCCTTCGGGAGCTTCGCGTCGGCGCGCAGGACGAGGGAGGAGAGCGCGGGGACGGTCACCTCGACGCGTCCGCCGTCGGCCTTCACGCGGCCCGATCCGCCGTAGAGGGTGCCGAACGCGGCGGACTCCACGGGCAGTTCGACGGTCTTGGCCTCCTGCGCGTTGTTCACGGCGACGACGTACTCGCGGTCGTCGCCGGTGCGGGAGAACGCGTACACGGAGTCCTTGGCGTAGAGCTCCTTCTGCGTGCCGTCGGTGAGGGCCGGGTTCTGCTCGCGGAGCTTCGCCAGCGCGGCGATGTCCTGGTAGAGGGGGTGCTGCTCGTCGTAGGCGGCGTCGGCGTGCGTGCGGTCGGTGCCGAGCTCGTCGTCGTCCAGATAGTCGGCGACCTTCGAGGGGAAGAGGGTCTGGCGGGCGTCCTTGTCGCCGCCGGCGCCGGTGAAGCCCTGCTCGTCGCCGTAGTAGACGACGGGGTTCCCGCGCGAGAGGAACATCAGCTCGTGGGCGAGCCGGTCGCGCTGGAGGAGTTCCTTGTCGGATGCCTTCGGGTGGTCGGCCTTGAGGAAGGTGCCGATGCGGCCCATGTCGTGGTTGCCGAGGAAGGTGACCTGCTCGTACGCGTTGGCCTGGTCGGTGGCGTACTTGTAGTCGTCGGCGAAGACCTTGGCGAGCTTGTCCGCGCCGGCGCCCTGGGAGGCGTAGGCGCGGGCGGCGTCCTGGAACGGGAAGTCGAGGGTCGCGTCGAGCCGGCCGCGCGTGACGTAGGGCGCGGTGACGTCGGTGTCGGCGGAGTAGACCTCGCCGAACATGAAGAAGTCCTTCCGGCCGCGGGCCGCCGCGTACCGGTCGAGAGCGGTGGCCCACTGGGTCCAGAAGTCCATGTTCACGTGCTTGGCGGTGTCGATGCGGAAGCCGTCGACGTCGAAGTCCCGCACCCAGGTCTCGTAGATCCTCTCCATGCCCCGGACGACCTCGGGCCGCTCGGTCCACAGGTCGTCGAGCCCGGAGAAGTCGCCGTACGTCGTGGACTCGCCCTCCCAGGTCGAGTCGCCGCGGTTGTGGTACATCGTCGGGTCGTTCAGCCAGTCCGGGACCATCTCGCCGGTGTTCTTCGGCGTGTACGGGAAGGAGTCCCGGTCGACCTTCGCGGTGACGCCCGCGCTGTCGTCGAAGGGGCGGCCGCCGGTGTCGAGGTAGGGGTAGGCGCCCTTGGGGCGGTAGCCGTACTGCTTCTCGGCGTAGTCGACGGTGTCGGCGGTGTGGTTGGTGATGACGTCGAAGAAGACCTTCATGCCCTTGGCGTGCGCCTTCGCTATGAGGCGCTTCAGATCCGCGTTCGTGCCGAAGTGCGGGTCGACCCGGGTGAAGTCGGTGATCCAGTAGCCGTGGTAGCCGGCCGAGGCGTTGTCGCCCTCGCCCTGCACCGGCTTGTTCTTGAAGATCGGCGCCATCCAGATCGCGGTGGTGCCGAGGTCCTTGATGTAGTCGAGCCGCTCGGTGAGGCCCTTGAGGTCGCCGCCCTGGTAGAAGCCCTTGTCGGTGGGGTCGTAGCCCGTGGAGAGCCGCGAACCGGTGAGTCCGCCCTTGTCGTTGGCGCTGTCGCCGTTGGCGAAGCGGTCCGGCAGGACGAAGTAGTACTGCTCGCGGGTGAGGTCGTGGCGGGCGGGCGCGGCGGCGAGCTTCGCGTCGGAGGGCGGCGCGGGCGGGGCCGCGGCGCGGGCCGCGAGCGGCTGGGCGAGCGTGACGAGGAGGGCGGCGGCCGCAGTGTACGCGGCGGCCCGTCTGTGCGGGATGGGACGGGTGCGGCTCAAGGCGTGAACTCCTCGCGGAATCAGGGCTCTTGGGGAGGCGCGGGCCGACGGGGGCCGGGGCCTTGGGGACCGGGGCAGCGGGGAGGAGCCCCGGTCCGCCGCGTGACGGTACCGCTTGCTGGAAGCCGACTGCAAGAGTTCTGCAAGCAACAGCAAGAACTTTCAGCAGGGTTCTTGACGTGGCCTTCTCAACTCCCGCAGGCTCACGGAGCGTTGCCCTCCCTCCGGCCCTGACGAAAGGGCCGGAATCCCCCCATTCAGGAGCCGCACATGCATCGATCCCCCACACGTGCCCGGCGCCGCCGGGCGGGCGCGACCGCGCTCGCCCTGGGCGCCCTGACGCTCGGCGGCGTCGTCACGCTGCCCGCGCAGCCCGCCGCCGCCGACACGGGCGTGGCGAACGGCGATGTGATCGCCAACCTGTGGCAGTGGAACTGGAAGTCCGTCGGCAAGGAGTGCACGGACGTCCTCGACCCGGCCGGCTACGGCGCCGTCCAGGTCGCGCCGCCCGAGGAGTCCCTCAAGCAGCAGAACTTCTACTGGTGGGACGTCTACCAGCCGTACTCGTACAAGCTCGACAGCCGCTTCGGCAGCGCGGGCGACTTCAAGGACATGATCGACACCTGCCACGCGGCGGGCATCGAGGTCTACACGGACGCGGTCGTCAACCACACGGCCGCGCAGACCGGTACCGGGTACGCCGGCACCACGATCGGCGACCGCTACGACACCCCGGACTACGACCCGGCCGACAGCGACGACTGCAGGAAGACCATCGCCAACTGGTCCGACCAGTACGAGGTCCAGCACTGCGAACTGCTCGGCATGCCCGATCTCGACACGGGCGAGCAGGGCGTCCGCGACAAGATCGCCGGGTTCCTCAACACGCAGATCGACCTGGGTGTCGACGGCTTCCGCGTCGACGCCGCCAAGCACATCGAGACGGGCGACCTGAACGCGATCGTGGGCGCTCTGCACACCACGAAGGCGGGCGACGCCCCCTACGTCACGCAGGAGGTCTACCCGGGCAATCCGCCCGCCCTCGGGGACTACTACAACAACGGCGACGTCCTCGACTTCACGTACGCCGCCGCGATGAAGTCCCAGTTCCAGGGCGGCGACATCGCCAACCTTGCGTCGTTCGGCAGCAGTTGGGGGCTCGCCGACGAGGCGCACTCCAACTCCTTCGTCACCAACCACGACACCGAGCGCAACGGCTACTCGCTCAGTTACAAGGACGGCGCGACGGCGACGCTGGCCAACGTGTTCCAGCTGGCGCGCGGATACGGCCGCCCGTCGGTGTACGCCGCCTGGACCTTCGACCAGAGCGACCAGGCGCCGCCGAACGACGGAAACGGCTTCGTCACCGGCACGGACTGCGGCAGCGGCTGGGCCTGCGTGGACCGGGACGCGGCCGTGGCCGGGATGGTCGGCTGGCACAACGCGGTCGGGGACGCGGGCGTGGCGAACTGGCAGTCCCCCGCCGGGAACGTCATCGGCTTCGGCCGTGGTGACAAGGGCTTCGTCGCGCTCAACAACACGTCGGACGCCCACACGGCCACGTACACGACGGGTCTGCCCGACGGCACGTACGCGAACGTGATCGACGGCGGCGCGACCTCGGTCACCGTCTCCGGCGGCAAGGCCGAACTGACCGTGCCCGCGAAGGGCGCGATCGCCTTCCACGGCTAGCGGATCGGGAGATCGGGAGAGGGGGGCCGGTGCGGAGTGCACCGGCCCCCCATTCCCTGTCCAGCTGTCCTACGCGGTGGCCCACCACACGGTCGTGTCGGCGGTCAGCTCGACCAGGCCGTCCGCGACCGTGACCGGCGCCGAGGCGAGGAGCACCCGGCCGGGGGCGGTGATGCGCACGGCGGTCCCGGTGGTGTTGACCGTGCAGGCGAAGCCCGGCCGGTCGAGCCGGAGGATGCCGGGCGGCACCTCTTCGTCCCAGGTCACGTCGGTGCCGGCGCCGAGGCCCGGCTCGTCGCGGCGCACGGCGAGCGCGGCGCGGTACAGCTCCAGGGTGGAGCCGGCGACACCGGTCTGCGCCTCGACGCTGAGCTCGCCCCAGCTCTCGGGCTGCGGCAGCCAGCTGCCCCCGCTGCCGAAGCCGTACGAGGATCCGGCGCGGGTCCACGGGATCGGCACCCGGCAGCCGTCGCGGTAGCCGTCCTGGCCCTGGGCGCGGAAGAACGACGGGTCCTGGCGCACCTCGTCGGGCAGGTCGGTGACGTCGGGCAGGCCGAGCTCCTCGCCCTGGTAGACGTAGGCGGAGCCGGGCAGGGCCAGCATCAGCAGGGTGGCGGCGCGGGCGCGGCGCAGGCCGAGCTCGCGGTCGCCGGGGGTGCGGATCTGGGTGCCGAGGCCCGGCGGGTTGGCGTAGCGGGTGGCGTGCCGGGTGACGTCGTGGTTGGACAGGACCCAGGTGGCCGGGGCGCCGACGGGGCGCATGGCGTCGAGCGAGCTGTCGATGATGCGGCGCAGCTCCTCGGCCTCCCAGGGGGCGCCCAGGTACTGGAAGTTGAAGGCCTGGTGCAGCTCGTCGGGGCGCACGTAGTTGGCGGTGCGCTCGACGGTCGGCGTCCACGCCTCGGCGACGAAGATGCGGTCGCCGTCGTACTCGTCCAGGATGAGGCGCCACGAGCGGTAGATCGCGTGGACGCCGTCCTGGTCGAAGAACGGCATGACGTCGTTGCCGAGCAGCTTGAGCTGGTCGTGGCCGCCGAGGTCGGGCAGGCCCTCGGCCTTGACGAGGCCGTGGGCGACGTCGATGCGGAAGCCGTCGACGCCCATGTCGAGCCAGAACCGCAGGATGGAGCGGAACTCGTCGGCGACCGCCGGGTGCTCCCAGTTCAGGTCGGGCTGCTCGGGGGCGAAGAGGTGCAGGTACCACTCGCCGTCGGGGAGCCGGGTCCAGGCGGGGCCGCCGAAGATGGACTCCCAGTCGTTGGGCGGCAGTTCGCCGTGCGGGCCCTTTCCGGGGCGGAAGTGGTAGCGCTCGCGCAGCGGCGAGCCGGGGCCCTCGGCGACGGCGCGCTTGAACCACTCGTGCTGGTCGGAGGAGTGGTTGGGCACGAGGTCGACGATGACCCGCAGGCCGAGCCCGTGGGCGTCCCGGATGACGGCGTCGGCGTCGAGGAGGGTGCCGTACATGGGGTCGACGGCCCGGTAGTCGGCGACGTCGTATCCGCCGTCGGCCTGCGGGGAGGCGTAGAACGGGCTCAGCCAGACCGCGTCCACGCCCAGGTCGCGCAGGTACGGCAGGCGCTGCCGGATGCCTTCGAGGTCGCCGGTGCCGTCGCCGTCGCTGTCGGCGAAACTGCGCGGATAGACCTGGTAGATGACGGCGTCGCGCCACCAGTCCGCGGCCTCGCGGGTGGTCATGGCGCCGGCCGGTGCGGTGTCGGTGGGGTGCTGGCTCATGGTGTCCTTGCTGCGGGAAGGAGCTGGCAACTGGTCGGTCGTGGGTGGGGGTTCAGCCCTTGGTGCCGCCTGCCGTGAGGCCGGTGACCAGGTGCTTCTGGACAAGGTAGAAGAAGGCGGTGACCGGAATGGCGATCAACACCGCGGTGGCGGCCATCAGGTTCCACTGGGCGTCGTGCTCACTGATGAAGCTCTGCAGGCCCACCGCGAAGGTGTACTTGGAGTCGTCGAGCAGGAACGTGGACGCGAAGGGCACCTCGGCGAACGCCGTGATGAAGCTGTAGAACGCGGCGACGGCGATGCCCGGCTTGGCCAGCGGCAGGATGAGCCGCCAGAAGGTGCCGAAGGGGCTGAGCCCGTCGATCCGGCCGGCCTCGTCGATCTCGATCGGGACGGTGTCGAAGTAGCCCTTCATCAGCCAGGTGCAGTAGGGCACGATCGTGGTGCAGTTGACCAGGATGACGCCCTGGTAGGTGTCGATGAGGCCCAGCTCCGAGAAGATCTCGTACATCGGCACGATGAGGACGGCGATGGGGAACGCCTGCGTGAGCAGCAGCACCCACATCAGCGGCCGGTAGCCGGGGAAGCGCATGCGGGAGACCGCGTAGCCGGTCGTCGCGGCGAACAGGACGCCGACGAGCGTGGTGCCGAGCGCGATGATCAGCGTCGACTGCATCCACTGGAAGAAGTTGGTGTGCTGGAGCACCTGCGCGTAGTTGGAGAACGTCGCCTTGCCGGCGATGCCTCCCGGGTGCAGGTAGTCGTCCTTGTCCGGGCCGAAGGACAGGTAGACGAGCCAGACGATCGGGAACAGGGCGACGAGGCTCGCGATGCCGAGGACGCCGTGCGCGACCGCCTTGCCCAGCGGGCCGCGCTCGCCCCGGCGGCGCACCTTGGGTGCCTTGCCGGCCGGTCGGTCGTCCTCGGACGTGGTCGGTGCCGCGGGGATCTGCGGTGCGGTCGTGGTGCTCATGGTGGGGGCTCCTGCGGCGTCAGACGGCGAGCTGCTCATTGCGCTTCAACCAGCGGTAGTAGAAGGTCGTGAAGACGGTGAGGATCGACAGCAGCAGCACGCCGTAGGCGGCGGACTGGGCGAAGTCGCGCGGCTGCTGGCCGAAGCCGAGGCGGTAGGCCCAGGTGACGAGGATCTGGGCGTCCGGCGCCGTGTTGCCGAACAGCAGGAAGATGATCGCGAACTGGTTGAAGGTCCAGATCACGCCGAGGAGCACGACGGTGGAGCTGACCGACCTGAGGCCCGGCAGGGTGATGTGCCGGAAGCGCTGCCAGGCGTTCGCGCCGTCCATCTCGGCGGCCTCGTAGAGCGAGGAGTCGATGGACTGGAGTCCGCCGAGCAGCGAGATCATCATGAAGGGCACGCCGCACCAGGTGTTGACGAGGATCGCGGCGATCCGCTGGAACGTGGGGTCCTCGAGCCACTGCGGCTGCGGCAGGTGCAGCGAGCCGAGCGTGGCGTTGATGATCCCGGAGTCGGCGAGCATGATCCGCCACGCGAAGACGGTGACGAAGGTGGGCACCGCCCAGGGCAGGATGAGCAGCAGCCGGTACAGGGTGCGGCCGCGCATCTTCTCGTCGAGCAGCAGCGCGAGGCCGAGGCCGATGACGTAGTGCAGGGCGACGCAGACGGCCGTCCAGACGACGGTCCAGATGAAGTGGGACCAGAAGCGGTCGTAGGAGGCGGGGCCCCACAGGATGTCGGCGTAGTTGTCGAGGCCGATGAACTGGTACGTGGCGTCGATGTGGTTGACGCCGATGGTGCGCGCCGAGTTCAGGCTGTTGGCGTCGGTGAGCGTCAGGTAGAAGCCCCGTGCGAGCGGGTAGCCGACGAGGACGCCGAGCACGACGACGACCGGGGCGATCATCGCGTACGCGTACCAGTACTTGCGGTACGAGTCCTTGAGGCGCCGGATCGGTCCGGGGCGCGGCGGGCGGCTCTGGGTGGCCGGTCGGTCGACGGCGAGGGTCATGCGGGCACCTTCTGCATGGGGCGGGGCGGTTCGACGCCGGTCCGCGCCCTCCCCCTTCGGGGCGCGAACCGGCCACTTGCGCTACGGGACCGCCGGGGTCAGTACTGGACCGCCGGGGTCACTTGGTGAAGCCGGGGACCAGCTTGGTGAAGGCGGTCTCCAGGTTGCCGAGGCCCTTGTCGAGGGACTCCTTGCCGGTGGCGACCTTCGGGAGCTCCTGATCCATCGGCGTCCACAGCGAGCTGTACTCGGGCAGCTCGGGGCGCGGCTGGGCGGCGGGGAGCACCTTCTGGTAGCCGGCGATGCCCGGGTCGGCGGTGACCTTCGCGGTGTACGCGTCCTCGCGGGTGGGCAGCGTCGAGTTCTTCAGGGCGATCTGCTCCTGCGTCTTCGCGGAGGTCATCCACTTGACGAACTTGAGCGACGCTTCCTGGTGGGCCTTGTCGGAGCCCGCGTAGACGGACAGGTTGTGTCCGCCCGTCGGAGCGCCCGCCTTGCCGCTGGAACCGGCCGGGACGGTGGCGATGCCGAGGTTCGCCTTGTCCTTGAACGCCGAGCCCTTGTAGAAGTTCGTGATCTCCCAGGGGCCCTGGACGATCGCGGCGACCTTGCCGCTGACGAACGCGTCCTGGATGTGGGCGTAGGCGTCGGCGGTGGCGTCGGCCTTGTGCAGGCCCTTGCCGTCGAACATGCCCTTCCAGGTGGTCAGGCCCTTCTTGGCGGCGGCGGAGGAGATGGTGATCTTCTTGCCCTGGGCGTCGACGGTGTCGGTGCCCTCGCCGAAGAGGAACGGCTGGGCGTAGTAGCCCGCGGTGGAGGCCCAGTAGCCGTCGACGCCGGTCTTGTCCTTGACCTTGGCCGCGTCGGCCTTCAGCTCCTCCCAGGTGGTGGGCGCCTCGGTGATGCCCGCCTTCTCGAAGAGCGCCTTGTTGTAGACGAGGGCCAGGGTGTCGGTGACCAGCGGCACGCCGTAGGTCTTGCCGTCGAACTGGGCCTGCTTGATCAGGCTCGGCTGGAACTTGTCCTTCTCGGCGAGGGCCTCGGTGCCGTCGAGCGGCAGCAGGTAGCTCTTCTTCGCGAACGCGGGCGTCCAGCCGACCTCGGCACGCAGCACGTCCGGGGCGCCGCTCGCGCCGGCGGCGGTGTCGAACTTGTTCTGCGCCTGGTCGAAGGGCACGTTGGTGTACTTGACCTTGATGCCGGGGTTCGCCTTCTCGAACTCCTTGGCCAGGGCCTTGTACGTGGGGGCCTCGTTCGTCGCGTTCGAGGTGTCCCACCAGGTGATGGTGACCGGGCCCGACGCCTTGCCGCCGTCCTCGTCACTTCCGCCGCAGGCCGTCGCCGCGAGTGCGAGGGACGCCACCACCGCGGTGGCCGCTATGCCACGCCGCATGAGATCTCCTAGAGGGGTGTAAGCCCGTTTTGGCTCTGCCGACTGGGCCGCTGCGGCCGCCGGGCGACGTGAACGTAACAGCGCGGTAAGCCGTACGAAAGACCTTGCTGAAAAATTTTGCAGCCCGAGCTGCAAGCGTTATGCGGTTTGCCTGGTTTTGCTGCCAGTTGCCCGGCTGCAAGGCTCTGCAAGGTCTTGCCACGGAGCCGTCACACAGGGATCATCTGAGGTCTTGTCCTGTTGTTCTGCAAGGAGTGCGATGACGCAGCTGCCCGCACAGGCCGCCCGCCGGCCGGTGCCGTCCCCGCCCGCGACCGCCCGCCTGGCCGACATCGCGGCGCAGGCCGGTGTCAGCGAGGCGACGGTCAGCCGCGTGCTGAACGGGAAGCCCGGCGTCGCCTCGGCCACCCGGCAGTCCGTGCTCGCCGCCCTCGACGTGCTCGGCTACGAGCGGCCGGTCCGGCTGCGCCGCCGCAGCGAGGGCCTGGTCGGCCTGATCACGCCGGAGCTGGAGAACCCGATCTTCCCGGCGCTCGCGCAGGTCATCGGCCAGGCGCTGACCCGGCAGGGCTACACGCCGGTGCTCGCCACGCAGACTCCCGGCGGCTCCACCGAGGACGAGCTGACCGAGATGCTCGTCGACCGCGGGGTCACCGGCATCATCTACGTCTCCGGGCTGCACGCCGACACCACGGCCGACACCCAGCGCTACGAGCAACTGCGCGCCCAGGGCGTCCCGTTCGTGCTCGTGGACGGCTTCTCGCCGAAGGTGCGGGCGCCGTTCATCTCGCCGGACGACCGGGCCGCGATGCAGCTCGCCGTCACGCATCTCGCGGCGCTCGGGCACAACCGGATCGGGCTCGCGCTCGGCCCGAAGCGGTTCGTGCCGGTGCAGCGCAAGATCGAGGGCTTCGTGCGCGCGATGCAGGACCGTTTCTCTCTGGCGCCCGAAGACATCGAACGCGAGCTCGTCCAGCACTCCCTCTACACCCTGGAGGGCGGCCAGGCGGCGGCGTCCGACCTGCTCGACCGCGGCTGCACCGCGATCGTGTGCGCGAGCGACATGATGGCGCTCGGCGCGATCCGCGAGGCGCGCCGGCGGGGCCTGGAGGTCCCGGACGACGTGTCGGTGGTCGGCTTCGACGACTCGCCGCTGATCGCGTTCACCGACCCGCCCCTGACGACGGTACGCAAGCCGGTCCAGGCCATGGGCCAGGCCGCGGTCCGCGCCGTCCTGGAAGAGATCGGCGGAACGCCCACCCCGCACACCGAGTTCGTGTTCATGCCGGAACTGGTGGTGCGCGGCTCGACGGC
The DNA here is from genome assembly GCF_044460245.1 of Streptomyces sp. NPDC050145. Classification (NCBI taxonomy): domain Bacteria; kingdom Bacillati; phylum Actinomycetota; class Actinomycetes; order Kitasatosporales; family Streptomycetaceae; genus Streptomyces; species Streptomyces sp. NPDC050145. The sequence continues at coordinate 236,731 of NZ_JBITJS010000011.1, read as the reverse complement.
ATCCGGGCCCGGGGTCACGGGGCGGTCCTGACAGGGCGGTCCTGACGGGCGGGTCCTCACGCAGCCCGGCCCTTACCGGCGGGTCCTGACGGCGCGGTCCTGACCGGGCTGCGTGACCGGGCTTTATGGCCCGGCTTGCTGACACCGAGCTGTCTGATGGGTCTTCCTGACCGAGCTGCCCCGACCGGGCGTCCCGACACCGGACTCCCTGACAGGGCTGCCTGGCCCGTCCCCATGACCCGGCTGCCGGACCGAGCAGCTTGGCCCTGCTTGCCCGGCCAGGCTCTGTGACCGCACTTCCTGACCGAGCTGCCCCGACCGGGCGTCCCGACACCGGACTGCCTGACGGGGCTGCCCGCCAACTCGGCTTCCGGGCCGGTCTCCCCCGCCAAGCTGCCTGACCGCGCTCCCTCGCCGGGCTCCCTGGCCGGGCAGGCGCATCGGGCCATTGGTACAGTCGGCGGCGTCCGACCCGTACCACCTGCCACCTTGCCGTAGGGAGCACACCGCCAATGGCCGTGGACCAGCTCGACACCCGGATTCTGCGGCTGCTCCTGGAGCAGCCGCGGACGAGTGTGCGTGAGTACGCGCGGATCCTCGGGGTCGCCCGGGGCACGCTCCAGGCCCGGCTCGACCGCCTGGAGCGGGACGGGGTGATCACGGGCACCGCCCCGACCCTCTCCCCCGCCGCCCTCGGCCACCCGGTGCTGGCGTTCGTGCACATCCAGGTCACCCAGGGGCATCTCGCCGACGTCGGCGACGACCTGGCGGGCGTGCCCGAGATCATCGAGGCGTACTCGATCACGGGCGGCGGCGACCTGCTCGCCCGGGTCGCGGCGCGCGACGCGGGGCATCTGGAGGACATCGTGCAGCAGCTCAACCGGCTGCCCGGAGTCGTCCGCACCCGCACCGAGGTGGCGCTGCGCGAGCGGGTCCCGCACCGGGTGCTCCCGCTGGTCGAGGCGATCGGACGCGCGGCCGCCGAGCGCAGGTGATCCGGGCCGCCGGTTCCTGCATGCTGGAAGACATGAGCGACCACCTGCCCGCGTACCGGCTCGGCACCACGGCCGTCGTCTTCGATCTGGACGGCACCCTCGTGGACAGCGAGCCCAACTACTTCCGCGCGGCGATCGGCACGCTCGCCCGGTACGGCGTCACGGACTTCACCTGGGCCGACCACGAGAAGTACGTCGGCATCTCCACGCTGGAGACCATCGGGATCTGGAAGCGGCGCTACGGCATCACGGCGCCCGCGGACGAGCTGCTCGCCGACATGAACGCCCGCTACCTGGAGCTGGCCCGCGCCGAGACGCACGTGTTCCCGCAGATGCGCTTGTTCGTGGAGCACCTGCACGCGGAGGGCGTGCCGATGATCGTCGCCTCGGGTTCGTCCCCGGAGACCATCGACGCGATCCTCGCGGGCACGGGGCTCACCGGGCTGCTGTCGCGGTACGTGTCGGCGGACGAGGTGGAGCACGGCAAGCCGGCCCCCGACGTGTTCCTGGAGGCGGCCCGCCGCCTCGGGGTGGCGCCGGGGCACTGCGTGGTCCTGGAGGACGCGGCGCCGGGGGCCGCGGCGGCGCACGCGGCGGGCATGCGCTGCATCGCCGTGCCGTACGTCGCCGCGCAGGCCGGCGACCCCGCGTTCACCACGGTGGACCTGCTGTTCAAGGGCGGTCAGGAGGAGTTCACGGCGCGGGCCGCGTGCGAGTGGCTCGAGCGCTCAGCTCCGTCTTCCTGATCTTCCCGGTGGGCGTGAGCGGCAGCTCGGGGACGACCTCGACGACCTGCGGGATCTTGTAGCCGGCCATGGTCGTGGCGGCCCACGCGCGCAGCGCCTCGCCGGTCAGCGCGGAGCCCTCGGCGACCCGTACGAACGCGTGGGGGCGCTCGCCGCTGTCCGGGTCGGGCACGGCGACGACCGCGGCGGCGAGCACCTCGGGGTGCTGTCCGAGCAGCGTCTCGACCTCGGTCGGGAAGACGCTCATGCCCTTGACCTTGATCATGTCCTTGTTGCGGCCCAGGTAGTGCAGGCAGCCGTCCTCGTCGAGGGCGCCGATGTCGCCGGTGTGCAGCCAGCCGTCACGCAGGGCGCTCCCGGTGGCGGCGGGCGCGCGCCAGTAGCGGGTGAGGACGGAGGGGCCGCGGACGACGATCTCGCCGCGCTCACCGATCGGCAGCGGGTCCCCCGTGACGAAGTCGACGACCATGAAGTCGGTGCCGGGCACCGGCAGTCCGCAGAAGACGGGGTCGCTGACCAGGTCGTGGTCGCCGTCCTGGAAGCCGAGCGTGTTCGTGTCGCTGGTGTGCGTCTCGGTCATCCCGTACGAGGCCTCGCGCAGGACGCTGTGCTCGCCGACGGCCGCCCTCCAGCGGGCCCGGATGTCGGGGGTGAGCTTGCGGATGAAGGACACGGTGAGCGGGGCGGTCAGCGTGGACAGGTCGTGCCGGTCCAGCTCGGGGTGGTCGAGGAGTTCGAGGTAGTTCTCGACCGTGCCGGCGAGCGTGGTGACACCGTGCTCGCCGATGGCGCGCAGCACGGCGCCCGCGTTCCAGCGGGTCAGGAGCACGCTGGTGCCGCCGGAGACGAGCGGGGCGAGGATGCCGAGGTTCTCGCCGGCGATCCAGAAGACCGGCAGGTAGCAGAGGGAGACGATGCGCTCGGTGCGGGCGGCGGGGTCCGCGGCGCGGCCGTTCTCGATGGCGGTGGCCGTGTAGACCATGTGCCGCTGGGTGTGTTCGCAGCCCTTGGGCATGCCGGTGGTGCCGCCCGTGTAGTTGAGGGCGGCGAGCGCGTCGAGGTCGTCGGCGATCGGTTCGTGCCGGGCGTGCGCGGTCGCGGCGGGCCAGTCGGCGTCGGCGAGGACGGTGCGCACCGGGGTGTCGGCGCGCACCTCGTCGAGGACGGGCAGCAGCGGGTCGTGGGTGACGACGACCTCGGGGGCAGCGTCGGTCAGTTCGTGCCGCAACTCGGCGGCGCGGAACATCGGGTTGACGGGCACGTGCACGGCGCCGAGGCGCAGCACGGCGAGCATCGTCACGACGAAGCGCGCGCCGTTGGGCAGGAAGACCCCGACGCGGTCGCCGGCCCGTACACCCTCGTCGTGCAGCCGGCCGGCCACCCGGGCGGACAGGTCGTCCAGCGTGCGGTAGTCGAGCGTGCCGTCGTCGGTGACCAGGGCGGGGCGGTCGGGGTGGAGCCCGGCCCAGCGGGATATGTGGGCGGGGACGGTGAGCTCGCCCGCGGGGTGGACGGTGCGGGCCGGCTGGCGGCCCGCGCGGGACTTCGCCTGCCGTGCGCGCAGGTCGTTCAGGTACGCCTCGACGTGTGTGCCGGTGGTCAACGTGCGGCTCCCTACTCATGGTGTGCTGCTACTGCTGCGGTGCTGCTCCGATGCCGAGAAGGTGCAGGTACATGGCGGTCACGTCGCGGACCGCGTCGTCGCGGGCGGCCGGCCGCTCGGCGACGAGCCGGGCGAACTCCACGCTCATGCCGCCGACCGCGCGGGACAGGGTGAGCGGGTCGACGACGGGGTGGGCGAGCCCCTGGGCGGCGACGCGGCGCACGTAGCGCGCGGCGCGGCGCACGGGACGCTCGCGGATCTCCTCCCACAGCTCCCGCACCTCGGTGTCGGTGCGCGCCTGCTGCTCGATCAGGGAGAGCAGCGGCAGGTGGTGGGCGTAGGCGGTGATGAAGGCGGCGGTGGAGGCGGCGGCGACGGCCGGTACGTCGTCGGTGTCGACGCCCGGCACGTCCTGCGCGGCGAGGAACGTGTCCCGCACCCGCGCCGCGAGCACCCGGAACACCTCGTCCTTGGAGGCGAAGTACACGTAGAAGCCGGCCCGGGAGACCTCGGCCTCGACGGTGATGTGGGCGATGGTCGCCGGGCCGTGGCCGAGGCGCGCGAACACGGTCTCGGCCGCGTCGAGGAGCCGGCCCCGGGCCGGTGCGTCCGTGCGGTCGCGGGCCGTGCGGGTCGCCCATTCCTGCTGCGTCTGCTGTCTGCGTGCCACGAGGCCCAGAGTATTGACGTTGACGTCAATGTCAATGAAGCTGACGGACATCCGTCCACAGCCGTCCGTCCGACCACGACTCATTCCGGAGGAGCTCATGGGGTCTGCCGCCGTCCTCGTCGCCAATCGCGGGGAGATCGCCGTACGGGTGCTGCGCGCGGCCGCCGAGCTGGGGATGCGCACGGTCGCCGTGCACGAGCCGGGTGACGAGGCGCATGTGCGGGCCGCCGACGAGAAGGTGGCGCTCGCGGCCGGGGGCTGTCTCGACGCGGCCGCGCTGGTGGACGCCGCGCGACGCACGGGCTGCGGGTATCTGCATCCGGGATACGGGTTCCTGAGCGAGTCGTCCGAGCTGGCCGGGCGCTGCGCCGAGGCCGGGATCGTCTTCGTCGGCCCCTCCCCCGAGGTCCTCGACCTGTTCGGGGACAAGGCGCGGGCGCGGGCCCTCGCCGTCGAGGCGGAGGTGGCGGTGCTGCCGGGCACGCTCGGCGCGACCTCGCTCGACGAGGCGCGGGGGTTCCTCGCGGGCGGGCCCGTGATGGTGAAGGCGCTCGGCGGGGGCGGCGGGCGCGGGATGCGCGTCGTGCGCACGGCGGCGGAGCTCGACGAGGCCTGGGAGCGGTGCGCCTCGGAGGCCCGACAGGCCTTCGGGCGGGCCGAGTTGTACGTGGAGCGGCTGTGGGAGGGCGCCCGGCACATCGAGGTGCAGATCCTCGCGGACGGCGCCGGTGCGGTGGGGCATCTCTGGGAGCGGGACTGCAGCGCGCAGCGCCGGCACCAGAAGCTGGTGGAGATCGCGCCCGCGCCCGGGCTGGACGCGGGGTTGCGGGACCGGCTGCTCGACAGCGCGCTGCGGCTCGCCCGCGCGGCCGGCTACGAGGGCGTGGGGACGGTCGAATTCCTGGTGCGGGGCGAGGAGTTCGTGTTCATGGAGGCCAATCCGCGCCTTCAGGTCGAGCACACGGTGACCGAGGAGATCACCGGCGTCGATCTCGTCGCGGCGCAGCTGCGGATCGCGGCGGGCGCGCGGCTCGCGGACCTGGGGCTCGCCGGCGCACCGCCCGCGCCGCGCGGCTTCGCGGTGCAGGTGCGGGTGAACGCGGAGGTCACGGCGGCGGACGGCGCGGTGCGGCCCTCCGCCGGGCGGATCACCCGCTTCGACGTGCCGACGGGGCCCGGGGTGCGGGTGGACACGGCGGTGCGCACCGGCACGGAGATCGGCACCCGCTTCGACTCGCTGCTCGCCAAGGTGGTCGCGCACGCGCCCGGCGGCGGCCTGGACGCGGCGTGCGGGCGGGCCCGGCGGGCGCTGGACGAGTTCGTGGTGGAGGGGGTGTCGACGGGCGTGCCGCTGCTGCGCGCGCTGCTCGACCACCCCGGGTTCACGGCGGGCGGCGTCGACACGGGTTTCGTCGAGCGGCATCTCGCCGAGCTGGCGCCGCCCGAGGCACCCCGGCCGGAGACGGACGCGGGCACGCTCGTCGCGCCGATGAGCGGCACGGTCGTCGCGGTGGAGGCGGAGCCCGGCCGGGCGGTCGCGGCGGGCGCCGTGCTCGTGGTCCTGGAGGCCATGAAGATGGAGCACGTGGTGCGCGCAGAACAGGCCGGTTTCGTACGGGAGTTGCGCGTGTCGGTCGGGGAGACGGTCGCCGAGGGCGCCGAGCTGGTGCTGCTCGAACCGGGCCGGGAGGCAGGGCCCGCGGAGCGGGAGGACGCCGGGCCGGTGGACCTCGACGCGGTGCGGCCCGATCTCGCGGAGGTCGTGGCGCGGCACGCGTTCGGGCTCGACGAGCACCGTCCGGCGGTGGTCGACAAGCGGCATGCGGCCGGTCGGCGCACGGCGCGCGAGAACCTGGAGGACCTCTGCGACCCGGGAACGTTCACCGAGTTCGGCGCGCTGGCGGTGGCGGCGCAGCGGCGGCGGCGCCCGGTGGAGGAGCTGATCCGGGACACGCCCGCCGACGGCATGGTCACCGGCACGGGCCGGGTCGGCGGCGCGCCGGTCGTCGCGATGTCGTACGACTACACGGTGCTCGCCGGGACGCAGGGCATGAACAACCACGCCAAGACGGACCGGATGCTGGAGGTCGCGGAGCGGCGCGGGCTGCCGGTCGTGCTGTTCGCGGAGGGTGGTGGCGGACGGCCCGGGGACACGGACTCGACGGCGGTCGCGGGCCTGAACGTGACGACGTTCCATCACATGGCGCGGCTCAGCGGGCGGGTTCCGCTGGTCGGTATCGCGTCCGGCCGCTGCTTCGCGGGGAACGCGGCGCTGCTCGGCTCCTGCGACGTGATCATCGCGACGCCGGAGGCGAACATCGGGATGGGCGGCCCGGCGATGATCGAGGGCGGCGGACTCGGCGTGCACCGGCCCGAGGACATCGGGCCGCTGTCGGTGCAGGTGCCGAACGGGGTGGTCGACCTGCCGGTCGCCGACGAGGCGGAGGCGGTGCGGACGGCCCGCGCCTACCTGTCGTACTTCCAGGGCCCGCAGGGAAGTTGGGAGGCGCCGGACCAGCGGCTCCTGCGGCATGTCGTGCCGGAGAACCGGCGGCGGGCCTACGACGTGCGGGCCGCGGTCGACGGGCTGGCCGATGCCGGCTCGGTGCTCGAACTGCGGCGCGGGTTCGGGGTGGGCGTGGTGACGGCGCTGATCCGGGTCGAGGGCCGGCCGATGGGGCTGATCGCGAACAACCCCGGGCATCTGGGCGGCGCTCTGGACCGGGACGCGGCCGACAAGGCGGCGCGCTTCCTGCGGCTGTGCGAGTCCTTCGGGCTTCCGGTGCTCTCGCTGTGCGACACCCCGGGCTTCATGGTCGGCCCGGACGCCGAACGCACCGCGACGGTAAGGCAGTTCGCGGATCTGTTCGTGGCCGGGGCACGGCTCACCGTGCCGCTGGTGTGCCTGGTGCTGCGCAAGGCGTACGGGCTCGGGGCGATGGCCATGATGGGCGGGTCGACGCGGGCGCCGCTCGCGACGGCGGCCTGGCCGAGCGGCGAGTTCGGCGGGATGGGTCTGGAGGGCGCGGTGCGGCTCGGCTACCGCAGGGAGCTCGCGGCGATCGACGACCCGGCCGAGCGGGAGCGTGCCTTCCAGGAGCGGGTCGCCGAGCTGTACGAGCACGGCAAGGCGGTCAATGCAGCGGCCGCGCTGGAGATCGACGGGGTCATCGACCCGGCCGCCTCCCGGACCTGGCTACTCTCGGCGCTGGACACGCCGTCGACGGCACGGCATTGACCGGCGAGCAGAGGGGTACTCCGACGATCATGCGGATCAGTGTGGTGGATGTCGGGTCGAACACGGTGCGTCTCGCGATCGCGGACGCGGCCGACGGGGCGCCGCTGCCGGTGCACACGGCGAAGCGGCGGCTGCGCCTGTCCGACCGGGTCGACGACGACCGGCGGCTCGGCCCCGAGGCGGTGTCGGAGATCGTCGAGGCGGTCGCCGGAGCGCGGGACGAGGCCCGGCGCTGGGGCAGCGACGAGCCGTTCGCGTTCGCCACGGCGATCGTCCGGGACGCGCCGAACCGGGACGAGGTGCTGCGCGCCGTGCAGGAGGGCGCGGGCCTGCGGCTGCGGGTGCTGCCCGGCGAGGTCGAGGCGGAGCTGACGTTCCTCGCGGCGCGCCGCTGGCTGGGCTGGCGGGCCGGACCGCTCGGCGTGCTCGACATCGGCGGCGGCTCGCTCGAGGTCGCGTTCGGGCGGGGCCGGGAGCCGAGCTTCGCGGTGTCGCTGCCGCTGGGGGCGCGCCGGCTGACGCGCGAGCACCTGCCGCAGGACGAGGACCCGCCGACGGAGGAGTCCCTCAAGGCGCTGCGCCGTCACGTCCGCCACCAGCTCCGGGACGTGGCCGCGCGGATCCGCTGGGAGGGCCCGCTCACCGTGGCGGCCACCTCACGTACGTTCACGCAGCTGGCACGGCTGTGCGGGGCGGCCCCGGGCCGCCACGGCCCGTTCACGGAACGCCGGTTGAGCCGCAAGGCGCTGCGCACCGCGATCTCCGAACTCTCGGTGCTCCCCGCGCCCGACCGCGCCGCGCTCCCCGGCATCTCGGCCCCCCGCGCGGCCCAGTCGCTCGCCGGGGCGCTGGTAGGACACACGGCGATGAAGCTGATGGACGTCCGCGAACTGACCCTGTGCCCCTGGGCGATCCGCGAGGGCATCCTCCTGCGCCGCATAGAGGGCGACACGGCCTGGTGGAACGGCCTCACGGACCCGGTCCTGCCCCACATGAGGGACCCCCTCCATGAGGAGAGTCTGCGGCTGGCGGTGCGGGGGTGACACGGCGGCCCGCCTGACGTGACGTTCACCATGAAGCGGCGGCGCCCCTTGTGGGGCGGCGTCCGTGCTGGTCAGCTGGGATTCCGTATCGCATCACGCTGGAGGCCCCGTTGTTCGCGTCCGTGGACGATGTCACCGCGCGCCTGGCCGAGACCGGCTATCTCGCCTCGCCCGCGGTGGCCACCACCGTCTTCCTCGCCGCCCGGCTCGGCAAGCCGCTGCTCGTCGAGGGCCCGGCGGGCGTCGGCAAGACCGAGCTGGCGAAGGCCGTCGCGGAGATCACCGACGCCCGGCTCGTGCGGCTCCAGTGCTACGAGGGCGTCGACGAGTCCCGCGCGCTGTACGAGTGGAACCACGCGAAGCAGTTGCTGCGGATCACGGCGGGCCGTGACGAGACGTGGGACCGGACGCGTTCGGACATCTTCAGCGAGGAGTACCTGCTGACGCGGCCGCTGCTGACCGCGATCCGGGGCACGGACCCGAAGGTGCTGCTCGTCGACGAGATGGACAAGGCCGACGTCGAGGTGGAGGGCCTGCTCCTGGAGGTGCTCAGCGACTTCCAGGTGACGGTGCCGGAGCTGGGCACGATCACCGCGGAGCGCCGCCCGTTCGTGGTGCTGACCTCGAACGCGTCCCGGGAGCTGTCGGAGGCGCTGCGCCGCCGCTGCCTGTTCCTGCACATCGACTTCCCCGACGCCGAGCTCGAGCGCCGGATCGTCGCGCTGAAGGTGCCCGAACTCGACGCGGTGCTGGCCGAGTCGCTGGTCCGGGTCGTGGGCGCACTGCGGGCGATGGACCTGCGCAAGGCGCCCTCGGTCGCGGAGACGGTCGACTGGGCGCGCACCCTCCTCGCGCTCGGCGCGGACCGGCTCGACGAGGAGGTCGTCCGGCAGTCGCTCGGCGTCGTCCTCAAGCACCAGGAGGACGTGCGCACGGCCGCCGCCAAGCTCGACCTGGACGCCGTGTGAGCACCGCCCCGTCGGTCGCCGACCGGGTGACCGATCTCGTACGGGCCCTGCGCACGCACGGCGTCCGGATCGGCACGGGCGAGAGCGTGGACGCGGCGCGTGCCGTCGCCGAGCTGGGCCTCGACAACCGGGAGCACCTGCGCGAGGGCCTCGCCTCGGCGCTGCTGCACGACCAGGGCCAGCGGGCCGTGTTCGACCCCGTCTTCGAGCTGTACTTCCCGCGCGGGATCGGCGCCCCCGGGCAGCCGGGCGAGGGCTTCGACCGGGACGAGCTGCGCGAGCGGCTCGCCGAGGCCCTCGCGGCGAACGACCGGGCGGCGCTCGCCGGGCTCGCGGCCGAGGCGGTGGACGGGCTCGGCGGCTACGGCTCGACGCCGGGTTCGGACGGGTACTCGGCGCACCAGACGCTGGACCGCCTGCGCCCGCAGACCCTGCTGGCCCGGATCATGGCGGGTTCCGGGTCCGCCGCCTCGGGCGCGTTCACCGACCGGATCGCGGCCGACGAGGTCCGGGCCCGGATCGAGGACTTCCGCGAGCTGGTGCGGGCCGAGGCCCGCCGCCGGGTCGCCGAGCGGCGCGGCACGGACGAGATCGCGCGCCGCATGGCGGTGCGGACGGCGGACCGGGCCGACTTCCTGTACGCGGGCAAGGCCCAGCTCGCCGAACTGCGCCGGGCCGTCCATCCACTGGCCCGGAAGCTCGCCACACGCCTCGCGGCACGCCGGCGCCGGGCGGCCCGCGGCCACATCGACCTGCGCCGCACGCTGCGCGGCTCGCTGTCGACGGGCGGGGTGCCGATGCGCCCGGTCCTGCGCAGGCGCCGCCCGGCCCGGCCCGAACTGGTGCTGCTCTGCGACGTGTCGGGCTCCGTGGCGGGTTTCGCGAACTTCACGATGCTCCTGGTCCAGGCCCTGCACGACCAGTTCAGCAAGGTCCGCGTGTTCGCGTTCGTCAACCGGATCGACGAGGTCACCGGCCTCCTCGACCACGGCACGGCGGACCCGGACGGCCTCGGCGCCCGCATCACGGCGGAGGCGGCGATCACGGGGTGGCACGGCAGCAGCGACTACGGCACGGCGCTGGGAGAGTTCGTCGAACGTTACGAGGCGGCGGTGGGCCCGCGCACGACGGTCTTCGTCCTCGGCGACGCCCGCAACAACCAGCAGAACCCGAACGTGCCGTCCCTGAGCCGCATCGCCCGCACGGCCCGCCGCACCTACTGGCTGAACCCGGAGCCGAAGTCGCTCTGGGACACGGGGGACTCCGCGGCGGGCGTGTACGCGGACGTGGTGCCGATGTACGAGTGCCGCAACGCCCGGCAGTTGAGCGCGCTGGTGGGGAGGCTGCTGCCGGTGTGACGCCGCGTCGACCCGCGGCTTCCTCGCTCGGGTGGGCTGGGTGGCCGGATTCGAACCGGCGTCCTCCTCTCATGCTGTGTGAGGCGCGACGACCACTGCGCTACACCCGCCCGCCCGGATCCTACCGGGCCGCTCCGCTCATGTGCGGTGGATCGGCCCCGCCAAGCCGCTCAGCGGAGCGCCCGTCCCGCCCCGGCGGGCGGCGACGATCTCCGCCCCGATCGACACGGCCGTCTCCTCCGGCGTACGGCCACCGAGGTCGAGCCCGATCGGCGAGCGGAGCCGTGCCAGTTCGGCGTCGGTCAGGCCCGCCTCCCGCAGCCGCTCCAGGCGGTCCTCGTGCGTCCGGCGCGAGCCCATCGCCCCGATGAACGCGGCCGGCCGGCGCAGCGCCTCCTCGAGGAGCGGCACGTCGAACTTGGCGTCGTGCGTGAGCACGCACAGCACGGTCCGCTCGTCGGTGTGCGTGGCCCGCAGATAGCGGTCGGGCCACTCGACGACGACCTCGTCCGCCTCCGGGAAGCGGGTGCGCGTCGCGAACACGGCGCGCGCGTCGCACAGGGTCACGTGGAAGCCGAGCAGTTTGCCGACCCGGACGAGCGCCCCGGCGAAGTCCACCGCGCCGAACACGATCATCCGCGCCGGCGGCACCGACGACTCCACGAAGAGAGAGACGTCGCCGCCGCAGCGCGCGGAGCTCTCCGGCACCGCGCACACCCCGGTCCGCCCGAGGTCGAGGAGCGCGCCGGTCTGCGCGGCGAGCGCGGCGTCATCCGCCGAACCGAGGTCGCCGGCGGTCGAACCGTCGGGCCGCACCATGAGCACGCGGCCGTCGGCGGGCAGCTCGCCGGGCCCGTCGAGGACCCGGGCGAGCGCCACCGGTTCGCCCCGCGCGGCGAGCGCGAACGCCTCGGTGAGCGCGGCCCGGCCGGGCGAGTCCGCCCGGACCGGGACGACGTGCACCTCGACGCTGCCGCCGCAGGTGAGTCCCACGGCGAACGCGTCGTCGTCGCTGTACCCGAAGCGCTCGCGCCGCACGGTGCCGTCGCGCAGCGCCTCGGCGCACAGTTCGTACACCGCGCCCTCGACGCAGCCGCCGGACACCGAGCCGATCGCCTCGCCCGCCGCGTCGACGGCGAGGGCCGCGCCGGGCGGCCGGGGCGCGCTGCCGCTCACCGAGACAACGGTGGCGACGGCGAACTCCCGGCCCTGCGCGGCCCATTCACCGAGCGGCCCGGCGAGGTCAAGCATGCGGGGCGTCCCCTCCGGCCTCGGCGAGCAGCACCCGGTCGGGGCGGATCGGCAGGTCGCGGTGGCGGACGCCGGTCGCGTGGTGCACCGCGTTGGCAATGGCGGCGGCGGTGCCGACGATGCCGATCTCGCCGATGCCCTTGATGCCGACGGGGTCGTCGGGGTCCGGGTCCTCGATCCAGACGGCCTCGATCTCCGGCACGTCCGCGTTGGCGGCGACGTGGTACCCGGCGAAGTCGGCGCCGACGTGACCGCCGGACGCCTCGTCGCGGACGGCCTCCTCGTGCAGCGCCATCGACAGGCCCCAGGTCATGCCGCCGACGAACTGGCTGCGCGCGGTGAGCGGGTTGACGATGCGGCCCGCCGCGAAGACGCCGAGCAGCCGCCGGACCCGTACCTCGCCGGTGGTGACGTCGACGGCGACCTCGGCGAACTGGGCGCCGAACGCGTGCCGTTCCTTCTGGGCGAGGGCGGCGATCAGGGCGGCCGTGTCCGTGCGGGCGGTGATGCCGTCGGCCGGGATCTCGACCCCGGTGACGAGCTTCTCGCGCAGCTCCGCGGCGGCGGCCATGACGGCCCAGCCCCAGGAGCGGGTGCCCATGGAGCCGCCGGCGACCCAGGCCGGCCCGAAGTCGCTGTCGGCGATCCGGACGTGGACCCGCTCGGGCGCCACGTCGAGGGCGTCGGCCGCGATCGAGGTGAGCGCGGTCCGGGCGCCGGTGCCGACGTCGGCCGCGGAGATCTTCACCGTGAACGTGCCGTCCTGTTCGGCGGTCACGGACGCGGTCGAGGGCGCGGCGTTGGAGGGGAAGGCGGACGCGGCGACACCGGTGCCGATGAGCCAGCGGCCCTCGCGGCGGGCGCGCGGGCGCGGGTCGCGCTCGCTCCAGCCGAAGCGGCGGGCGCCCTCCTCCAGGCAGCCGAGCAGGTTGCGGCTGCTGAACGGGAGGCCGGAGAGCGGACCGGCCGTCGGTTCGTTGCGCACGCGCACCGCGATCGGGTCCAGGCCGAGCCGCTCGGCGAGTTCGTCGATCGCGGACTCGACCGCGAAGGAGCCGGGCGCCTCGCCGGGCGCGCGCATCCAGGTCGGGGTCGCCACGTCGACGGGCGTGACCCGGTCGACGGTGCGCAGCGCGTCGGTCGCGTACATGACGTGCCCGTACCCGGCGCTGGCCTCGACGAACTCGCGCAGGTTCGAGGTCATGCACTGGGCCTCGTGCTCGAAGGCGCGCAGTCGTCCGTCGGCGTCGGCGCCGAGCCGGACCCGCTGGGCGGTGGGGCTGCGGTAGCCGGTGATCGCGAAGACCTGGCGGCGCGTCAGCGAGATGCGTACCGGCCGCTGGAGCTCGGTGGCGGCCATGACGGCGGCGATGTGGTGCGCCCGCAGACCCTTGGAGCCGAAGGCTCCGCCGACGTGCTCGGAGCGCACGTGCACGGTCTCGGGGTCGAGGGAGAACATGCGGGCGAGGTCGTCGGCGACCCACTTGCTGCCCTGGTTGGCGTCGAAGACCTCCAGGCGGCCGCCGTCCCAGCGGACGGTGACCGCGTGCGGCTCCATGGCGCTGTGGTGCTGCTCGGGGGTCGTGTACGAGGCCTCGACGACGACGGCGGAGGCGGCGAGTTCGGCCGCCAGGTCGCCCTTGGAGTCCTCGCGGCCCTCGGGCGTGTAGGTGCCGGGCCGGTCCGCGGCGAAGACGACGTCGTGCGGCTCGGTCTCGTAGCGGACGACGAGCGCCTCGGCGGCCTCGCGGGCCTGCTCGGAGGTCTCGGCGACGACGAGCGCGACGGGCCAGCCGACGTGCGGCACCCTGTCGTGCTGGAACGCCTCGACGATCGGGTCGGGCTGGCCGAGCGCGCCGAAGAACTCGGCGCTGACCCGCGGCGCGTTGCCGTGGTGCAGGACGGTGAGGACGCCGGGCATCGCGCGGACGTCGGCGTCCTCGATCGCCGTGATCCGGCCCCGGGCGATCGTGGACAGGACGAGCCAGCCGTGCGCGAGGTCGGTGAACGGGATCTCGCTCGCGTAGCGGGCCGCGCCGGTGACCTTGTCGTGGCTCTCGATCCGGGTGCGCGCGACGCCGACCGCGTCGGGTTTCGCCGTGGTCGTCATCGGGCGGCCTCCTCGGTGAGTTCGGTGAGCAGCGCCACGACGAGATTACGCATCAGTGGCACCTTGTACGTGTTCTGCGACAGCGGCCGCGCGGCGGCGAGCTCGGCGTCGGCTGCGGCGGCGAAGGTCTCGCCGGTGGCGGGCGCGCCGATGAGGACCTGCTCGGCGGCGCGGGCCCGCCAGGGGCGGGAGGCGACCGCGCCGAACGCGAGCCGGGCGTCCTGGACGACGCCGTCGCGGACCTCGAGCGCGGCGGCCGCGGAGCCGATCGCGAAGGCGTACGAGGCGCGCTCGCGGACCTTGCGGTAGCGGGAGCGGGCGGCGACGGGCGCGGGCGGCAGGACGAGGCCCGTGACGAGCGCGCCGGCCGGCAGGGCCGTCTCCAGGTGCGGGGTGTCGCCGACCGGGCGGTAGAAGTCGGCGAGCGGCAGTTCCCCGGGCCCGTCGGCGGTCTCGTAGGTGACGACGGCGTCGAAGGCGGCGAGCGCGACGCCCATGTCGGAGGGGTGCACGGCGACGCAGGCGTCGCTCGCGCCGAGGATCGCGGCGTTGCGGTGCTCGCCGGCGAGGGCGGGGCAGCCGCTGCCGGGGTTCCGCTTGTTGCAGGGCTTGGTCACGTCGGTGAAGTAGCCGCAGCGGGTGCGCTGGAGCAGGTTGCCGCCGACGGTCGCCATGTTGCGCAGCTGGCCGGAGGCGCCGGCGAGCACGGCCTGGGTCAGGGCGGGGTAGTTCCGGCGCACGTCCGGGTGGGCGGCGAGGTCGCTGTTGGTGACCGTGGCGCCGATGCGCAGGCCGCCGTCGGGCGTGGACTCGACGCGGTCCAGGGGCAGTTCGCGTACGTCGACGAGCCGGCCGGGGCGTTCGACGCCCGCCTTCATCAGGTCGACGAGGTTGGTGCCGCCGCCGAGGAAGCGGGTCTCGGGGTCGGCGCCCGCGAGGGCGACGGCTCCGGACACGTCCAGGGCGCGCTCGTATCCGAACTCCCTCACGCGACGGTCTCCTTCTGGCTCTTCTGGCTCGCGGCGGCGGCCTGGGCGACGGCCCGGACGATGGAGACGTAGGCGCCGCATCGGCACAGGTTGCCGCTCATGCGCTCGCGGATCTCCTCGGGGGTCAGCGGCGGCGGTGCCGCCTCGGGGCTCACGTCCTCGGTCACGGCGGACGGCCAGCCGGCCGCGTGCTCCTCGATGACGGCGAGCGCGGAGCAGATCTGGCCGGGGGTGCAGTAGCCGCACTGGTAGCCGTCGAGGTCGACGAACGCCTGCTGCACCGGGTGCAGCTCGTCACCCTCGGAGACGCCCTCGATGGTGGTGATCTCCCGGCCCTCGGCGGCGACGGCCAGCTGCAGACAGGCGACGGTCCTGCGGCCGCCGACCAGCACGGTGCAGGCACCGCACTGTCCGTGGTCACAGCCTTTCTTGGTCCCGGTCAGGTCGAGCCGCTCACGCAGGGCGTCGAGCAGGGTGGTGCGGTGGTCCACGGGCAGCGTGTGCTTCTCCCCGTTGATCTGCAGGGTGATGACGCTGGACGTGGCGGGGTCGGCCGATGGCATGAACAGCCTTCTTTCGCGGGTCTGTTGCGAGGAGAATCTGCGCATCTGCGCGGTGCGGGGGCGGGGGCCGGACGGTGGTCGCCGGCCCGGGCCGGGGTTAGAGTGCGGGCTAAGCGGACAGTTGTCCGTTCTGCGGTTCAGTAACGTAATCGACAACTGTCCCGCCCAGCAAGGACGTTTCCGCGCCACGGTCGAAGGAGGAGGCGTGCGGCAGCAGCCGGACAAGAGCCCCGCGCAGCGCGCGGACGCGCAGCGCAACCGCGCGCGCATCCTCGAAGTGGCCCTCGCCGAGCTGACGCGGTCGGCGCAGGCCCCGCTCAGCACGATCGCCCGGCTCGCGGGGGTCGGCCAGGGCACGTTCTACCGGAACTTCCCGAGCCGTGAGGCGCTCGTCCTGGAGGTGTACCGCTACGAGGTGCAGCAGGTCGCCGACGCGGCCGAGCAGCTCCTGCGGACCCGGGCGCCCGAGGTGGCGCTGCGCGAGTGGATGGACCGGCTGGCCCGGTACGCGATGGCGAAGGCGGGCCTCGCGGAGGCGTTGTGCGCGGCGACGAGTGCGCGCGGCGCGTTCAAGTCGCTGGCCCAGGGCCCGCTGACGCAGGCGCTGGAGCTGCTGCTCGCGGCGAACGACCGCGCGGGCACGATTCGCCCCGGCGTCAGCCCGGACGACTTCATGCTGGCGATCGCCGGGCTGTGGCAGATCGATCCGCATTCCGACTGGGAGCCTCGGGCCGCGCGGTTGCTCGATCTGGTGATGGACGGGTTGCGAACGGGGCGCTCCGCGGGTTGAGCGGGGGTTGGGGGGCGCGTCTGCCATGTTGCGGTGCGTCGCCGGGTGCCGCCCGGTGGGGCTTCTCGCGCCCACGCGGCGGAGCCGCTGATCGAAACCGCCCCGCGCCCCTAAGGGCACACTTCGTGCGCCCCAGGGGACGTCTTATGCGTGCTGGCAGGGCTTGCCGCCCCGGCGGGCACCCGACTGCTCAGCGCCTGAGCGAAGTTTCCGGGGGGGCGCGTCTGCCCTGTTGGGGTGCGTCGCCGGGTGCCGCCCGGTGGGGCTTCTCGCGCAGTTCCCCGCGCCCCTGAGGGCACACTTCGTGCGCCCCAGGGGACGTCTTATGCGTGCTGCAGGGCTTGCCGCCCCGGCGGGCACCCGTTGGCTTGGCGCCTGAGCTGCTGATCGAAACCGCCCCACGCCCCTGGGGGGCGTACTACGAGCGCTTGCGGGGCTTGCCGCCTCGGCGGGGGCCGGGCTGCTTGGCGCCTGGGCGGGGGCGGCCGGACGTGGCCGGCTTCTTCTGGGTCTTGTTCTGGGGCTTCTTGTCCTTCTGGGGCTTCTTCTCCGGCTGGGGCTGGGTGCGGCCCCGGGAGCTGTTCACCGTGCGGCCGCGCACGATGCCGATGAGGTCCTCGACCTGGTCCGTGGTGCGCTCCTCCGGCCAGGCGAGCGCCACGGCGGAGCCGGGCGCGTCCGTCACGGTCCGGTAGGTGAGGTCGCGGCGGTGGTGCAGCCGCGCGAGCGACTGCGGCACGATCAGCAGGCCCACCCCGGCGGCGACCAGCTCGATCGCGTCGGCCGTGGTCGCGGGACGCTCGAAGGCCGGCTGCCCGGGCGGGCGCTCCCAGTCGAGCACGTCGTCGAGCGGGTGCTGCACGATCTCGTCGGCGAGATCGGCGAGCGTGACCTCCTCGACGGCGGCCACGACGTGGTCCTTGGGCACGACGACGACGGTGGTCTCCGTGTAGAGCGGGATCGCGCTGAAGAACGTACGGTCCACCGGCAGCCGCACCAGACCGGCGTCCGCCTCCCCGCCGCGCAGCACACCGTCCACGTCGGCCACGGCCACGGGGACGAGGGTCAGGGGGGTCCCGGGCAGCCGCTCGTTCCAGATCCGCACCCACTTGGCGGGGGTCGCTCCGGGTACGTAGGCGAGCCGGAACCCGGGGGTCGCCGAGGGGTCCGCCGCGGGGGTCTGTTCCGTGCCTGTCACAGAGCCCAGGCTACCCGGCGTGGTCGGAGCTCTCCGCCGCGCTCGATACCCTTGACCTCATGACTTCGCACCAGAGCGCCCAGACCATGAAGCCCGCCACCGCGGCGAAGAAGCTGGGTGTGTACCTCGACGCCACCCCCGCAGAGTTCCAGGAGGGTGTCGTCTCGCGCGCCGAGCTGGCCGCGCTGCAGGCCGACCCGCCGCAGTGGCTGGTCGCCCTGCGCGCCGACGGCCCGCACCCGCGCCCGGTGGTCGCGGGGAAGCTGGGCATCTCCATCGCGGGCCTGGCCCGCGGCGGTGTCACGGAGGCGCTCACCACGGCCCAGATCGAATCGCTGAAGGACGAGAACCCGGAGTGGCTGCAGAAGGAGCGCGCCACGCAGTCGGAGGTCCGCAAGGAGACCGTCCGCGTGAAGAAGATGCACGCGGAGAAGGCGGAGCGCCAGGGCGGTCAGGACCAGCACTGAGCCCTGCCGGGGCTCACGGTCGGTCCCGCGCCACCGGTTTCACGCGCTCGTCTTTCCCCGCTCGTCGCGGCGCAGGGCGAGCAGGCCCGCCGGGACGAGCGCGGCGAGCACCGCGAGCGCGGCGGCCGTCCAGCCGCCGGCCTCGATCAGCGGGCTGGCCAGGCCGGCGCCCAGGGCGCCGGCGAGGAAGTAGAGCAGGAGATAGACCCCGCTGAGGCTGCCGCCCCGGCGCGGGTCGATCGCGAGGATGCGGGCCTGGTTCGCGGCCTGTGCCGTGAAGCACCCCGCGTCGACGAGGGCGAGCCCGGCGGCGGTGACCACGGGCCGGTCGAGCCCCGTGCACAGCAGCGCCGCCCCCACCGCCGCGACGGCCATGCTCCCGGCGATCACGACGCGCGGCGAGTACCGGTCCCCGAGCCGCCCGGCGACGGGCAGCGCGGCGAAACCGAGCACCCCGGCGAGGCTGTAGAGCCCGATCGTCCCCGCGTCCAGGCCGTACGGGGGCTGCCCGAGCCGCACGGTGAGCGCCACCCAGACCAGGCTGAACGCGAAGTACCAGAGGCTGCCGTTCAGGACGGCGCGGCGCAGGGCGCGGTGGCGGTGCAGCAGTCCGGGCAGCGCCACGAGCGTCGCGAGGTACGTGCCGGTGGGCGCGGGGCGTTCGGCGGGCAGCCACAGCCGGGCGGCGGCCGCGCAGGCCAGGACGAGCGCGGCGAACGCGAGCAGCATCCCGCGCCAGCCGACGGCGTCCGCGAGGGCGCCGCCGACGAGCCGGCTGAGCAGGATTCCGGCGGACATCCCGGCCGCGACCAGCGCGACGGCGTGCCCGCGCCGTCCCTCGGGTGCCCCGCGCCCCGCGATCGTCGAGGCCATGGCGCTGACGCTCGCGCCCGCGCCGATCACGCCGTAGGCGAGGAGCAGCAGGGCCACGTGGTGGGCGAGCGAGGCGACGACGAGCCCGGCCGCGAGCAGCAGGAGCTGCCCGGCGACCAGGCGCCGGGGCGCGGCCCGGTCGGCGAGCGGGAGCAGGAAGGCGAACCCGGCGATGCAGCCGGCCAGCGCGGCCGTCGTGACGAGTCCGATCGCGGCGGCGGAGGTTCCGGTGTCGCGGGCGACGTCGCCGAGCGCGGGCTGGATCGCGTAGTTGTTGGCGAGCGCCACCCCGGCCGTGCAGGCCAGCAGCCCGACCGCGCCGCGTCGCAGGCTCACGGTGCGTCGCCACGGACGAGCACGACGGCGTAACGGCACTCGTGCGCCGTGGAGTTGACGAAGACACAGGGTGCGGGCCGCCCCAGTTCGACGGTGTCGCCCGCGTCCAGTTCGTGCACCACGTCGCCCTCGTGGAAGGTGAGATGCCCGTCGAGGACCCAGATGATCTGCCGGTGGAACGCGAACGCGGCCGCCGGGTACGGGACTTCGGCGCCGGCGGGCAGCCGGATCTCGGCGACCTCGGCGGGGAAGCCGGGGCCCGAGACCTGCCGGCGGGTGTATCCGGTCTCGGGGTCGTTCCAGAGCGGCGCGGTGTCCGCCCGCCGCACCCGCTCCGCCGCCTCCCCGTCGGGGTCGAGCAGGGTGGCGACGCTCAGCCGGAAGGCGGCCGAGAGCTTGCCGAGGACGACGGCCGTGGGGTTGCTCTCGCCGCGCTCGATCCGGTGGATCATCGCCCGTGACACCCCGGACTCCTCGGCGAGCTCCGCCAGCGTCCAGCGCCGCCGGTCCCGCTCGGCGCGGATCCGGGCGCCGATGCGCTCCACCAGAGGGTCTACGATGTTGGACATGAATCCAATATACGAGACCGAGGAGTCCGGGCGGCAGGCGGTGACGGTCCGCCCGGCCCGGGCCACGGACCTGCCCCCCGTCCTGGCCATCCGCAACCACGCCATCGAGCACGGCACGGCGCTGTGGACGGACACCCCGCAGACCCGCGAGGAGGGCGCGGCCTGGCTCGGCGACCACCTGGAGCGCGGTTCGGCGTTCGTCGCGGAGCATGCGGGCGCGGTCGTCGGCTTCGCGGTCTACGGCCCGTGGAAGGCGTACTCCGGCTTCCGGCACACGGTCGAGAACTCGGTCTACGTCGCCGAGGGGCGACACGGACTCGGCATCGGCTCGGCGCTCCTGTCGGCGCTGATCGCCTCGGCGCGGGCGGCGGACCTGCACGTGATGATCGCCGGCATCGAGGCGGGCAACGCGGCGTCGATCCGCCTGCACGAACGCCACGGCTTCGAGCACGCGGGCACGGTGCGGGAAGTGGGCCGCAAGTTCGACCGCTGGCTGGACCTGACCCTGATGCGCCTGCCGCTCGACGAACCGCCGGGGGTTTCGAACAGCTGAGCCCGGGGCGACACTAGGACGCACAGGCACATCCGGGGGCCGCGCGCCGCGCACCCCCTGACTTACGGGGGTCTCGCTCATGATCTACGGAATCGTCGTCCTGGCCGTCCTCGCGCTCGCGGGCGCCGCGTGCCTGGTCGCGCTGCGCCGCCGTGGTGGCACGGGCGAACGGGGCGCGGGCGAAGGTGCCGCGGCGGCGCGGGGCCTCGACGAGGGCGTGTCGGCGTCGAACGCTGCGCGCCAGAACATCGGCCCGTCCTGACCCGAACTCCTGACCTGGGGTTCCTTCGCCATGCCATCAATCATTTGAGACGAGACGGGTCGTCTTGTACAGTAGCGGCATGGCTTTCTACTTCTTCCTCTGAGTCCGGGCACGGCGCCCCGCCGCCGCCTCCGCCACCCGTGAACACCTCACACTCAGGGAAGTCCCATGCGCGAACGCGCCCGTACCGCCGTGCCCGCCGCCACGGCACAGCTGTCCGTCAGGAACGTCACGAAGTCCTACGGCACCCGGACCGTCCTCGACCAGGTCACCTTCACCGTCCGCCCGGGCGAGAAGGCAGCCGTCATCGGTGAGAACGGCGCCGGCAAGTCCACTCTCCTGCGGCTGCTCGCCGCCGCCGAGCCGCCGGACGACGGGGAGGTCACCGTCCGCTTCCCCGGCGGCACCGGTCACCTCGCCCAGACCCTCGCCCTCTCCCCCGACCGCACCGTGCGGGACGCCGTCGACCTCGCGCTGCGCGAACTGCGGGACATGGAGCGGCAGTTGCGCGCCGCGGAGGAGCGGCTCGGCGAGGCGACCCAGGACGAGCTGACCGCGTACGGCGAACTCCTGCTCGCCTACGAGGAGCGCGGCGGTTACGAGGCCGACGTCCGGGTGGACGCCGCCCTGCACGGGCTGGGACTCGCCGGGGTCACCCGCGAGCGTGTGCTCGGCTCCCTGTCCGGCGGTGAGCGGTCCCGGCTCGCCCTCGCCTGCGTGCTGGCCGCCGCACCCGAACTGCTCCTGCTCGACGAGCCGACGAACCATCTCGACGCGGGGGCCGTGCGCTGGCTCCAGGAGCACCTGCGCGCCCACCGCGGCACCGTCGTCGCGGTGACCCACGACCGGCTGTTCCTGGAGCGTGTCGCCACGACGATCCTGGAGGTCGACCGGGACAGCCGCACAGTGCACCGGTACGGCGACGGCTGGGCCGGATACCGCGCCGCGAAGGCGTCCGCGCGGCGCCGTGCGGTGCAGGAACACGCGGACTGGGTCGAGGAGTCGGCCCGCACCGAGGAGCTGGTCGCGGCCGCGGGGAGGCGGCTCGCGACGAGCGGGAAGGATCCGGGGCAGGGCTTCGGCAAGCACCGCCGCTCGCACGAGGCGAAGCTCGGCGGGCAGGTGCGGGCGGCCCGCGAACGGCTGGCGCAGCTGCGGCGCGCACCGGTGCCCGAGCCCGCGGCCCCGCTCCGGTTCACCGCGGCGCTCACGACGGAGTCCGTCACCCGGCCCGGGGCGGACGGTCCGCTCGTCACGCTCGACGGCGTGCGGGTCGGCGAACGGCTGCGCCTGGACGGGCCGCTGACCGTCGGCGCCGGGGAGCGGCTCCTGGTCACGGGAGAGAACGGGGCCGGGAAGACGACCCTGCTGCGGGTCCTGGCCGGAGACCTCGCACCCGATGCCGGAACGGTGCGCATCGCCGCCCGGATCGGCTATCTGGCGCAGGAGTTGCCCGCGCGGTCCACGGGTCTTGCGCTGCTCGCCGCGTTCGCGGCCGGATCTCCCGGCCCGCCGGACGAGCACGCCGAACGGCTGCTGGCCCTGGGTCTGTTCCGTGAGGAGGACCTGTGCGTGCCGGTCGCGGAGCTGTCCGCCGGGCAGCAGCGGCGGCTCCAGCTCGCCCGCCTGGTCACGCGGCCCGCCGACGTCCTCGTCCTCGACGAGCCGACGAACCACGTCGCGCTCGACCTCGTGGAGGACCTGGAGGCGGCGCTGTCCGCGTATCCGGGCGCGGTCGTCGTGGTCTCGCACGACCACGCCTTCCGCGAACGGTTCCCCGGCCACCGGCTCGCGCTGAGCGCGGGCCGCCCGGCCTGACCTCAGACCCCGGGGCCGGCGGTGCGTTCGTCCAGAAGGCCCGCCGCCCGGAGGTCCGACCAGAGGCCGGCCGGGATGTCCGCGCCGAACGCGGCGAGGTCGCGTCGCACCTCGTCCGCGCTGCGCATGCCGACGACGACGCCGGCGACGGCGGGGTGGAGCAGCGGGAAGGCGAGGGCGGCCTGCGGGACCGTCACGCCGTGCGCGGCGCAGACGTCGGCGATGCGGTGGGTCCGGGCGAGGAGTACGGGGGTGGCGGGGCCGTAGTCGTACCGGGCGTCCTCGGCTGGGCGGTCGGTGGCCAGCAGGCCGGAGTTGAAGACGGACGCGGCCAGGACGGAGACGCCGCGCGCGGTGCAGGCGGGCAGCAGTTCGTCCAGGGCGCTGTGGTCGAGGAGGGTGTACCGGCCGGACAGCATCACGACGTCCGCGTCGGTCTCGCGCACCAGGCGGGCCAGCTTGCCGGGGTGGTACATGCCGGCGCCGATCGCCCCGACGACGCCCTGGGCGCGCAGTTCGGCCAGCGCCGGGTACCCGGTGCGCAGCGCCTCCTCGAAGTGTTCCTCCGCGTCGTGCAGGTACAGGACGTCGACGCGGTCGAGGCCGAGCCGGGCGAGGGAGTCCTCGACGCTGCGCAGGACGCCGTCGCGGGAGAAGTCCCAGACCCGGCGATGGGTGGCCGGCACCACGAACCGCTCGTCGGTGCGGCCGCCCGCCTCCTGCGGCACCAGCAGCCGGCCGACCTTGGTGGACAGCGTGAACGCCGCCCTCTCCTTGCCCCGCAGGAAGGCGCCGGTGCGGCGTTCGGACTGGCCGAGGCCGTAGTGGGGCGAGGTGTCGAAGGAGCGGACGCCGCCGTCCCAGGCCGCGGCCAGGGCCCCGGCCGCCGTGTCGTCGTCCAGCGCGGCGAACAGGCCGCCCAACGGCCCTCCCCCGAAGCCGAGTTCGGTGACCTCGACCGCGGTGCGCCCGAGTCGTCGTGTCCGCATGCCTCTCCGTCCGGCCGGGTGAGCGTTCGCCGACGACGTCGACCCTAGCCCTGCGACCGTCCTACGACGCGGCGCCGGTCAGCGACAGGAACTCGCTGCGGGAGCGGGCGTCGGTGCGCAGGAGGCCCAGCATGGTCGAGGTCATCGTGCTGGAGCCGGTCGCCTGTACGCCGCGCAGGGTCATGCAGGAGTGTTCGGCCTCGATGACGACGCCGACGCCCTTGGGCTCCAGCTGGGTCTGCAGCCAGTCGGCGACCTGTTTGGTCAGACGTTCCTGGACCTGTGGGCGGCAGGCGAAGTGCACGACGACACGGGCCGGTTTGGACAGGCCCAGGATGCGCGAACCGGGCCCGGCCGGGCCGCCTCACGCCTAGGGTGTCCGCGTGGACGTCTCAGATCTGCGGGCGGGGCAGACCGCGCTGCGCGCCGAGGCGGAGCAGGTGTACCGGGACCTCGGACTCGACGCTTCGCTGCCGCGCGTCGGCACGCCCGCCGTCGTCGGGAGCGCGGCGCTGGGCCTGATGGTCCGCCGGGACCTCGACGTGGACGTGACGTGCGCGCGCCTCGACGACGCGGCGATCGCCGCCGTGGCAGCCGTCGGAGCCGGTCTCGCGGCGCATCCGCGCGTCCGCCTCGTGACCTTCCGCAACGACTGCGGGACCTGGAACCGCGAGCCGGACGCCTACCCCGACGGCCTGTACCTCGGGGTGGAGTGCCGCGCGCCCTCGTCCGGCGCCGCCTGGAACCTGGACCTCTGGTTCCTCGACGCGCCCGAACGGCAGCCGTCGACGGCTCATCTCACCACCCTGCGCCCACGCCTGACGGACGAGACCCGTGCGGCGATCATCGCGATCAAGCGGGCCTGGGCCGAACGGCCCGAGTACGGGACGACCGTCCGGAGCGTCGACGTCTACGGGGCGGTCCTCGACGACGGCGTCCGCGATCCCGCCGGGTTCACGGACTGGCTCGCCGCACGGCGGAAGGACACCTGAGGTCCCTAGGCGCTCGTACGCTTCGCGTGCATCTCCTGGAAGAACGTGAACCCGCCGTCGGGGCCCGCGCTGTAGCCCTTCCAGTGGAAGGAGGTCGGGGTGACGTCGGTGAACGTCCAGCGGGAGCGCCTGCCTTCGGCGTCCGTGCCTTCCTGGATCATTCCGCCGGCGCCGTCGGAGCGGCCGGTCTGCCGGAAGTAGGACGGCAGCTTGGGTGAGATCCAAGTGATCGTCCACAGGCCCGTGTTGACGTCGTACATGCGGACGGTGGTACCGGGATAGGGGCCCATGAAGTCCGGGCAGTGGAGCACGTCCTGCACCACCCGGCCGCCGAGCGCCCACCCGAAGCGCCACTCCCCCGCGGCGGTGCGCCACTCTCCGTCGGGGAACCGGTAACGGTTGCTGATCTCCCAGGTCCCGACCAGCCGGCCGTAGAGCATCATCGCCTCGGCGTGCTCCGGGTCCGGGCCGTCCGCCGAGAGGAGGTCCAGCATCGCGTCACGAGCGGGCGGGGACACGGTCATCGGGCTCACACCTTCGGCTGGGAGGTCTGGGAGATCTGGGCGGTCTGGCAGGTCTGACAGGTCGGGGAGGTCGCGTTCGATCGGGCCGAGAATAGCCCGGCGGCCAGGGCGAGTTGCTCAGTCGGACAGGTCCCACAGCAGCCGGTAGTACGTGATCCGCTCCGGGTCGGGTGCGATCCCGTAAGCCTCGAGGAGCGGCTCCTCCCATCCGGGGCCGTAGTTCCACCGCGTGCTCCACGTGGCGACGGCGAGATCGGCCCAGGGGTCGGCGACGCCGAGCGTGCCGAGGTCGACATGGCCGCTGTGGGTGCCGTCGTCGGCGACCAGGGTGTTGGGGGCGCAGGCGTCGCCGTGGCAGACGACGAGTCGGTCGGCGGGCGGGATGTCGGCGAGCACGCCGAGCGCCCGCTCGACCGTGCCGAGGTGCCGGAGGTCCGGATGCAGGTCGGCCGGATCGGTCCGGCCGGCCGCGGCACGGGCCCGCACCCGCTCCAGGCGCTTCTCGGCGGACCAGTCGAAGGGGCAGTCCGCGACGGGCAGCGTGTCGTGGAGGGCCCGCAGCCCGGAGCCGACGGCGCGGACGGCGGTCTCCGGGTCGCGCGTCCAGTGGTCGTCCGCCGCGGAGCGCCCGGGCAGGCCCTGGGTGAGGATCCAGGTCCCGGTGTCGTCGGCGCCCTCGTCGAGGACACGCGGCACGGCGGTGTACGCCGACGCCCACCGCAGCCGTGCCGTCTCGGCCGCGAGGTCGATGCCACTGCTGTGCGGCGTCCACTTCACGAACTGCCGCGTGTCCCCGAGGCCCACCTGGAACGTGAGCCCGCCGGCCCCGTTCTCCCAGACCGCGCGCACGGGCCGGCCCGCCGCGAGTTCGGTGACGACGGGTGGGGTCTCTACGGGCTCTCGGGGCGCGGAGGCGATCACGGGGCCATTGTGGTCGACGGGCGGTGCCGGGTCCCGCCCCTTCGGCGAGATCCCGGCACCGTGCTCAGCCCCAGAGGCCGAGGGCGAACTCCGCCGCCACCGTCGACAGGACGAACGACGCGATGATCGCCGTCGTGCCCACGGGGACGATCTTCCAGCCGATCTTCTTCAGCATCGGGAGGTCCTTGCCGAGGCTCAGGCCCGCGATGGTCAGGAGCATGGTGATGACCGAGAGGATGTCGACGCTCTCGCCGTTCCGGGACAGCCATCCCGCGACCGGCGACACCGGCGAGGTGAGCAGCGCGCCGAGCGTGATGACGACGACGATCGCGGGGAGCCGGCCCCGGGTCACCCGGGAGA
This sequence comes from Streptomyces sp. NPDC050145, assembly GCF_044460245.1. Taxonomy (NCBI): domain Bacteria; kingdom Bacillati; phylum Actinomycetota; class Actinomycetes; order Kitasatosporales; family Streptomycetaceae; genus Streptomyces; species Streptomyces sp. NPDC050145. The sequence goes on along the minus strand of NZ_JBITJS010000011.1, from coordinate 210,545 downwards.
CGCCCAGGCCCGCCAGGACGAGCGCGGCGAGGACCGCGTAGCAGGCGATCATCGACCAGGTGAAGCCGTGCGCGGCGACGGCCGCGACGACGAGACCGATGCCGACGACGATGCTCGTGGTGGTCCACAGCGGCACCCGGGTGGTCGGCCGGGCGAGGATCTGCGCGGCGTCGGCGGCCAGTTCCGCGGACTCCGGCTCGGCCTGCGACTCGGCCTTCGGCTTGCGGCCCGGCAACACCGCGTCCTTGTCGCGGGTCAGCAGCCGGTAGCAGCGGTCGGCGAGCGGCAGGGAGACCCAGACGCCGATGTAGAGGCCGAGGACGCTGGTGATCAGGTTCGACGTGGAGGCGAGGGCGAGCGCCTGCTCCGACATCTCGGGGTGCACGGCGACGATCGACGCGGCGCCCGCGGCCATCATCGACGAGGAGCCGATGCCGGAGCCCATGGCCAGCGCGCGCGGGTCGAAGATGCCGAGGGACGCGGCGAGCGAGGCGACGAGGCTGACGACGAGCGCGCCGAAGATGGTTCCGTACACGTACATCGACAGCACACCGCGGTACTGCGGCGAATCGGAGCCGTAGCGCTCGCTCACCATCGCGAAGGACGTCTCACGGTCGATGGAGAAGGTGGCCCCGATGGTCGCGGGGCCCATGCGCAGCAGCACGGCGAGCGGCAGGGCGACCAGGATCGTGCCGAACAGGTGCCCCACTTCCTGGAGGAGCAGCGCGGGTCCGGCGTCGAGCAGGAGGGGGATGCTGGGGCCGATGGTGAACGCCAGCCGGGCGCCGAGGACGAGCACCGCGATGCCCATGATCACGTTGGCGGCCTGCTGGAGGTCGACGGGCAGCGGCCTGATCCGCTGTCCCGATGTGAGGCCACCGGCCAGCAGACCCCAGATCATCGGAAGGAGCGTGACCGCCGCGACGCCGACCGGGACGACGATCGGCCCGACCGCCTGGGCGGCGGCCGCGAACACCACGGCGAGCCCGATGAGGACCCAGAGGCGGGCGTCGCGCAGAGTGAGCCGTACTGCGGCCGCGGCGCCCTGTGCTGTGCTCACGGCGGCGGCTTCCTTGAGGGTGGAGTTGGTGCTCATTCATTGTCTCCTGGCTGGGAGGCAGGTGATTCCGGTGAGGGGACCGGGCTCATGCCTCGAGGGTGACCCGGGTCGCCCCGGTGGGCCGCTCGGCGGTGCGACGGCGGAAGTCGGCCCGCAGCTCGTCGTCGAGGGCGACGTCGAGCGCGGTCCAGGCGAGCGCCACGGCACCGTCGACGACCGCGTCGTCGGCCGCGGGGCTGACGGCGGCCACGGTGAAGTCCGGGTTGTGCGGTACGCCCTCTTCACCGAGGAACGCGATCATGGGGTGGATGCTGGGGACGACCTGCGACACGTTGCCCATGTCGGTGGAGCCGCCGCCGAGCGACGGGGCGCCCTCGACCGTGCGGCCCCGGTCCGTGAGGTTGCGGTCCCACAGCGCGGCGAGCGTCTCGTCGGGGTTCATCGGCGCGTACGCGTGCTCGGTGGGCGCCCACGCCCATGTGCACCCGGTCGCGACGGCGGCGCCCTCGAAGCAGGCGAGGACGCGCTTCTTCATGTCGCGCCAGACGTCGAGCTCGTAGGCGCGGATCTCGACCTGCACGGTGGCGCGGTCGGGAATGATGTTGGTGGCCTCGCCGCCGTGCGACACGAAGGCGTTGAGGTTCGTGTCGGTGGGCAGGTGCTGGCGGAGCAGGCCGATCGCGGTGAGGGCGAGGGTCGCGGCGGCGCCGGCGTTGATGCCCTGCTGCGGGGAGGCCGCGGCGTGCGCGGTGCGGCCGCTGAAGGTCACCTCGAAGCGGTCGACGGCGGTGGAGACGAACGCGTTCGCGGGGCGGTCCTCACCGGTCATGCCGTGGACCATCATCGAGAGGTCGACGTCCTCCCAGGCGCCCTCGACGAGCAGGGAGACCTTGCCGCCGCCGTGCTCCTCGGCGGGCGTGCCGAGCAGCTTGACGCGCAGGCCCGCCGCGTCGGCCACCGGGGCGAGCGCGAGCGCGGCGCCGACGCCCGCCGCGGCGATCACGTTGTGCCCGCAGGCGTGGCCGATGCCGGGCAGCGCATCGTACTCCGCGCAGATCGCCAAAGTGAGATCGCCGGTCCCGTAGACGGCCTCGATCGCCGTCTCCACCCCGTACGCGCCGACGTGGACGGCGAAGCCCGCGTCCCGCAGGACCTCCGCGACGCGCGCGGCCGCCCGGTGCTCCTGCCAGGAGAGCTCGGGGTCGGCGTGCAGGGCGTGGCTCAGGGCGAGGAGCTGGGAGCGGCGGCGGGCCACCTCGGCCTCGGCGCGGTCCTTGGTGTTCTTGGCCGCCGCGAGCGCTTCGGTGGTCCGGGAGATGGTGTTCGTCAAGGTCGGTCCTTCTCGCGTGGCTTCCGGTTGGCGTGCAGTGTGAGGTCTGCGCAGAGGTCCACCGGGCGATGTGCCGATAAACTGCGCAAGTGAGCATGAGGGCGCAGGAAAATATGCTCGACCCGACGGACGAGCGCCTCATCCATGCGCTGCAGATCGAACCGCGCGCGAGCTGGACGGATCTGGCGCCGGTGGTGGGCGTGGACGCGGCGACGCTCGGCCGCCGGTGGAACCGGCTGCGCGACGAGGGCATCGTCTGGGTCACCGGCTTCCGGCCGCGCCGCCAGCTCGCGATGATCGAGATCGAGTGCGCGCCCGACCAGATCGACGCGACGGCGCGCGAGCTGGAGCAGGACCGCGCCGTGTGGGTCCTCGACTTCTGCTCGGGCGCGCGGGACCTGCTCGCGATCGTCTCCTTCGACGACCTGTCCGACCTCTCCGAGTACGCGCTGCGGCGGCTCGGCGAGAAGGAGGGGCTGCGCGGCATGCGTACCCATCCGGTGAACGAGATCCTGGTGGACGCGGCCAACTGGCGGCTGCGCGCGCTGACTCCCGAGGAGGCGGCGCGGGTGCGTCCGCCGCGGGGGCCGCGCGCCCGTGCGGCACGGCTGGTGGCCGACGACCTGCGGGAGGCGATCGAGGCCGAGGTGTGGCGCGACGGGCGGGTCGCGGTCACGGCGATCGCGGAGCGGCACGGGTTCTCCCCGCAGCGGGTCGCGGACGCCCTGGCGACGCTGCGGCGCGGCGGCGAGCTGCTGTTCCGCACCGACCTGGCGCGCGAGGTGTCGGGCTGGCCGGTCTACACGTGGTACTTCGTCGAGGCGTCGGCGCGCACGATCGAGACGGTGCGCACCGCGCTCGGGACGGTGCCGGAGGTGCGGCTCGCGTTCACCTCGCCGAGCCGCTACAACCTGATCCTCGCGGTGTGGCTGCGCCGCCTCGCCGACGTGAACCGCTTCGAGATGGCCCTCGGCGCGGCCCTGCCGGACTCCCGCATCGCCGACCGTTCCGTGGTCCTCAGCATGCGCAAGCACATGGCCCAGATCATCGGACCGGACACGCGGTCGCGGGGGTACTCCGGGGACGTGTGAGGGGATCAGCCCGTGCGGGAGGGGCGCGGGAGGGTCAGGGCGGCGAGGGCGCTCACCAGGGCGCCGGCCGCCACCATCAGCGCGGTGACGAAGACGGCGTGGGCCGACGCGGGGGCGCTCTGGTCGCCGGCCGAGGCGAGGAAGACGCTGCCGGCATCGGGGTGGCCTGGTACACGTGGCTGGAGCAGGGGCGGCGGATCAACCCGAGCGTCCAGGTGCTCGACGCGATCGCCAGGACGCTGAAGCTCGACCGGACCGAGCGGGACCACCTGTACCGGCTAGCGGGCGTCCCGAGCGTGCCGCTCGACGCGCCCGCGACGGCGCCCGGTCCGCCCGAGCACCAGGCCATCCTCGACGCGCTGACCCCGCTCCCGGCGACCCTCGTGACCGCCCGCTACGACGTGCTCGCGTACAACGAGGCGTACGCGGCGCTCGATCCGGGGCTGACGCTGCTGCCGTCCGGGGACCGCAACGTGCTGTGGCATCTGTTCACGTCGCAGGAGAGGCTGCAGCCGCTCGTCGAGTGGGAGCGTGAAGTCTCCTTCATGGTGGCCCAGTTGCGGGCCGAGTCCGGCTATCGGTTGCGGGACGCCGAGTGGGCGGGATTCGTGCGGCGGCTGTCGGAGGCGAGTCCGCGCTTCGCCGAGATGTGGGACCGGCACGAGGTGGCCTCGCCGGTGGCCCGGGTCAAGTCCTTCTGGACCGTGGACGGGGACCGGCTCGGCCTGCGGGCGACCGGGTTCGCGGCGACCGCCGACCCCGGCACCAGGATGTGGGTCTACACGCCCGAGGACCCGGACACCGAGCGGCTGCTCGGTGAACTCGTCGGCCGCCTCCGGGAGTCGGGCCCCGCGGCGCTGCTGGAGCGGGGCTCGCGTTCCGGTGGCGGCCGACAGGGCGCGTCCGACTGAGCTACTTGCCGGTGCCGCCCAGGTGGGCCGCCCACGGGTAGTAGACGTAGTCGAACGCGGCCGGCGCCCCGGTGATCCTGCTGCCGAGCCAGACGTCGTTCGTCAGCTGGATGCCGGAGAACATCGGGGCCATCTCGTCGTGCAGCTTCTTCTCCATCGTGACGACCAGGCCGGCGCGGGCGCTGTCGTCCTTCTCGGCGACCGCCTTCGCGTAGAGGTCGTCGATGCCGCTGTAGCCGGACTGGTTGAAGGAGCCGCCGGACACCGCGGTGATGCCGAGCCAGTCGAGCGGGTTCGGGATGTTCGGCCAGAACTGCGTGTACAGCAGGTCGGTGCTGCCGCGCGTCGCCGGGTCGTAGAGGTAGTTCGAGTAGCCGGTCGCGGGGACGACGTTGAGCTTGAACTCGAGGCCGATCTTGTCGGCCGCGTCCTTGATGCCGACGCCGAGCTGCTGGGTCTCCGCCTGCTGCGGCACGACGAGGCTGATCTGCTTCTTCTTCACGTCGGCGGGAACGCCGGCGAGCAGCTTCTTGGCCTCGTCGATCTTCGGGGTGCCGTCGGTCTTCACCGAGTCGCCGTACGTGCCGAGTTCGGACTTGGCGAAGCCGTAGGCGGCCTCGACGGTCTGCAGCGAGGCCGGGGTGCCCTCGCCGCCGTAGACCTGCTTGCCGATGCCCTTCCAGTCGATGGCCATCTGGAGCGCCTTGCGCACGTCGGCGTTGCCCATCGCGCCCTTGGTGTTCGCGACGACGAGCGTGACGGCCAGCGGCGCGGGGCCGGAGTAGAGCTTGCCGGCGGACGAGGCACGCAGTTGGGACAGGCCGGCCATCGGCGGTCCGTACGTGCCGTCGATCTGGCCCGAGAGGAGGCCGGAGGTGATCGCGGAGTCGTCCGTCAGGAAGGTGAAGTCGATGGTCCTGACCTTCAGCGGCAGCTTCTTGTTCCAGTAGCCGTCGTAGCGGCTCGCGGTGATCGACTGCCCACGCGTCCACTTGGCGAACTTGTAGGGGCCGGTGCACATGACGCCGACGCCCGGGGTGCCGGCCTTCTTGCCGTGCTGCTCGTAGAACTTCTTCTGGACGATGACACCGGCGTAGCTGGCCAGTTCGTCGTTGAAGAGGTAGTCGGGCTGCTTGAGCTTGACGGTCACCTCGGCGGCGCCGGTCTTCTTGATCGACGCGACGTTGCGGTACAGGTAGCCGTAGAAGCTCCCCTTGTCCGTCATGTTGTGGTTCATGCTCCACGCGACGTCGTCGGCGGTCATCGGCGTGCCGTCCCAGAAGGTGACACCGTCGCGGAGCTTGTAGACCCAGGTCTTCGGGTCGGGGTTGGTGAACGAGGTGGCGAGATTGGGCTTGATCTTGAAGTCGGGGGTCTGGGCGAACAGGGTCTCGCACATGTTCGAGTTGATCATGTTCGGCGTGTAGTCGGCGGCCTGGAAGGGGTCGACGGTCTGCGGCTCGCCCTGGAAGACGTTCCAGGTGATCTTGTCGACCGAGCTCTTGCCGGCCGGCGTGTACGTCGTGAGGGCGTCGGCGGAACCGGTCGCACCGCCGTCGGAGGTACCGCCTCCGGAGTCGGAACCGGAGCCGGAGCAGCCGGCGAGGAGCAGGCCGGTGGCGGCGACGACGGCGAGCGCCGCTGCTCCTCTGCGCGAGTGGGGTGAGTACATGGAACGACTCCTGGTCAGTGTCGGGCGGTGAGGGCTTCGGGATCCCAGCCGCTGTGCGGGACGCTGTCGCGCAGCAGGCGGGTGTAGGGGTCCTGCGGGTGGTCGAGCACGTCGGCCGTGGGTCCTTGCTCGACGACGGCGCCGTGTCGCATGACGATCGTGTCGTCGGTGACCTGGCGGATGACGGCGAGATCGTGGCTGATGAACAGGTAGCTCACGCCACGCTTGCGTCGGATGTCCGTGAGGAGGTTGAGGATCTGGGCCTGGATCGAGACGTCCAGGGCGGAGACGGCCTCGTCGAGGATGAGGACGTCCGGGTCGGCGGCGAGCGCGCGGGCGATGGCGACGCGCTGGCGCTGGCCGCCGGAGAGCGAGCGCGGCAGCGCGGCGAGCTGCCGGTCGTCGAGTCCGACGAGTTCGGCGAGTTCGCTCACGCGCTTCCTGGTCCCGTCCCGTCCGAGCCGGGCGTGCACGCCGACGACCTCGGCGAGACAGTCGCCGACGCGCTGGCGGCGGTCGAGCGAGGTGTACGGGTCCTGGAAGACGATCTGGATGTCCCGGCCCCGCTCCCGGCGGCTGCGGGCGGAGCGCGGCGGGTGGGTGCGGTCCTCGCCGCGGAACGTGATGCGTCCGCCGGAGGGCCGCTCCAGGCCGATGACCATGCGGGCCGTGGTCGTCTTGCCCGAGCCGGACTCGCCGACGATGCCGAGGGAGCCGCCGGCGGCGAGGGTGAAGCTGACGTCGGCGACCGCGGTGGCCTCGGCCCTGCCCCGGCCGAAGGTCTTGGTCAGGTGCTCGACCACGAGCAGCGGTTCGGTCATCGCGGGGACTCCTCGTTCGTGGCGGCGCCGACGGGCGCCGCCTGCACCAACTGACCGCGCAGGCCCGGCATCCGGACGCAGCGGGTCTGCGCCGCGTCGATCCGCAGCAGGGGCGGCACCCCTGCCCGGCACTCGTCCTGGGCGAAGTGGCAGCGCGGGGCGAACGCGCACCCGTCCGGGGCCTCGTAGGCGGTGGTGGGGTGGCCGGCGATCGCGGGCAGCCGATCGACACGGCGGCCGATCTCGGGCCGGGCCTGCACCAGCGCGGCGGTGTAGGGGTGGAGCGGGTCCTCGTGCAGCTTCTCGGACTTCTGGCGCTCCATGACCTGGCCCGCGTAGAGCACGATCGTCTCGTCGCAGACGGCGCCGGCGAGCTCCAGGTCGTGCGTGATGAAGAGCATCGCCATGCCGTACTCGCGCTGCATGCGGCGCAGGATCGAGATGACCTCGGCCTGGGTGGTGACGTCGAGCGCGGTCGTCGGCTCGTCGGCGAGGACGAGCCGGGGGCGTGCCGCGACGGCGGCGGCGATCATGACGCGTTGCAGCAGGCCGCCGGAGAGCTCGTGCGGGAACTGCCGCAGCCGGCGCTCCGGGTCCCCGATGCCGACCTCGGCGAGGAGTTCCTGTGCGCGCTTGAGGGCGGCGGCCTTCGGCATGCGGTCGTTGATCCGCATGGCCTCGGTGAGGAAGTCCCCGATGGTGCGGACCGGGTTGGTGTAGGCCCGCGCGTCCTGGAAGATCATCGCGACGTCCTTGGCCCGGTAGGACCGCAGAGCCTCGGAGCGCAGGCCGAACACCTCGGCGCCGTCGAAGCGGACGCCGCCCCGGACCCGGGCGCCTTCGGGGAGCAGGCGCGCGATGGTGCGCACCGTCATGGACTTGCCGGAGCCGGACTCGCCGACGAGGCCGAGCGTGCTTCCGCGGTCGAGGGAGAACGACACGTCGCGCAGCACGGTGCGGGGTTCGCCCGCGACCGGCAACTCGACCGTCAGGTCCTCGACTTCGAGCAGTGCGTTCACGAGCGTGCCTCCCAGCGCTCCGTGAGCCGGTCGCCAAGCATGTTGACGGCGCCGACCGTGACGACGATGAGCGCGCTGGCGAACAGCGCTTCCTGCGGGTGCTGTTGCAGCACTCCGGACATGCCGGAGCCGACCATCGCGCCCCAGTCCGAGGTCGGCGGCTGCACCCCGAGGCCGATGAAGGAGAGCCCCGCGAGGTCCATGAGGGCGAACCCGAAGGCGAGGGTGGCGTTGGCGACGATCAGGCCGCCCACGTTGGGCAGGATGTGCCCGAGCGCGATCCGCAGCCCGTGCACGCCCTGGACCTGGAGCGCCGCGATGTAGGGCAGGTTGCGTTCGCGCAGCGCCGCGCTCCGTACGATCCGTGCGATGTACGGGACGTAGGCGACGGACAGGGCGACGACGGCGGCCGGCAGGCCGGAGCCGAACAGGGCGGTCGCGAGGATGGCGAGCAGCAGTCCGGGGAAGGCGAACACGGCGTCGACGACCCGCACCACCATCTGGTCGAACCAGCCGCCGAACCACACGGCCGCCAGGGCGAGGACCGTGCCGAGCAGCGTCGAGATCAGCACGACGAGGAACGGTCCGATCAGCGCGGTCCGGGAGCCGTGCACGAGGCGGGAGAGGATGTCGCGGCCGCTCGCGTCGGTGCCGAGCGGGTGCGCGCCGCTCGAGTCCTGGTACGCGCCGGACAGGTCGACGGCGTTCGGGGCGTGCGGCGAGACGAGCGGGGCGAGGAGCGCGCCGCACACGACGATGCCGAGGAGGACGGCCGCGACCCGGCCGGACACTCCGATCCCGCCCGTGCGGCGGGCCAGGCGCCGTTCGGCCCGCCGGGCTCCGATGCGGCGTACCGCCGCTGTTGCGCTCATGAGTCCTTCTTCCCGATCGACACGCGCGGGTCGAGCAGTGTGTAGGCGATGTCGATGAGGGTGTTCAGCACGATGAAGGCGGCGACGTACATCAGGCAGATCGCCTGGACGACGGGGAAGTCCTTCTGCTGGACCGAGCTGACGAGGAACTGGCCGAGCCCGCCGAGCTGGAAGACCTGTTCCACGACGACGCTTCCGGCGATCAGGCCCGCGATGGTGAGTCCGGCGACGGTGAGCACGGGCATCGCGGCGTTGCGCATCACGTGCCGGCGGACGACGGCGCCGCGCGGCAGTCCGCGGCTGATCGCCGTCTGCACGTGGTCGGCGGAGAGTTCGGCGCGGACCGCGGTCTGGGCGAGCCGGGCGACGAACGCGACGGACGCGAGCGCGAGGGCGAACGACGGAAGCACCATGTGGTGGACGGCGTCAAGGCCCGAGCCACCCGACCCGAACACCGGGAACCACTCCAGCTGGACGGCGAACACGACGATGAGCACGACCGCTCCGACGAAGGTCGGCACCGCCATGACGCCCGTCGCGGCGGCCATGGCCGACCGGGACGCCCAGCCGGGCTTCAGGCCGGCCAGCGTGCCGATCGCCAGACCGAGGACGAGGACGATCGCCGCCGCCATCAGGACGAGCAGGGTGGTCGCCGAGGCACGGCCGCCGACCAGGGACGACACGGGCTGGTTGTAGATGATCGAGGTGCCGAAGTCGCCGTGCGCCACTCCGCCGAGCCACCTCAGGTACTGCTCCGCCACGGAGTCGTCGAGGTGGTACTCGGCCTTGATCGCCGCGATCGCCTCGGGGCTCATGGTGCGGCCGTGCGTGAGGTAGGTGAGCGGGCTGCCCGGTGCGGCGTAGAGGGCGCCGAAGACGACCAGGCTCGCGATGAACAGCGTCACCAGCAGGCCGGCGACGCGCAGGGCGACGAACCGCACGATCGCCCCGCCGGGCCGCTTCTTCGCCTTCACCTGCCCCGAGGGCAGGGGGGCCGACATGATCGCGTCACTCATCGGTTCACCTCCGGCTGTACGTGATGGACGGCGCGGCCGCCGACGACCGTGCGCAGCACCCGGGTGTCGAGGAGTTCCTCGAGCGGCCGGGCGAAGATGTCCCGGTCGAGCACGATGAAGTCGGCGTAGAGCCCCTCGGCGAGCCGGCCGTGCAGGTGCTCGGAGCGGCTGGCCCAGGCGGCGTCGCGGGTGGCGTGCACGATCGCGTGCGCGAGCGGCAGCGCGTAGTGGGCGAGGTTGGCGGGCAGCGACGGGTCGAGGGCCGAGCGCCGGGTCGCCGCGACGAACATGTTGGGCAGCGGTGCGTGCGGGGAGGTCGGGGAGTCGGTGCCGAGCACGAGGGTGGCGCCGGCCTCGGTCATCTCGGGCCAGGGGAAGCCTCGTTCGACACGTGCGTCGCCGAGCACGCGCCGCCAGTTCTCCTGGATGGCCGGGTCGGCGTGCACGGGCTGCATGCTCGCGGTGATGCCGAGGGCGGCGAGGCGCTCGATGTCCGCGGCGTCGACGACCTCGAGGTGTTCGATGCGGTGGCGGCGCTGCTTGGGTCCGTTGACGGCGACGGCGTGCTCGACGGCGCCGATCGCGACGCGGGTCGCCTCGTCGCCGATGGCGTGCATGGCGACCTGGAGTCCGGCGGCGTCGGCGGCGGCCACGACGGGGGCGAGTTCGGCGAGGCTCCAGACGGGGTCGGCGTTCGTGCCGTCCACGTAGGGCTTGCCGAGGGAGGCGGTGCAGCCGTCGACGGTGCCGTCGACCATGACCTTGATGCCGGTCACGCGCAGGAACGGGGTGGCGTGCTGGTCGGCGAGTTCGGCGGCGCGGGCGACCTGGGCGAGGTTCCCGGCCTCGTCCCCGGTGGGCTGGACGCGCCAGAACGCGACGATGCGGGTGGTGAGGGTGCCCGCCGCGTCGGCCCGGCGCATCGCCGCGTGGTCGTCCTCGCCGAGGGCCATCTCGGTGGAGCCGACGACCCCGGTCTCGGCGTAGGCCGCGAGGGCGACCGCCAGGGCCTCGTCGCGGTCGGCGTCGGTGGTGAAGCCGTCGAGCACGGGCCACACGAGGTGGTGCATCGCGGTCTCGTCGACCAGGCCGGTGGCCGCGCCGTGCTCGTCGCGGTGGACGGTGCCGCCGGGCGGTGCGGTCGTGCCGGCGTCGATGCCGGTCTCGGCGAGGGCCGCCGTGTTCAGCCAGATGGAGTGGAAGTCGTAGGCCTGCGCGTACACGGGCCGGTCGGCGACGACGGCGTCGAGCAGGCCCCGGTCGGGGTGGCCGCCGGGTATGTCGGCGTGCTTCCAGCCGGTGGCGAGCACGCGGGGCGCGTCGGGGTGTTCCTTCGCCCAGGTCCCGATGCGGCGCTGGATCTCCTCGACGGAGTTCGCGCCCCACAGGTCGACCTGGGCCGCCGCCTCGCCGGTGCCGACGACGTGCGCGTGGCCGTCGACGAAGCCGGGGAGCACGGTCGAGCCGCCGAGGTCGTGGACCTGGGCGCCGGGTCCGGCCACGCGGGCCGCGGTGGCGTCGTCGCCGACGTAGGCGAGCCGGTCGCCGACCACGACGAGGGACTCGGCCCAGGTGCGCCGGTCGGCGGTGAAGACGCGGGCGTTGCGATAGAGGTGGACGGGCCCGGTCCCCGCGTCGGCGGCGTCCTGGTGGTGATCGTGGTCGTTGCGCATCGGGTTCCTCAGAACTGGTCGAGACCCTGGCGGGCCGCGGTGTCGGGGCTGCCCGCCCGGTGGTGGAGGGCGAAGCCGGGGAGGTCGAGGGAGGCGGTGAGGAGGGTGCTCCACTGCTCGTGGTCGGGCCGGGAGCCGTCGGCGCGGACGCACACCACCGCGTCTGCGCCGTCGCCGCCGCAGAAGGCGGCCGCGCGTGCGGGTGCGGGACGGCCGGTCATGGCGGCGCGCACGGCGCGGGCGTGGTCGTACCGCTCGACGGACACGGACTCCGGGATGCTGGCGTCGCCGTCGGCGAGCCCGGCGTCGAGGAAGTGGTTGGTGTGCAGGAGCCAGCCGTCCGCCCCGGGCCGCACCACGGCGGTCCCGGCGGGGGACATCTCGAGGGACGCCGCTTCGGACCGCCCGTCCCGGTGGCTCACGACGGTCAGCACGGTGGAGGCGCTCAGGCGCGCAGAGGCGGCGATGTCGTGGGCCTCGCCCACCGTCGTCGCCTCTTCGAGGACGCGCCGGGCCACGGCGTGGACGGGTACGCCGCCGGCGGCGTCGTCGGACCGGTGCCTGAGGATGTTGAAGTGCAGGCCGAGGCCGGCGTCGTTCACGCCGATCTTCGCGGCGGCGCCGAACTCGGTGAACAGCTTCACCCGGCGTCCGGCCCCGGTCACGAGCGACAGCAGGAGGCCGTCCGGGGTCAGCGCGTCGTGCCAGTCCCAGGTCTGGATCGTCTCGGGCGGTCCGCCGGCGGGCGGGGCGTGCACGGCGGTCGTGCACTCGCCCTTCCCCGGGGGCGCCGCGGCGAGCACCTCGGTCCGCGCGCCGACCGCGGCCACCCGCCATGCCTCGACGCCCGACGCCTCGGCGATCCCGTCGGACTCCTCGGCCAGTGCCGGGCACCAGGCGCGCAGGGCGTCGTGGCTGCGCGCCACGATGTCGCGGACGGTCGGTTCCGGAATGCCGAGCAGGGTGAAATGAGCCAGGTAGCGGGCGCTGACGTCCCGGACCCGGTCCCCGTGTCGCGCGCCGATCTCGCGCCCCCGGTCACGGGGGTCGGAGGTGGTCGTGCGGAGTGTGTGCAGCTTCATCGTGTCGCTCTTCGACCTTTGCTTGTGAGGCCAGTCACAGTGAGAAGTGGGCGACACGCTAAGTGGGTAAAACGTTTAATACAACGGTGTTGCTCATGTCACTTTCCGGCCACTTCGGAAGTCGGAAAGTGCGGACCCCGGGAGGCCTCCGTGGCTCGATCGAAGGGCGTCACCATCCGTGACGTGGCCCAGCGCGCGGGGGTGTCCGTCGCCGCCGTCTCGATGGCGCTGAACGGCACCGGGACGCTGAGCGCGGCCACGCGGCTGCGCGTGCGGGCCGTCGCCGAGGAGATGGACTACGAGGCGGACGCCCTCGCGCGCGGTCTGCGCCGTTCGTCGGTCGGGGCGATCGGCCTCGTCATGCGCTCGCTGGACGCGCTGGGCGAGTACGCGCCACGGGGCGTCGACGTGTTCACGCGCTACATCGGCGCGGTCTCGGCGCAGGCGATGGACCGCGGGCTCAGCGTCATGCTCGTACCGGACCTGACGAAGCGTCCGACGCCGCCCATGGCCCTGTCGCTCGACGGCTACATCGTGACGATGCCTCACCTGGACGACCCGGTGGTGGCGCTGCTGGAGCGGCGCGGGATCCCGTACGTGACCCTGGGCCGCGACCCGGGCCGCCCGGACTTCACCGACTGGGCCACCGAGGACGACGGCGCGAGTTTCCGCCGGATCTACGAGCACTTCGCCGCGGCCGGCGCCCGGTCGATCGCCCTGCTGCGCGGCACCGACCCGAACGCGTGGAACATCGACAGCGAGGCGACGTACCGCGACTGGTGCGGGCGGGCCGGGATCACGCCCCGCGTCTACATGTCGGCCGAGCGCGCGGGCGAGCAGGGCGGCGAGCGCGTCGCGCACACGATCGTGGACGACGGGGTGCCCGACGCGATCCTGTGCCACACGGGCCGTCAGGCGGCGGGCGTCCTCGCGGGCCTCACCGCGCGCGGCGTCGCCGTGCCCGACCGCACGCTGCTCGCCGCGGCGTCCGACTCGGAGCACACCCGGCACAGCCGCCCGGCCATCTCGGCGGTCGAACTCCACGCGGACCAGACGACGTTGGCTCTGCTCGACCTGCTCCAGGCGAGGATCGCGGGCGAGCCGAGCGCGGGTCCGGTGCTGACGACGGGGCGCTTCCGGGTGCGGGCCTCGTCACGGCGCGCCCCCGCGCAGGCCTGACCGGCCGCCGGGGGCGCTCAGCCGACCTGGTCCAGCAGTTGGGGCCCGTTGTTGCGGACGTTGTTCACGGCCATCGAGACCGGGCGGGCGTCGAGCCGGCCGCCCCCTGGCTGCGTGAGCAGGGCGCGCAGGTCCTCGGTGTCCTGGTGACGGGGGTCGAGCCAGGTGTCGTAGTGCTCGGGGGTGAGGGCGAGGGGCATGCGGGGGTGGACGCGGCCGGCCGCGTCGGTGGCCTCGGTGGTGAGGATCGTGCAGCTCATCAGCCAGGCGTCGGGATCGTCGTCGTCCTTCACGTCCGGGTCGCGCCAGTACTCGTAGAGACCGGCCATCGCCATGATCCGGTCGTCGGCGGGGTGGATGAAGTACGGCTGCTTGCGGACCTTGCCGGTGGCCTCGTCCTTGACGGGGTCCCACTCGTAGAAGCCGTCGGCGGGCAGCAGGCAGCGGCGCTTGGCGAACGCACGCCGGTAGGCGGGCTTCTCGTGCACGGTCTCCACCCGCGCGTTGATCATCCGCGCCCCCGCCTTGGGGTCCTTCGCCCAGGAGGGCACCAGGCCCCAGCGCAGGGCGCGCAGTTCGCGGCGCACCCGGTCGGCGTCGTCGCGCGCCGGCCGTTCCAGGACGGCGTACACGGGGTCGGTCGGGGCGACGTTCCAGCTCGGTGCCAGCTCCTCCTCGGGGCGCCATTCGGTCACGTCGAAGAGCCCGGCGAGGTCCTTCGGATTACGGGTCGATGCGTAGCGGCCGCACATACCGCCACTGTGCCACTCCGGCGGGCCGGCGGCGTGGGATCCGGGCCGCACGCTTCCGAGGCCCCCCGTCAGTCCCCGGCGTCGTCGTACGTGTCCCGGGCGGCCCGCACCTCGTCCATGTGCTCCTCGGCCCAGCCCTTGATCGCGCACATGACCGGCAGCAACGAGCGTCCCAGCGGGGTCAGTTCGTACTCGACGCGGACCGGGACGGCGGGGGTCACGGTGCGGGTCACGAGCCCGTCACGCTCCAGGTGGCGCAGGGTCTGCGTGAGCATCTTCTGGCTGACGCTCGCCAGTCGGCGCTGCAGGTCGCTGTACCGCTGGGGCCCGTCGGCCAGCGCGTTGACGGCGAGGCTGACCCACTTGTCGGCGATGCGGTCCAGGAGCTGCCGGGCGGGGCACTCGGCGAGATAGGCGTTGTAGGCGGCGCTCTCCTCGGCCCGGCGGCCGACGGCGGTGCGCGTGGGCATGGCTCTCCTTCCGGTGCCGTACGCACCTCGAAGTGCGTACTTCCCGTCGGAGAGTAGCGGTCCCTACGGTGTGCTGCATGAACACAGAAGAGCAGATGCGGGCCGTGGTGGCCCACGGGTACGGCGGTACCGATGTGCTCGGGACGGTGACGGTCCCCCTGCCGGAGCCGGGCCCCGGGCAGGTGCGGATCCGGGTCGAGGCGGCGACCGTCAACCCGGTGGACCTGGCCACCCGCTCCGGCGCGCTGGTCGAGGCGGGACTGATGGCGGCCCGGGAGCGCACCGGTATCGGTTGGGACGTCGCGGGCGTGGTCGACGGGGTCGGCGCGGGCGTGACGGCGTTCGCGCCCGGGCAGCGGGTGATCGGGCTGCGCGATCTGCTCGACGTGTCGCTGGGCGCCTACGCGGGGCATCTGGTCCTGGACGCCGTCGCGGTCGCGCCCGCTCCGCCCGGTGTCGACGCCGTGGCCGCGGCGACCCTGCCGCTGAACGGCCTCACGGCGCTCCAGTCACTGGACCTGCTCGGTCTCTCGGCGGGCGATTCCCTGCTGGTGACGGGGGCCGCCGGGGCGGTCGGTGGCTTCGCCGTCGAGATCGCGGCACGGCGGGGACTGCGCGTCGTCGCCCAGGCGGGCGCCGCCGACGAGGAGTTCGTCCGCGGGATCGGCGCCGAGTGGACCGTCGACCGCGCCGCCGAGGACCTCGCGGCCGAGGTGCGGCGCCTTGTGCCGGGTGGTGTCGACGCGGCGCTGGACACGGCGGGGTCCGGCATCCGCGCCCTGGCCGCCGTCCGCACCGGGGGCGCCCATGCCACGGTGGTCGGCGGTGCGGCGCCCGTGCCCCTGCGCGGGATCCGGGTCCACCAGCACTGGATCCGGGCCGACGGCGCCGCGCTGGCCGAACTGGCCGCTCTGAAGCTGACGTTGCGGGTCGCCGACGTCCTCCCGCTCGAGCACGCGGCCGAGGCGCACCTTCGAGTGGCGAAGGGCGGGCTGCGCGGGCGGCTGGTGCTGGTGCCGGATCCCGGGGCGGCCTGAGGCCTCGTACGGGCAGGCGCCCGCCCGCTACGCCCGGAGCGTCTCGGACGGAGACTCCCCGAACTGTGTGCGGTACGCGAGCGAGAAGCGGCCCGGGTGCAGGAAGCCCCAGCGGGACGCGACGGCCGTGACGGTCGTCGCGCCCGGGTCGGCGGTCAGGAGCTCCTTGCGGACGCGGTCCAGGCGGACCATGCGCAGGTACGCGAGCGGGGTCGTGTCGAGGTGCCGGCGGAAGCCTTCCTGGAGGGCCCGTACGCCGACGCCCACGCATTCCGCGATCTCGGCGACCGTGAGCGGCTCGGCGGCGTGCCCCTCGATGACGTCCATCGCGCGGCGGACCGCGGGCGGGGCGACACGCGGCTGCTCGCCGAGCAGCGCGGGCGTGTAGGTGTGGGGCTGGGCCATCAACAGCTGGGTCATGAGCAGGGATTCGAGCTGCTGCGTCACGACGGGCCGGCTCGTCATGCCGTCGGGCCGCTCCGCCTCGCGCCGCAGGAGGTCGACGATGTTGAGCCAGGAGCGGGAGTCCGCCGCGGTGAGGTCCATGCCGAGCGAGAAGCGGATCGGACGGCGCACGACGCGGCCGAGCAGGCTGCCCAGGTGCGATTCCAGCGATGCCCGGTCGAACCACACGATCAGCTGCGGATTGCCCGCACCCCAGCGCATGTCCAGCTTTCCGGCCGGAGACGGGACAGAAGCGAGTTCCGGGGAGGAAACGATCTCTTCGCGACCGCAAGTGATCTTGGCGTGCCCGGCGAGCGGGATCTGGACGAGGAAGAAACTCTCCAGGTCACCGGGCGTGATCCGGACCTCTGTGCCGTAGTCGAGGTAGTACAGGCCCGTCCGGTCGAGGGGCGCGGCGTGCAGGCGGGCGTCGAGCGTCGCCGAGCGCTGCGTGATGTGGAGTTCGTGCGGGCAGAAGGCGCGGCCGACCTCGGCCCGCGCCTCCCATATGTCCGCTGTGTGGAACCGTTGGCGGTTCGCGAGGGGTAGCTCTTCACCTTGCATGCGGACCTCCACCGCCGAGCTGCGCGATCAGGACAGTGATCCGCGCGATCCGGATAGCAAAGATGATCTTTGCATACCAGGATTGACCCCCGGCCGCCGCGGCCCCGAGAAGCGACCAGGGATTCGACGACGCAGGGAGTGCCGGGCACCGCACGGCACACCGTCCCTCACGCACGAACCGATCCCCGGAGTTCCCCATGCGCAAGATCACCATCGTCGGAGCCGGCCAGGCCGGTCTCCAGCTCGGCATCGGCCTGCTCGCCCACGGCTACGAGGTCACCCTCGTGTCCAACCGCACCGGAGACCAGATCCGCGAGGGCCGGGTCATGTCCAGCCAGGCCATGTTCGGCACCGCGCTGGCCCACGAGCGCAGCCTCGGCCTCGACTTCTGGGGCGACGCCTGCCCGCCGATCGCCGGGCTCGGCGTGAACATCGCCGACGGCCAGGGCGGTCGCGCGCTCGCCTTCGACGCCCGCCTCGACGCCACCGCCCGCTCGGTCGACCAGCGCGTCAAGATGCCCATCTGGATGGGCGAGTTCGCGCGCCGCGGCGGGCGTCTGGTCATCCACGAGGCCGGCGTCGAGGACCTGGAGCAGTACGCCGACGAGTCCGACCTCGTGGTCGTCGCGGCCGGCAAGGGCGACATCGCCGGGCTGTTCGAGCGGGACGCCGAGCGGTCCCCGTACGACGCCCCGCAGCGCGCGCTGGCCCTGGCGTACGTCACCGGCATGACGCCGCTCCCGCACCGCACCGGCGTCAGCTTCAACGTCGTTCCCGGTCTGGGCGAGTACTTCACCATGCCCAGCCTCACCACCACCGGCCCGTGCGACATCATGTTCTTCGAGGGCGTCCCGGGCGGCCCGCTCGACTGCTTCGACGGACTCACCCCCGACGAGCAGCTGGCGACGTTCCAGGAGCTGCTGCGGACGTACGTCCCGTGGGAGGCCGAGCGCTGCACCGACCTCGCGCTCACCGACCAGAACGGCACCCTCGCGGGCCGCTTCGCGCCGACCGTCCGCAAGCCCGTCGCCACGCTGCCCTCGGGCGCCCGGGTGCTCGGCCTCGCCGATGTCGTCGTCCTCAACGACCCGATCACCGGCCAGGGTTCCAACAACGCGTCGAAGTGCGCCGCCGCCTACCTCGCCGCCATCCTCGACCACGGCGAGCGCCCGTACGACGCCGACTTCATCGAGCTGGCCTTCGGCCGCTTCTGGGACAACGCGCAGTCCGCCACGGCGTGGACCAACGCGATGCTGGGCGCCCCGCCGCAGCACGTCCTGGAGCTCTTCGGCGCGGCGAGCGCCAACCAGCGGATCGCCGCCCGCTTCGTGAACGGCTTCGACGACCCGCGCGACCTCTTCCACTGGTTCATGGACCCGGCCGCCGCGAAGAGCTACCTCACCGCGGTCACCGCCTGAGGTCCCCTCAGAACCAGCACGTCAGCGGCACACGGGTAAGACACGAGAGCAGGACAGCGGGACCATGAGAAGGATCGCGGTGATCGGCGCCGGGCAGGCGGGCGCCCAACTCGCCCTGGGACTCCAGGCGCACGGCTACGACGTCACCCTGGTCACCGACCGCGGCCCCGACGAGATACGTCGCGGCCCGGTCATGTCCAGCCAGTGCATGTTCGACACCGCGCTCCAGAGCGAGCGGGAACTCGGCCTGCACCACTGGGAGGACCGGGCCCCGGACATCACCGGCATCGCGCTCTCTCTCGTGGGCCCGCACGGCGCCCCGGAGGTCTCCTGGCGGGCGCCGCTGGAGGGGCCCGCCCACTCCGTCGACCAGCGGGTCAAGTGCGCCGCCTGGCTGGAGCAGTTCGCGAAGGACGGCCGCGGCGAGCTCGTGCTGCACGAGGCGGGGGTCGGCGACCTCGAGTGGTACGCCCGCACGCACGATCTCGTCGTGGTCTCCACCGGCAAGGCGGAGCTGAGCCACCTCTTCCCGCGCAACGCCGAGCTCTCCCCGTACGACCGGCCGCGCCGCGCGGCGGCCCTGACGTACGTCACGGGCACGGCGCCGCGGGAGGAGGCCGAGGGCGAGGCCTCCGTCCACTACCGCATGGTCCCCGGCGTCGGCGAGTACTTCTCCTTCCCCGCGCTCACCACCACCGGGCCCTGCGAGATCATGGTCTTCGAGGGCGTCCCCGGCGGCCCGATGGACTGCTGGGACGACATCGTCACCCCCGAGGCCCACCTCGCCCGCTCGCTGGAGATCCTCCACCGGTTCTTCCCCGACGAGTACGAGCGCTGCCGGCACGCCCGGCTCACCGACAGCGGCGGCGTGCTGCGCGGCCGGATCACCCCGACCGTCCGGCACCCCGTCGCCCGCCTCGCCTCCGGCCGGCACGTCCTCGGCATGGCCGACGCCGTCGTCCTCAACGACCCGATCACCGGCCAGGGTTCGAACAACGCGGCCCAGGCCGCGTCCCACTACCTCGACAGCATCCTGCGCCACGGCACCGCCGAGTTCACCCCGCAGTGGATGCAGCGCACCTTCGACAACTTCTGGCGCGGCTGGGCCCAGTGGGCGGTCGGCTGGACCAACTCCCTCCTGACCGACCTGCGCCCGCACCACCGCGAACTGCTGTCCGCGGCGGCCGAGATCCCCGCGGTCGCCGCCGCCCTCGCCGCGGGTTTCGACGACCCACGCACGCTCTACCGCTGGTGGTTCGAGGAGGCCGAAGCGCACCGCTTCCTCGCCGAGAAGCGCGACCGGCACGCCACCCGCTTCGACGGCCGCGAACTGCGCCGCGCGCTCGGTCAGTACGCGACCGGGGTGACAGTGGTGACAGCCCGCGCGCCCGACGGCCGGGCCGTCGGCATGACGGCGAACTCCTTCACCTCCGTCTCCCTGGACCCGCCCCTCGTCCTGTGGTGCCCCGGCAAGAACGCCCCGAGCCTCCCGGACTTCACCGACGCCTCGCACTTCGCCGTCCACGTCCTGGCCGCCGACCAGCACCATCTCTCCCGCCAGTTCGCCACCCCGGCCGAGGACAAGTTCCTCGGCATCCCCACCACCCCGGGCATCGCCGGCACTCCCCTGCTGGACGGCGCCGTCGCCCGCTTCCAGTGCCGCACCGTCCAGCGCCTGGAGGCCGGCGACCACATCGTCTTCCTCGGCGAGGTGGAGCAGTACGAGTCCGGCGGCGGCGCCCCTCTGGTGTTCCACTCGGGGTACTACCACGTGGCGACGAAGCACCCGGATCTGTGAGCGGGCCCCTCGGGGCGAGCGCCGGGCCGGTGGCCGTGCGGCGTACGCTCCGGGCATGACCGTTTTCGACGCAGTAGAGATCGACCGCCTCCTGGGCGGTCCCGCCGAGCTGTCCCAGTACGCGGGACAGGCCGTCCTCATCGTGAACGTCGCGTCCAAGTGCGGCCTCACCCCGCAGTACACCGCTCTCGAGCAGCTCCAGGAGCGGTACGCGAAGCGCGGCTTCACGGTGCTCGGCGTGCCGTGCAACCAGTTCATGGGGCAGGAGCCGGGCAACGCCGACGAGATCGCGGAGTTCTGTTCCGCCACGTACGGCGTGACGTTCCCGATGACGGAGAAGGTCGACGTCAACGGCCCCGAGCGGCACGCCCTGTACGCGCGGCTCACCGAGGCCGCGGACGCCGAGGGCCACAGCGGGGACATCCGCTGGAACTTCGAGAAGTTCCTCGTGGGGCGGTCCGGTGAGGTCGTCGCGCGGTTCTCGCCGCAGACGCTGCCGGACGCGCCGGAGGTCGTGACCGCGATCGAGAAGGAACTCGCGGCCGGCTGACCGGGCGGGCCACGGGCCCACCGTCCCGGATGCTCAGGGCGTCCGGGAGGCCTACGAGGACGGGTGCGGGGCGCGGCCGGTCAGCGGGATGTGGGCGACCGGCCGCCAGCCCATCGACGTCAGCTCCACCACGTGCAGCCGGGCGACCCGCGCGGTGATCGGCAGCCGCCGGGCCGCGCGCCGCTCGATCTCGTCGGCGACGCCGGGCTCCGGGCCCAGCGCCACGGTCAGATGGGCCCGCGGATCCGGGCCGAACCGGCCTCCGTACGGGACCTGTCCCGGGTAGGCGGCACGCAGGGCGCCGGCGATCGGGCCCAGTTCCGGCACCGGGACGCCGACGAATCCGTCGGCCCGCTCGATCCGGGTCAGGTCCACCGTGACGGGCCCCGTCGGCGACAGCACCCCGCTCAACCGCTCCAGACCGTCGTCACCGATCCGCCCCGCCGGGAGCCAGGGATAGAGCAGCGCGACGTGTGCGGGAACGCCCGCCCGCACCACCCGCTCGTCCACCGACGCCGCGACCTCCAGCAGCACGTCCGCCTCCGGCACCAGCGCCAGCACCGCCGTCGTCCCCGTCTCGGGCATCACGCTCTCCTCCCGGCCGCCCGCAGGATCCCACACGCCCTAGGGGCGCAGCCGCACCGGGAGCCTGCGCACGCTGTTCCCCACGAACGAGGCGTGGCGCGGGAGTTCGGGCTCGGGTACGGCCAGGTCCAGGTCCGGGTACCGGGTGAAGAGCTGCCGGAGTGCCGTGGTCGCCTCCATGCGGGCGAGCGGCGCTCCCATGCAGAAGTGCGGGCCGTGGCCGAGGGACAGGTGCCGGGCCGCGCCGCGGGTGAGGTCGAAGCGGTCGGCGTCGGGTCCGTGTGCGGAGGGATCGCGGCCCGCCGCCGAGTACCCGGCGAGGACCGGGGTCCCCCGGGGGATCGTCGTCCCGCCGAGCTCCAGGTCACGGGTCGGGTAGCGGAACGGGAAGTAGCTGACGGGGCTGTCCCAGCGCAGCGTCTCCTCGACCACGTCCTCCCACGTCGCGCTCCCGTCCCGTACGAGGGCGAGCTGTTCGCGGTGGGTGCACAGGGCGCGTACCGCGTTGGTGATCAGGTTCAGTGTCGTCTCGTGCCCGGCGATGATGATCAGCATCAGCGTGCCGAGCAGTTCGTGGGGGCCGAGCCGGTCGCCGTCCTCCTCGCGGGCCGCGATCAGCGCGCTGGTGAGATCGTCGCCGGGATCGGCGGCGCGGGCCGCGGCCACCCGGCCCAGCACCTCCACCATCTCGCGGTTGGCCGCCACGACGGCCTCGGGGCCGATGTCGGTGGCGACGATCTGGCTGGAGAGGTGGTGCAGGCGGTCCTGGTGCTCGGCGTCGACGCCGAGCAGTTCGCAGATGACGCCCATGGGGAGCGGCAGGGCGAAGTGCCGCCGGAGGTCCGCCACTCCGCCCCCGTCCGCCGCGGCCTCGAGTCCGTCGAGCAGTTCGCGCGTCAGCTCCTCCACCCGCGGGCGGAGCCCGGCCACCCGGCGGGCGGTGAAGGCCCGGCCGACCAGGGAGCGCAGCCGGCGGTGGTCGGCACCGTCGGCCGTGGTCATCCCCTGCACGGTGGCGAAGGTGCGCAGCGGCCAGCCGTCAGGGATCCGGCCCTCCCGCAGCGCGGCGAAGTGGACCGCGTCCTTCGCGACGTCGGGGTGGGCGAGGAACTCCTTGAGCGCGTCGTGACCGAGCACGGCCATGGCCGGCACGTCGCCGGGCAGGGTCACCGCGGCGACGGCACCGGCGGCGAGCAACCGGGCGTTGTCGGCGTGCGGACAGCCGCCCGCCGGATCCAACCGGTGCGCCTCTTCCGGCACGCTCCCCTGTGTACGCGTCTGTGCAGTCAACGGTGCCCTCCCCCTCAGGCGGCCCGTCCGGCCGTGTGCCGCACATCGTAGAGGTACGGCAACGGGAGTCCACCCGGGCGGTATTGACGCGCGTAGCGCCGTTCCGCCACTGTCGGTACCCCAGGCTCCCTCCCTCTGGAGGCATCGTGCTCAGACGCCCGCTCCGCGCCCTGCTCACGCTTGTCATGCTCGGATCATTGGCCACCTTCGGTACGGCGGTCACCGCCGGCACCGCGCACGCCGACACCTGCTACACCTGGAACCGCACCCTCAGCGAGGGCAGCAGCGGCGAGGACGTCCGCCAGCTGCAGATCCGCGTCGCCGGACACCCCGGATACGGCGGAGTCCTCACGGTGGACGGGCAGTTCGGCCCCGCCACGAAGGCCGCGGTCACCCGGTTCCAGCAGGCGTACGGCCTGTCCGCCGACGGCGTCGCGGGAACCCAGACCTTCAGCAAGATCTACGCGCTCCAGGACGGCGACTGCACCCCCATCCACTTCACGTACGCGGAGATGAACCGCTGCAACTCCGACTGGTCCGGCGGCGCCGTCTCCGCGGCGGCGGCGAAGGCCAACGCGCTCCAGCAGATGTGGAAACTGGAGGCCCTGCGGCACGCCCTCGGCGACCGCTCCCTGAACACGAGCAGCGGCTTCCGCTCCTACTCCTGCAACAGTGCGGTCGGCGGCGCCGCCGGCAGCAACCATCTCTACGGCCGCGCCATCGACCTCGTCGGCACCCCGACGTTCTGCGAGATCGTCAAGCAGGCCAGGTACCACGGCTTCAACGAGATCCTCGGCCCGGGCTACCCCGGCCACAGCGACCACGCCCACCTCGGCACCCAGAGCTCCCGCTACTGGTCGGCCTCCTCCTGCGGCATCTAGAGCCTCTCGTCCGGCTCAGGCCGGGCCCGCGGGGCGCGCTCACGCCCGCCCCGCCTCACCCCAGAAAACTCAACCGGACCTGGCGGTCGGGGTTGTCCTTGTTCGTGTCGACCAGGCACACCGACTGCCACGTCCCGAGCTCCAGCTGCCCTCCGATCACCGGGAGCGTCGCGTGGGGCGGGACGAAGGCCGGGAGGACGTGGTCGCGGCCGTGGCCGGGGGTGCCGTGGCGGTGCTGCCAGCGGTCGTCGGCCGGGAGCAGGGTGTGCAGGGCGGCCAGGAGGTCGTCGTCGCTGCCGGCGCCGGTCTCGATCACGGCGATGCCCGCCGTGGCGTGCGGGACGAAGAGGTTGAGCAGGCCGTCGCGGCCGTCGGCGACCACGCGGAGGAACGCCTCGCAGTCGCGGGTGAGGTCGACGACCCGTTCCGTGGCGCCGGTGGTGACGTGCAGGACGTGCGTGGAGAAGGCTTCGGGCATGGGGTCATTGTGGCCGATTCGGGGCGCCCGGGCACGGCAGCGCGTCCACGGGACGATCGCACGGGTCCACGGTCTGAGACGCCGTTGACCGTGCGCCGACGAACTGGCTACGTTCTGCTGCATGTTGCGTTCAGCCCTTCTCACCACGCGCGGTCACATCGACCTGCTGCGGGTGGCTTCCGCCGCGTGTCGACGCGGCCGCTGACGCCCTTCTCGCACCCCCGGTCCCCCTCGTCGCCCTGATTCCCGCCTGATCCCTGCCGGCCGCCCGTGCCGGGGTCTGTCGCGTGGGTCCGCCACGGGGCCACTTCACGTCTTCCTCATCCGCCACAGCCGTGCGCGGTGCTCGCCGACGCGCGCCCGCCGCCGCGCCGTGGCGCCCTTCCGCCTGCCATGGAGTGCCATGAGCATCAGCCATGCCCCACCCACGCCCGTCGCGAGCGATATATCCGTCAAGTCGGACGGCGGAGACGCCGGGAGTGCCGCCCCAGGTGCTCCCGGACCCGAGCTCGTGCCGCTCCTCGCCGCCTCGACCCGGCGCACCCGCGTGCCCCGCTGGCTGCGCCGCAGCTCGGGTCCGCTCCTTCTTCTCGCGCTGTGGCAACTGCTCAGCTCCACCGGCGTGTTGACGCCGGAGGTGCTGGCCTCGCCCGGGACCATCGCGCGGGTCGGTGGTGATCTGATCGCCGACGGGTCGCTGCCGAACGCCATGGGGGTGTCGCTTCAGCGCGTGGCGCTCGGGCTGCTCTTCGGGCTCGTCGTCGGCGTCGGACTGGCTCTGACGTCCGGGCTGTTCCGCGTCGGTGAGGATCTCGTCGACGCCAGCGTCCAGATGCTGCGGACGGTGCCGTTCGTCGGTCTGATCCCCCTGTTCATCATCTGGTTCGGGATCGGCGAGGCCCCGAAGGTCGCGATCATCACCCTGGGCGTCTCGTTCCCGCTGTACCTGAACGTGTACGCCGGAATCCGCGGTGTCGACGCCCAACTCATCGAGGCGGGCGAGTCGTTGGGCCTCAGCCGCTGGGGCCTCGTACGGCATGTCGTGCTGCCGGGGGCGCTGCCCGGCGCCATGACCGGGCTGCGCTTCTCGCTCGGTGTCTCCTGGCTCGCGCTGGTCTTCGCGGAGCAGGTCAACGCGGACTCCGGCATCGGCTTCCTGATGGTGCAGGCGCGGGACTTCCTGCGCACCGACGTCATCGTCGTGTGCCTCGTCGTCTACGCGTTCCTCGGCCTGCTCGCCGACTTCGTCGTCCGTACCCTCGAAAGGCTGCTGCTGCAATGGCGACCGACGTTCACCGGCCGTTGACCGGACCCGAATCCACCCGCTCCGACTCCGCCCGTCCCGACTCCGCCGGCGTCGCGGTGCGGGTCGCCGGACTCACCCGGTCCTTCGACGGGCGGGCCGTGATCGACAACCTGCGACTCGACGTCCGGCCCGGCGAGTTCGTCGCGCTGCTGGGCCGCAGCGGCTGCGGCAAGTCGACACTGCTGCGCATCCTCGCGGGGCTTGACCGGGACATCGAGGGCACCGTCCTCGTCCCGCGCCGCAAGGCCGTCGCGTTCCAGGCGCCCCGGCTCATGCCCTGGAAGCGAGTGTGGCGCAACGTCCTGCTCGGGCTGCCCGGAGCGCCTCGACGTGCCGACGCGGAACGGGCGTTGGAGGAGGTCGGGCTCGGGCACCGGGTCGACGCCTGGCCCAAGACCCTGTCCGGCGGCGAGGCCCAGCGCGCCTCGCTGGCCCGCTCCCTGGTCCGCGAGCCCGATCTGCTGCTGCTCGACGAACCGTTCGGAGCGCTCGACGCGCTGACCCGGATCAAGGCGCAGCGACTGGTCGGCGAGCTGTGGCAGCGGCGGGGCTGCGCCGTCCTGCTCGTCACGCACGACGTGGAGGAGGCCGTGCTCCTCGCCGACCGCGTTCTCGTGATGGACGGCGGCGTCATCGCGCACGAGACCCGGGTCGATCTGGCGCGGCCGCGGGACGTCACGGATCCGCGCTTCGCGGAACTGCGCGGCGAACTGCTGCGCCGGCTCGGTGTGGACGACCACGACGCCCCCGTTCCCGCGGATCCCGGCAGCGGCGACCCCGAGGCCTCCGCCGCCTGACGCACCCGCACCCACACCTTCCCCTCTCCCTCCCCTCCCCCTCACCGTCACCCCGGAACGGAACCCGTCATGAAACGCCCCCTACTGCTCCCCGCCGTGCTCGCTCCCCTCGCGCTCGCCCTCTCCGCCTGCTCCGGCGCCTCCTCCGCCAGTACGTCGACCGTCGGCTCCGGCGGCGGCACGGACGGGAAGGGGGCACTGACCCTCAACGTCGGTGACCAGAAGGGAGGTTCGGAGGCGGTGCTGCGGGCCGCCGGTGAGCTGGACGATCTGGACTACAAGATCCGCTGGTCCACCTTCACCTCGGGACCACCCCTCCTGGAGGCCGTGAACGCCAAGGCCGTCGACATCGGCGGCGTCGGCAACACCCCACCGGTCTTCGCCGCCGGCGCCGGCTCGAAGATCAAGGTCGTGGCGGCCAGTCACGGCACCGCGTCCGGCGACACCGTGCTCGTACCGAACGACTCCGCGCTCAAGGACCCCGCCCAGCTCAAGGGCCGCTCGGTCGCCGTGGCGCAGGGCTCCTCGGCGCACTACAACCTGGTCGCGACCCTGCGGAAGGCGGGACTCGATCTGAAGGACGTCAAGGTCAAGTACCTTCAGCCGGCCGACGCCCTGGCCGCGTTCACCGCCGGGAAGGTCGACGCGTGGGCGGTGTGGGACCCGTACACCTCGCAGGTGCTGCGGGCGAAGCAGGGGCGGGTGCTCAGCGACGGGAACGGGCTCTCGAACGGGCTCGGCTTCCAGGTCGCCGCCCCCCACGCGCTCGGCGACAAGAAGAAGTCGGCGGCGATCAAGGACTACCTCGACCGGCTGCACCGTGCCCAGGATTGGGTGTTCAAGCACCCCGAGGCGTGGGCGAAGGTGTGGGCGAAGGACACCGGGCTGCCGTATGAGGTGGCGCTCGACGCGGTGAAGCGGACGAACGGCACCCGCGTGACCGTCGCCGTCGACCAGGGCGCGATCGACTCGGAGCAGAAGATCGCCGACACGTTCACCCAGCTGAAGCTCATCCCGCGCAAGGTCGACTTCGGCGCGTTCGTCGACCGGCGGTTCAACGGCGACCTTCCGCCCTCCACCACCGCCCCGCGCGCCTACGGCAAGGAGTCCTGAGCCATGACCGTTCACCTGCACTGGTTCCTGCCGACCGGCGGCGACGGCCGCAGCCTCGTGGACCGGCACGCCTTCAGCGGCGGGGCGCTGCCGCGTACGCCGGGCGGGGCGATCGCCGGGGTGCGCACCCCGGATCTCGACTATCTGATCCAGATCGCCAAGGCCGCCGAGCATCTCGGGTTCGAGGCGGTGCTCACGCCGACCGGGACGTGGTGCGAGGACGCCTGGCTGACCACGGTCGCGCTCGCCCAGCACACCGCACGGCTGAAGTTCCTGGTGGCGTTCCGGCCGGGCGTGATCTCTCCGACGCTCGCGGCGCAGATGGCGTCGACCTACCAACGGCTCACGCAGGGGCGGCTGTTGCTGAACGTCGTCACGGGCGGGGACTCGGCCGAGCAGCGCCGCTTCGGTGATCATCTCGACCACGACCGGCGCTATGCGCGCACCGACGAGTTCCTGTCCGTGGTGCGGGGCGTGTGGGGCGGCGAGCCCTTCGACTTCGCCGGGGAGCACTATCGGATCGACGGCGGGTTCACGGCACTGCCGCCCGACCCGCTGCCGGAGATCTTCTTCGGGGGTTCGTCGGCGGCGGCCGGGCCGGTGGCGGCGCGGCACACGGATGTCTATCTGACCTGGGGCGAGCCGCCGGAGCAGGTGAAGGAGAAGATCGACTGGATCCGCTCGCTGGCGGAGCGGGAGGGGCGGACCGTCCGGTTCGGGATCCGGCTGCACACGATCTCGCGCGACTCCTCGCGCGAGGCGTGGGCGACCGCGGACCGGCTGCTCGACGATCTCGACACGGACACCGTCGCCGCCGCGCAGGCCGCGCTCGGGCGCAGCGAGTCCGTCGGGCAGCAGCGGATGCTCGCCCTGCACGGCGGCCGGCGCGAGGGTCTCGAGATCGCGCCGAACCTGTGGGCCGGGGTCGGCCTGGTGCGCGGCGGCGCGGGGACCGCGCTGGTCGGCAGCCACGCGGAGGTCGCCGACCGGATCGAGGAGTACCACGCGCTCGGCGTGGAGCACTTCGTGCTGTCGGGGTATCCGCATCTGGAGGAGGCGTACTGGTTCGGCGAGGGGGTCATTCCCGAGCTGGCGGCACGCGGCCTGACCGCGGGGGCGGACGTGGGTGCGGGTGCGGGTGCTCGTGGCGCGGCTCCGTTGCTGGTCGCGCGCGGGCGCTGAGGCGCGGGTCGGAGCCGGGAAGATCTCGCACTCCGACGGAGTTAGTAGAAACGTGAACGAAATCGGGGTACGAGAAGGCGCCGCGGCGGCGGATCCGCGGCCGGTCGACGTGGTGGTCATCGGCGCCGGCCAGGCCGGGCTCTCCGCCGCCCACCACCTGCGCCGGGCGGGTCTGGAACCGGAGCGGGACTTCATCGTCCTGGACCACGCGCCGCATCCGGGCGGCGCGTGGCAGTTCCGCTGGCCCTCCCTCACGTACGGCAAGGTGCACGGGATGCACGCGCTGCCCGGCATGGAGCTGACCGGCGCCGATCCGGACCGGCCGTCGTCGGAGGTGATCGCCGAGTACTTCGACCGGTACGAGCAGGCCTTCGACCTGCGGGTGCGCCGCCCGGTCGACGTGCACCGGGTGCGCGAGGGCGACGGCGGGCGGCTGCTCGTCGAGACCTCCGCCGGTACGTGGTCCACGCGCGCGCTCATCAACGCCACGGGCACCTGGGACCGGCCGTTCTGGCCGCGCTACCCGGGCCAGGAGACCTTCCGGGGGCGCCAGTTGCACACCGCGCAGTACCCGGGGCCCGAGGAGTTCGCCGGGCAGCGGGTCGTGGTGGTCGGGGGCGGCGCCTCGGGCACCCAGCACCTGATGGAAATCGCCCCGTACGCGGCGTCGACGACCTGGGTGACCCGCCGGCCGCCCGTCTACCGCGAGGGCCCCTTCGACGAGAACCGGGGCCGGGCCGCGGTGGCCCTGGTCGAGGAGCGGGTCCGCCAGGGGCTCGCCCCGCTCAGCGTGGTCTCCGTGACCGGGCTCCCCGTGAACGACGCGATCCGCGAGGCCCGCGCGAACGGCGTCCTGGACCGGCTGCCCATGTTCGACCGCATCACCGAGACCGGTGTGGCCTGGGACGACGGGCGCGAGATCGAGGCCGACGTCATCCTGTGGGCCACCGGGTTCCGGGCCGCCGTCGACCATCTCGCGCCGCTGCGACTGCGCGAGCCGGGCGGCGGGATCCGCATGGAGGGCACCCGCGCCGCCCTCGACCCCCGGGTACATCTGGTGGGGTACGGCCCGTCGGCGAGCACGATCGGCGCGAACCGCGCGGGGCGGGCCGCCGTACGGGACATCCAGCGCCTGCTCGCGCGGGACGCCGTGGTGGTCGACTGAGGCGCGGGACGCCCCGGGGGCCCGGGACAGCCTGATCCGGCCGCCCGGATCAGCCCTGCTGCTGCGGCTGCTGCGATTGCTGCGGCTGCGGGGGCTGGACCGACTACTGAGCGGACTGTTGCGGAGACTGCTTCGACTTCCCCTTGTCCGCTCCCGCCTGGTGCTTGTTGAACTCCTCGACGTTCTTCCGCTGCTCCTCGTAGTTCGCCGTGAAGCGCGTGTCGCCCGGCTTCACCGTGACGAAGTAGACCCAGTCGCCCTGCGCCGGATTCATCGCCGCCTTCATGGCCTGCTCCCCCGGATTGCCGATCGGCGACGGCGGCAGCCCGGTGCGCGCGTACGTGTTGTACGGGCTGTCGGACTTCATGTCCTGCTCGCTGGTCTTCAGGGTGGAGCGGCCGAGCCCGTAGTTGAGGGCGGAGTCCATCTGCAGCGGCATACCGCGGTCGAGCCGGTTGTAGATGACGCGGGCGACCTTCGCCATGTCCGCCGGGTTGTCCGCCTCGGCCTCGATGATGCTGGCGACGGTGACGGTCTGGTACAGGTTCATCGCGTTCGGATCCGCGCCGGCGGTGGGCTGCTTCGCCTTGAACTTCTGGTTGGCCGTGTCGACCATGTACGCCAGTACGGACTGCGGTGTCGACTTGTCGTTCAGGGGATACGTCGCCGGGAAGAGGTAGCCCTCCGGATTGCCCCGGGCGTCGCCCGGCAGCTTGAGGCCCGCCTGCGGCACGGCCTTCTTCGTCGTCCCGACCGGCACGCCGAGGGCCTTGTCCACGGCGTCGTAGATCTGCCCGGAGCGCCAGCCCTCCGGAATCATCAGGGCCTCGGGCCGCCCCTGGTCCTCGCCGGACATCACCAGCGGAACCGCGACGGCGGTGGCCGCCACGACGGCCCCGGACGCCAGCAGCGCGATACGGCCCCTGCGCGTGAGTCGGACGGTCTTCCGTCGCGGAATCTCGTTCAGCATGCCGGAACGGTAACCCGCAGATCGGGGCATTCCTGGCATATCTTCATGTCGGATGCCCGCAACGACCCCGAGTGGGTCAGTGCCGGTACGCCCGCGCGCGACCGCCGGCTCACGCGGCGGCGACCTGCTCCTCGGGGTCGGGCTCCGCCGCCGTGTCCAGCTCCGCGTCCCGTCTCACCAGCGCCGCGTAGCGCCCGTCGCGCTCCAGCAGCTCCTCATGCGTGCCGCGCTCCGCTATGCGCCCGGCATCGAGGACCACGATCTGGTCGGCGCCCCGGACGGTGGACAGGCGGTGCGCGATGGTGAGGGTGGTGCGGTCGGCCGACAGGGCGTCGATCGCCTCCTGCACCGCGTGCTCGGTACGGGTGTCGAGGGCGCTGGTCGCCTCGTCCAGGATGAGGACCGGCGGGTCGCGCAGGATGGTGCGGGCGATGGCCAGGCGCTGCTTCTCGCCGCCGGAGAACCGGTGGCCGCGCTCGCCGACCACCGTGTCGTACCCGTCGGGCAGCGAGGCGATGTGGTCGTGGATCTGTGCGGCGCGGGCCGCGGCGTGCAGCTCCTCGTCGGTGGCGTCCGGCTTGGCGAAGCGCAGGTTCTCCGCGACCGAGGCGTGGAACAGGTACGTCTCCTGGGAGACGACGCCGATCGCGCGGGCGAGCGTGTCGAAGTCGAGGTCGCGCACGTCCACCCCGTCGAGGGTGACCCGGCCTCCCGTGACGTCGTACAGGCGCGGCACGAGATAGCTGAGAGTCGACTTCCCGGAGCCGGTGGGGCCGACGACGGCGAGGCTGCCTCCGGCGGGGACGGTGACGTCGATGCCGTCGAGGATCGCCCCGTGCCGGCCGTCCTCGGAGGCGTAGCGGAACTCGACGTCCTCGAAGCGGACCTCGCCCTTGACGGTGTCGAGGTGGACCGCGTCCTTGCGCTCGGTGATGTCGACGGGCAGGTCGAGGTACTCGAAGATGCGCTGGAACAGGGCGAGCGAGGTCTGGATCTGCACGCCGGTCTGCAACAGGCTCACGGTGGGCCGGAACAGGCCCTGCTGGAGCGAGACGAAGGCGACGAGCGTGCCGATGGAGACGCTCGGGCCGCCGAGCTGAAAGGCGATGCCCGCCGCCCAGTAGATGACCGCGGGCATGGCGGCCATGACGATCGTGATGACGGCCATGCGCCAGCGGCCGGCCATGCTGGAGCGGACCTCGAGGTCCACCAGGCGGTCCGACTCGTCGGCGAAGGAGGTGGTCAGGGAGTCGGCGCGGCCCATGGTGCGGCCGAGCAGGATGCCGCTGACGGAGAGCGACTCGGTGACGATGGCGGCCATCTCGGCCATCTGCTTCTGGCGCTCGGTGGCGATTCTCTTGCGCTCGCGGCCGACGCGGCGGCTGATCCACACGAAGACCGGCAGCAGGAGCAGGGAGACGACGGTCAGCCGCCAGTCGAGGGCGATCATGGCCACGACGGTGGCGATCACACTCGTCAGGTTCGACACGAGGGACGTCGCGGTGGAGGTCACGGTCGCCTGCATGCCGCCGATGTCGTTGGCGATGCGGGACTGGACCTCGCCCGTGCGGGTCTTGGTGAAGAAGGCGAGCGACATGCTCTGCAACCGCCCGTACACGGCGGTGCGCAGGTCGTGCATGACGCGCTGCCCGACCGTGGTGGAGATGAGGGTCTGCAGCACGCCGAAGACGCTGGTGACGACGGCGCTGGCGATCATGCCGAGGGCGAGCAGGCTGAGCAGCCCGGTGCGGCCCTGCGGGATGGCGACGTCGAGGATCTCCTTGAGCAGGAAGGGGGTGGCGACCGTGACCAGGGACGCGGCGCCGACCAGGAGGCCGACGACGGCCAGCCGGCCTCGGTAGGGACGGAAGAGGGACAGGATGCGGCGGATCTGGCGCGGGCGGACCGATGTCTTCGCATCGGGGGGCGGCGTCCAGTCGATGTCGTCGCGACGCATGGGCCTCCTAGGGAGAGAGGTGTCCGAGCCTTCGGACTCGAACCTTGAGGAGCATAGCTCATTGTTACCTATACTCACAATGCACGAGGTCCTGATAATGTTCCCCGCATGAGCACTCCGGACGCCGACGGCTTCCTCGCCGAGCAGCTGCTGCGCCTGAGCCGTCGCCTGCACCGCATACAGAAGCGCCAGCTGGAACCGGTCGGGATCACCCCCGCGCAGTCCCGGCTGCTGCGCACCCTGGTGCATTACGAGGCCCCGCCCCGGATGGCCGATCTGGCCGAGCGCCTCGAGGTGGTCCCGCGCGCGGTGACCAGCACCGTGGACGGGCTGGAGGCCGGCGGCCTGGTGCGCCGCGTCCCCGATCCCACCAACCGCCGGGTGATCCGGATCGAGCTCACGGAGCAGGGCCGGGCCGCCCTGCGGGACCTGCGCAGCGCGCGCCGCGCGGCGGCAGAGGAGATCCTGGCCCCACTGGACGCCGAGCAGCGCGCCCAGCTGACGACGTTGCTGAACGCGCTGTTCGAGTCCCCGCGCGAGCGGGACTGCTGAGGACCGGGTCGGCCGCGCGGCGGCCCGCCCCCGACCGCCGACCTGGGAGAGGCCATGCCGCTGCTGGAGCCGAAGCCGGAAGCCCTGCGTCCACGCTCCCGCGCGTCGGGGCCCGCGCCCGACCGGGTGCCGGACCGGCTGGCGGGCGGCACCCCGGAGCCGCTGCGCTCGGAGCTGACCCGGCTGCTCGGCGCCGACAAGGTCCTCACGAAGGTCTCCGACCTGGTGCGCTACGCCTCGGACGCGAGCCCGTACCGCTTCGTGCCGCAGGTCGTGGTGGTCGCCGAGGACATCGACGACGTGTCGGCCGTCCTTTCGTACGCGCACGGCAAGGGCCGCGAGGTGGTCTTCCGCGCGGCGGGCACGTCGCTGAACGGGCAGGCCCAGGGCGAGGACATCCTCGTCGACGTCCGCAAGTTCTGGTCGGGCGTGCAGGTGCTGGGCGACGGCTCGCGGGCCCGGATCGGCCCCGGCACCACGGTCGTGCGGGCGAACGCCGCGCTGGCCCGGCACGGCCGGGTGCTCGGCCCCGACCCCGCCAGCGCGATCGCCTGCACGATCGGCGGCGTGGTGGCGAACAACGCGTCGGGCATGACCGCGGGCACGACGCGGAACTCGTACCGGACGCTCGCCTCCCTCACCTTCGTACTGCCGACGGGCACGGTCGTGGACACGGCCGACCCGGCGGCCGACGAGGAGCTCGCGCACGCCGAGCCCGCCCTGTGCGAAGGCCTGTTGGCGATCAAGCGGCAGATCGAGGAGGACGACGAGCTCACCCGCAGGATCCGGGCCAAGTACGAGATCAAGAACACGAACGGGTACCGGCTCGACGCGTTCCTGGACGGGTCGACGCCCGTCGAGATCCTGCGCGGCCTGATGGTGGGCTCGGAGGGCACGTTCGGGTTCATCTCCGAAGTCGTCTTCGACACCCTGCCGTTGGACCGCCGGGTATCGACCGCCCTGCTGTTCTTCCCCTCCCTGCCCGCCGCCGCGGCGGCCGTGCCCGTATTCAACGAGGCGGGCGCCCTGGCCGTGGAGCTGATGGACGGGAACACCCTGCGGGCTTCGGTCCGTGTGCAGGGCGTCCCACAGGACTGGGCGCGGCTGCCGAAGGACACGACGGCGCTCCTGGTGGAGTTCCGCGCGCCGGACGAGGCCGGGCAGGCCGCCTACGAGGAGGCGGCGGCGCGGGCGCTGGAGGGGCTCGATCTGGTGGCGCCGGTCGAGTCGGTGACGAACGCGTTCACGCGTGACCCGAAGACGATCGCCGGGTACTGGAAGGCCCGCAAGGCGTTCGTGACGGCGGTCGGCGGTTCACGTCCCTCGGGCACGACGCTGATCACGGAGGACTTCGCGGTGCCGCCGGCCCGGCTCGCGGAGGCCTGCGAAGCGCTGCTCGACCTGCAGACGCGGCACGGGTTCGACGCCGCCGTCGCCGGTCACGCCGCGCACGGCAATCTCCACTTCCTGCTGGCCTTCGACGCGGGCGAGCCGGCCGACGTCGCGCGCTACGCGGCGTTCATGGACGACTTCTGCCGCCTGACGGTCGAGCGGTTCGACGGCTCGCTCAAGGCGGAGCACGCGACGGGACGGAACATCGCGCCGTTCCTGGAGCTCGAATGGGGTCC
This sequence comes from Streptomyces sp. NPDC050145, assembly GCF_044460245.1. NCBI lineage: Bacteria > Bacillati > Actinomycetota > Actinomycetes > Kitasatosporales > Streptomycetaceae > Streptomyces > Streptomyces sp. NPDC050145. The sequence continues at coordinate 175,882 of NZ_JBITJS010000011.1, read as the reverse complement.
CCGAGCCACCGAGTTGATGTGGCGCACCAAGCAGGTCATCGACCCGGACGGGGTCCTCGCCCCGCGCATCGTGCTCGACCGCGACCCCGAGGCGCATCTGCGCGGCCTGAAGACGATCCCGAAGGTCGAGCCGATCGCGGATCCGTGCATCGAGTGCGGCTTCTGCGAGCCGACGTGCCCGAGCGAGGACCTGACGACGACGCCCCGCCAAAGGATCGTGCTGCGCCGCGAGATGATGCGCCAGCCCGCCGGTTCCCCGGTCGAGGACGCGCTGATCGACGCGTACGGGTACGACGCGGTAGACACCTGTGCGGGTGACTCCACGTGCAAGCTGGCGTGTCCGGTCGGCATCGACACCGGCGCCTTCATGAAGGAGTTCCGCAGCGCGCGGCACTCGCCGCGGGAGGAGCGGGTCGCCGCGCGGGCCGCGAAGAACTTCAAGGCGGTGGAGGCGTCCGCGCGGCTCGCCGTGGCCGCCGCGGACAAGATCGGTGACCGGCTCGGCGACCGGCTCCTGACCTCCGTGACCACGGCCGCGCGCAGGGCGGTCCGCCCCGATCTGGTGCCGGAGTGGCTGCCGGAGATCCCGGCCGCCGCCGCGCGCGCCCTGCCGCGCACCGCGCGCGTGGGCGCGTCGGCCGTCTACTACCCGGCGTGTGTGAACAGGATCTTCGGCTCGCCCGGCGACGTCTCGCTCCCTCAGGCCGTCGTCGCGGTGTCCGCGCGCGCGGGCCGCCCGGTGTGGATCCCGGACGACGTGGCGGGCACCTGCTGCGCCACGATCTGGCACTCGAAGGGCTACGACGAGGGCAACGCGCTGATGGCGAACCGGATCGTGGACGCGGCCTGGGGCTGGACGGCGGGCGGCCGGCTGCCGCTGGTCGTGGACGCGTCGTCCTGCACGCTCGGCATCGCGCACGAGGTCGTGCCGTATCTCACCGACGACAACAGGGAGTTGCACGCGGAGCTGACCATCGTCGACTCGCTCGTGTGGGCGGCGGACGAGCTGCTCCCGCGCCTGACGGTCGAACGGACCGTGGGCTCGGCGGTGCTGCATCCGACCTGCTCGATGGAGCACCTCGGTGACGTCGGCAGCCTGCGGGCGCTCGCCGAGGCCTGCGCGGACGAGGTGGTGGTCCCGGACGACGCGGGGTGCTGCGCGTTCGCTGGCGACCGCGGCATGCTGCACCGGGAACTGACCGAGTCCGCGACCGCGAAGGAGGCCGCGGAGGTCCTCTCCCGCCCCTACGACGCACACCTCTCGGCGAACCGGATGTGCGAGGTCGGCATGGACCACGCGACGGGCCGCTCCTACTACTCGGTACTGATCGAGCTGGAGCGGGCGACGCGCCCCGGCGCGGCCGGCCGGTGACCGGGGCGTCCTCCCGACCGGGTCACACGAGTCCAAAGACCCGGTAAAGGAAGTCCAACTCCTCGTCCAATTCCACCTCTTGCGCCTCTGCTCTCACCCCCAGCAGGGTGGCTTGCGTTTGCCCCGGCACCGCACCCACCCCTGTTGGAGGTCCGATGCACGACAACGAGAGGCACGACGACCAGAGGCACGACGCCGAGAGCAGCCCCCTGGACGCCCCCGAGCCCGACGGACGGTCCCGCCGCGAGGTACTGCGCACCGCGGGTGTCGCCGGAGCCGGGCTCGGGCTCCTCGCGCTGGGCTCGGGAGGCACGGCGCAGGCCGCGGAGCCGACCGGAGCCGACGGCTCAGCAGCCGCCGCGAGCACGGCATCGACCCCGGCGCGGCAGGGCGAGTCGATGATCGGGGTGCCGTTCGAGCGGCGCAGCACGGTCCGGGTCGGCATCATCGGCCTCGGCAACCGCGGCGGCAGCATGATCGACCTCTTCCTCGCGATGCCCGGCGTCCAGGTCGTCGCCCTGTGCGACCCGGTCAAGGAGAAGACGGCCAAGGCGGCGGCAAAGGTGACGGCGGCGGGTCAGCCCGCGCCCGCGACGTACGCCAAGGGCGATCACGACTTCGAGAACCTGTGCAAGCGCGGGGACATCGACTTCGTGTACGCGGCGACGCCGTGGGACTGGCACTTCGAGATGGCGAAGACGGCGATGCTGAACGGCAAGCACGTCGGCGTCGAGTGTCCGATCGCGCTCCAGCTGGACCAGTTGTGGGAGCTGGTGGACCTGTCGGAGCGCACCCGCAGACACTGCATGCAGTTGGAGAACTGCTGCTACGGGCGCAACGAGATGCGGGTGCTGCGGATGGCGCACGCGGGCAAGTTCGGTCAGCTCCTGCACGGCGCCGGTGCCTACAACCACGACCTGCGCGGCCTCATGTTCGACCCGGACTACTACGAGGGCCCGTGGCGCCGGCTGTGGCACACCCGGCTGCGCGGCGATCTGTACCCGAACCACGGCTTCGGGCCGGTCGCGAACTACATGGACATCAACCGCGGCGACCGGGTCACGCACATCTCCAGCTTCGGCACCCCCTCGCTCGGCCTCGCCGAGTACCGCGAGGCCCACATGCCGAAGAGCGACCCGAGCTGGAAGGAGACGTACATCGAGTCGGACCGCACGATCAGCCTGGTCCAGACGGCGAAGGGCCGCGTGATCCGCCTCGAGCACGACGTCAGCACCCCGCACCCCTACTCCCGTATCAACCAACTGGGCGGCACGAAGGGCGTGTTCGAGGACTACCCGGCCCGGATCTACCTCGAGCCGGACCAGTCGAACGACGCCTGGGGCGACTTCGGCCAGTACGCCGACTGGGACCACTGGCTGTGGAAGGAGCACGCCAACCCGCCGGGCGGGCACGGCGGCATGGACTACATCATGGTGTTCCGCCTGATGCAGACGATGCGCCTGGGACTCGTACCGGACTTCGACGTGTACGACGCCGCGACGTGGACGTCGCCGGTGCCGCTGAGTCATCTGTCGATCAAGGCGAAGGGCGCGCCGCAGGCGATCCCCGACTTCACCCGCGGCGGCTGGCGCGAGGAGCGGGGCGGCGTCGACTCGGAGAAGCCGAGCGAGGCGTGAGGGTGGGGTGAGGGGGTGCGGGCAGTTGTGCCCGCACCCCCTCACCCGTCGTCAGCAGCGGTGCCGGTCGACCGTCAATGTGCCCTGCTCGGTGCGCAGTTCACGGTCGTAGCAGTGCTTTCCGGGTCCGCTGACGCGGTAGCGCTCGCCGGTGACGCCGACCGCGTGCCGCTGCTCGCGCGGCGCGTTCGCGGCGTACGAGGCGTCGCCGGTGTACGTGTCGTCGGCGACGACCCAGCCGCTGCCGGTGTTCGTCCGGGAGCGGTCCCCCAGTGTGATGACGGTGCGCAGCCGGTCGTCGGCGCCCAGGGTCGTGGTGCCGTCCATCGTGTAGGTGCGCTGGGCGCGGGCGGTGTGGTCGCCGGTGCGCACGGTCTCGCGGTCGGTCCAGGTCGCGGTGAGCGCGTCGGTGTTCTCGCCGTCGGTCCAGCGGTGGGCGGAGGTGGCGGCGAGGGTGCGGCTGACGGTGGTGGTGACGCGTCCGTGCGAGGTGTTCAGGTAGCCGCTGACGGTGAGGGCGTGGCCGCCCTCCGTGTCCAGGCGGTACTCGGTGGTGGGCGAACCGGGCGTGTAGACCGGGGAGTTGGTGAGCTGCCCCGCCTTGTGCTCGGTGAGGGCGCCGGTGACGTGGTCACTGCCGGCGTCCTGCCAGACGAGCACGTTGACCGGGGTGCTCCAGCCGGTCTGCCCCTTCGGGACGCCGACGACGGACACCTCGACCTGGTGCGGGCGGCCGTCGTTGAGCAGCCCGGCGAACGGGGTGAGGTCGTACTCGATCGGCTTGATGTCGAAGGCGCGCGGGCCCGGGATCACGTACCAGAGGAACGGGTTGGACCAGCCGCCGGTCCACACGGTCGGGAACGGGGCGGCGATCCCGGCGAGCTGCCCGTCGACGCTGATCTGCACCTCGCGGTAGGGCCCTTCGGCGGCCTTGCAGGAGTACGGAGCGCTGTCGGGCACGGTCATGTACCAGTATTCCTCGCAGCCGCCGCCGGAGCCGGTCGCGTACACCTCGGCGACGAGGCGCTCGCTGTTGCGGGGCGTGGTGAGGGTGCCGTCGGCGGCGAGCGGGAGGACGCGGTCGGGCGTGCGGGCGGCGTCCGTGGCCGCACGCGCCCGGGGCTTCGCGGTCTCCGGGTAGAAGGTCAGGGTCGCCTTGACGTCGATGACGCCCGTGTAGGTGTCGTTCACGACGTTGCCGATGAGCATCTCTACAGGGCTGCTGTCGCGCAGGGTGTCGCTGTAGCGGGTGACGTCCTTCTCGACGCTCCATGCGATGCCGTCGGGCGAGGGCTCCGGGGTCGAGGTCCGCAGCACCTCGACGCCGCCGATGTGCAGATAGCCGAGCCGGTCGAACTGGCGGCCCTTGACCTTGCCGTCGAGACGCAGCACCACCTTGCTCCAGCGGTCGCCGCAGCCCTCGGGCGGTGTGTAGGTGCCCCGGTACGGGGTGAAGTCGCGGAACTGGGTCTCGGCGACGGTGACTTCGCAGGACCGGGTGCGCGGACGCTCGACGGGCGGCGCCGCGGTGACGGGGTCGTGCCAGTCGGTGCCGAACTCCGTGGGCGGGGTCGGGGCGGCCGGCTGGGCGGCTCCGGCCTGGGCCGGTGCCCCGGCCACGAGTGCGCCCGCACCGAGGATCACTCCGGCGAGCATGGACATGACGCGTCTTCTCATGGGCGGAGTTCTACGGGGCGCCGCTGCCCCGCGCAATGGGGTGTCGCGCGCGGAATCGGAGCGGCGGGCCCCCGCCTGCCCGGATCAGGCCTTCAGTTCCGCCTTGTCCCCCATGACGACCACCGGGTGCCGGGCCGGGTCGAGGTTCCTGAGCAGGTACTCCATGTCGGACTTGGACTGGCTGACGCAGGCCGAGGTGCCGCTGCCGTGGTCCATGTGCAGCCAGATGCTGCCGCCCTTGGTCTGCCCCTCGGGCCGCGTCGGGTCGCTCGGCGAGGTGCCCTTCACCCGGTTGTAGTCGATGGCGACCACGTAGTCGAAGTCGTGCCAGTGCGACTTCGCCCAGTAGTGCGGGGCCTGGAAGGCGCCGGACTGCGTGTACGGGAGCTTCGCGCCCGGGTCGGTGAGCACACCGCCCGCGTCGCTGAGCGTGAACACCCCGACGGGGCTGCGCTTGTCGCCCTCGTGGTGGTCCGTCGTCCAGCCCTTCTTGCCGTTGTGCCCCGACCAGCTGCGCTCCTGCTTCCAGGTGTCGCCGGTCTTGGTGAACAGCGCGATCGTGGAGTCCGCCGAGTCCTTGCCCGCACCGTAGACGGCGACGACCTGCCGCGCGTCCGCCGGTATCCGCTTCTGGTAGCGGTCGCCGACGTCGGGGATGCGCTTGAGGTCGGTGGTACGGGCCTCGTCACCGCGCGAGGTGTCGGCCGCGCCGTCCGCCGCCGTGCCGGAACCCCGGCCGCCGTCCTGGTCGTCGGCACCGCACGCCGCCAGCGTCGTCGCCAGGAGGCCGCACGCCGCAGCCACGACGCCCGCTCGCATCGCCTTCTTCGCACCCGCACCCGCACTTCGCATGCGGTCCATGGTCTCACCACACGTCAGATGCGTCCGGGCCGGGCCCGTTCCGCACCGTGGATCCCGGCCGAATCTTTGCCCGCGACCGTAAAACCGTTTGCCTCCGGTCGGTCCGGGACGCGAACCTTTCACGGTTTGTTCCACAGAATCCCGTTCTCTTTTTCTCCCCCTCCCCCTTCCCCACCCGCCCCTTCCCTCCCCTTCCCGCTTCCCGACTTTCGGTGCCGACCTCGAGCCCTGGGACATCATGCAGATCTCCGACCTTCCGTATCCCGATCCGGGCGTGCCGGACGCCCGGTCAGGCCCCCGGTTCCTGCTCTGGCTCGGCCGGAACCAGCTGGGCGGCCAGCTCAGGTCCCTCGCCTGGGGCATGCTCCACTTCACCTCCGTCGCCGGGCTCCCGTTCGGCGTCGGACTGGCCGTCCAGGCCGTCGTGGACGGCTCGGGCGCCGGGCTCGCCTCCGCCGCGGGCCTGATCGCGGTGCTCGGCGTCGCCATCGCGGTCGGCGACACCATGCTCCACCGGACCGCCGTGACGAACTGGATCACCGCCGCCGCCCGCGTGCAGCAGCTGCTCGCCCGCCGCACCGCCGCGCTCGGCGCCGCCCTCACCCGACGGGTCGCCGCGGGCGAGGTCGTCGCGGTGTCCACCGGTGACGTCGAGAAGATCGGCTGGTTCGTCGAGGCCCTGTCCCGCTTCGCGGCCGCCGCCCTCACCGTCGTCCTGGTCTGCGTCGGCCTCGCCGTGTACCAGCCCGCGCTCGGCGGTGTCGTCGCGATCGGCATGCCGGTCCTCGCGCTCGCGGTCCTGCCGCTGCTGCCCCGCGCCACCCGGCGCGCGGACCACCAGCGCGAACAGGCGGGCAAGGCCACCGAACTCGCCTCGGACACCGTCGCCGGACTGCGCGTCCTGCGCGGCATCGGCGGCGAGGAGCTCTTCCTCGACCGTTACCGCCGTGCCTCCCAGGAGGTCCGCCGCGCCGCCGTGCGCAGCGCCCGCATGTGGTCGCTGATCTCCGCGATCCAGGTCCTCCTTCCGGGCCTGCTGCTCATCGTGGTCGTCTGGTACGGCGTCCAGCTGGCCCGCGAGGGCCGGATCACCGTCGGTGAACTGGTGACGGTGTACAGCGCGGTGATGATCCTGAACTACCCGCTGCGGCACTTCGAGGAGATCGCCATGGCGTACTCCTTCTCCCGGCCGTCGGCCCAGCGGGCGGCGAAGGTACTGGCTCTGCGCCGGGTGACCGAGCCCGAGAACGGCGGGCCGCGCGAGCGGTCGGTGTCCGGAGACGACCTGCCCGGAGGCGACCTGTACGACCCCGTGACCGGTCTGCTCGCTCCGGCCGGGCTGCTCACCGCCGTGGTGTGCGGCGACCCGGACCTGGCGGGCCGGCTGGCCGACCGGCTCGGCGGCCACCCGCCGGACGCCGGCGACGAGGACGGCAGGCCCCGCGAGGACAGCGAGCCCCGCGAGGACAGCGAGCCCCGCGAGGTCGGCAGGCCCTTCGAGGACGGCGGGCCCATTGAGAACGGCGGGCCCGGCGAGGACCGCTCCAAGGCCGCCGCGCCGCCGTCCGTGCTGCTCGGCGGTGTGCCGCTCGACGAGCTGCCCCTGGACGCGGCCCGCACCGCGGTCCTGGTCCAGGACAAGGACCCGGTGCTCCTGTCCGGCACGCTCGCCGAACTGCTCGACGTGCCGTCGTCCGGCGCCGTCGCCCCCGAAGCTGCGCTCGCCGCCGCACAGTGCGGCGACGTCCTGGACGCCCTCGCCCAGGCCTCACTGGACGACGACCCCATGAACGCCCGGATCACGGAGCGGGGCCGCTCCCTGTCCGGCGGCCAGCGGCAGCGGCTCGCGCTCGCCCGCTCCCTGGTCGCCGACCCGGAGGCGCTGGTCCTCGACGAGCCGACGTCCGCCGTCGACTCGCACACCGAGGCCCGTGTCGCGGAGAGCCTGCGCGCGGTGCGGCGCGGCCGGACCACGGTCGTCCTGACCTCGTCGCCGCTGCTCCTGGACCGCGCCGACCGCGTGGCGTTCGTCCACGAGGGCGAGGTCGTGGCCGTGGGCGAGCACCGCGAACTGGTCCGCACCGAGCCCCGGTACCGCGCGGTCGTCACCCGGGAGACCGACGAGGAGGCGGCCGCGACGGCCTCCGGAATCGGCACCGGCACCGGCACCGGCACCGGCACCGGCACCGAGCAAGGACCCGATCCCCGGTCGGGCATCGAGATCGACATCGAGGAGACGGCATGATCGGCGTAGCGCGTCCGGCCTACGACCCGGCGGCCCCCACCACGGCGGCCACCCTGCCGATCGGCGCCCCCTCGACGGTGCGCGCCTACGTGCTCGAGCTGTACCGGCGCCACCGCCGGGCGTTCCTGCTCCTGATCGGGGTGAACGCGGTCGCGGTCGTCGCGTCCATGGTCGGCCCCTATCTGCTGGGCGGCGTGATCCAGGACGTCTCCGAGGGTTCGGGCGCCGCGCTGCGCGAGCTGCACCTGGAGCGCACCGTCGGCCTGTTCGTGATCGCGCTGGCGATCCAGGCGGTGTTCGTCCGGCAGGTGCGGCTGCGCGGGGCGATGCTCGGCGAGCGGATGCTGGCCGACCTGCGCGAGGACTTCCTCGTGCGGTCGGTCGGGCTGCCGCCGGGGGTTCTGGAGCGGGCCGGCACGGGTGACCTGCTGTCCCGGATCACGACGGACATCGACCGGCTGGCGAACGCGATGCGGGAGGCCGTGCCGCAGCTGTCGATCGGTGTGGTGTGGGTGGTGCTGCTCATCGGCGGTCTCACCGTGACCGCGCCGCCCCTGGCGCCCGCGGTCCTGGTCGCGGTGCCTCTTCTGGTGATCGGCTGCCGCTGGTACTTCAAGCGGGCGCCCTCGGCGTACCGCTCGGAGGCCGCCGGGTACGCGGCGGTCGCCGCCGCCCTCGCGGAGACCGTGGACGCGGGACGCACCGTCGAGGCCCACCGCCTGGGCGCGCGCCGCGTCGAGCAGTCCGACGTGCGGATCCGGCAGTGGACGGCGTGGGAGCGCTACACGCTGTACCTGCGCTCGGTGCTCTTCCCCGTGATCAACACCGTGCACACGCTCGTGCTGCTCTCCGTCCTGCTCATCGGCGGCGTGTTCGTCCTCCAGGGCTGGATCGACGTGGGCCAGCTGACCACGGGCGCGCTGATCGCGCAGATGCTCGTGGAACCGCTCGGCCTGATCCTGCGCTGGTACGACGAGCTGCAGGTCGCCCAGGTCTCGCTGGCGCGGCTGGTCGGCGTGCGGGACATCGAGCCGGACGCGGGCGATCCCGGGGTGCGGCCGGACGGACGGCACGTACAGGCGGACGAGGTGCACTTCGGGTACCGCGAGGGCGTCGACGTACTGCGCCGGGTCTCGCTGGAGGTCGAGCCGGGCACGCGGCTGGCCCTGGTCGGCCCGTCCGGTGCGGGCAAGTCGACGCTCGGACGGCTGCTGGCCGGCATCTACGCGCCGCGCACGGGCCGGATCACACTGGGCGGGGCCGAGCTGTCCCGGATGGAGGCCGAGCGGGTCCGCTCGCACGTGGCCCTGGTCAATCAGGAGCACCACGTCTTCGTGGGGTCCCTGCGCGACAACCTCCGTCTCGCCCGCACGGGCGCCGAGGACGCCGAACTGTGGGCGGCGCTCGGCGCGGTCGACGCGGACGGCTGGGCCCGTGGGCTGGCCGGCGGTCTCGACACGGAGGTCGGCTCGGGCGGCACGGCGCTGACCCCGGCGCAGGCCCAGCAGATCGCGCTGGCCCGCCTCGTGCTCGCCGATCCGCACACGCTGGTCCTGGACGAGGCGACCTCGCTCCTGGACCCGCGGGCGGCCCGCGATCTGGAGCGCTCGCTGGGCCGCGTCCTCGACGGGCGCACGGTCGTGGCGATCGCCCACCGGCTGCACACCGCGCACGACGCGGATGTGATCGCCGTGGTCGAGGAGGGCCGCATCCGGGAGCTCGGCAGCCACGACGAGCTGGTGGCGGCCGACGGCGCGTACGCGGCCCTGTGGCGGTCCTGGCACGGGTGAGCGTGCCGGAGGGGGTGGTGCGGCCGGGCTCAGATCACGTTGAGCGCGGCCGCGCAGCCCACTCCGCCGAGCAGCATGAACGCGGGCATGAGCACCTTCAGCTCGACCCAGCTGCCGGCCCGGAAGCGCATGGCCTTCGGCGGGCCGATCGGGTACCAGCGCTTGCGGCCGATCGGGATGGGCCACAGCACCGGGCAGCCGGAGACGGTCAGCGCGTCCCCGATGCAGTGCGTCAGGGCGCCGAGCACGATCGGCAGTCCCAGCCAGAGGTACTCCTGCCCGGGGTCGGTGAACAGCCAGTGCGAGCCGTTGCCCGGCTGGTCGAGTATCCCGGCGAGTATCCAGGCGCTGGTCCCGGCGAGCAGCCACACCAGGACGTCGCTGCTGGAGCCGCGGGCGGCCCGCCAGAGCAGGCCCTCGATGGCCAGCACCATGTGGATGAAGAGGATCGCGAGGACGGTCCAGCGGCCACCGGTGATCGCGGCGACCGAGGTGCCGCCGCCGATCAGGACGGCCCAGACCCAGGTGTGGGTGAGTGTGCGGTGCCCGCCGGAGCGGCGCGGGTCGCCCTTCATGCGGGTGCCCTTGTAGACGGCGTAGGAGAGCTTGTCGACGATCTCGCACAGTCCTCGGGAGATCGGTCCGAAGGCCCGCGAGATGGTGGCCGCCTTGTGGTCCAGGTCCGGGGCGAGTGCGGCGCCGGCGCAGATGAGTGCTCCGACGAGGAGGACGGGCCAGGGCATCGGGTGTCCGGCGGCGGCCGTCGCCGCGCCCACCCCCAGCCAGGCCGCCGCTCCTGACAGCGAGTGTGCCGGTCCCATCATGGTGGTGTTCCGCCCCTGTTCCTGTCGCGCCGGCCGCTCGTGCGGCACCGGCAAGTCCCTTGTGCCGACGGCCTGTCGTCCCTGCGGGCGTCCCTGCGGCCCCGTGGGGGTACCGAGGCCCCGTCGGCGACTCAGCGTAGCGTTCGTGATCTTCGGCCGGACATCCGATTGCCTGATCGGGTGGGAAGGCAGGCAAGATGGGGGCGTGACCCTTATCGATCAGCTCCCGCAGACCGCCGACCCGGACGCCCTCTACGACGCCTTCGAGTCGTGGGCCGAGGAGCGTGGTCTCACCCTCTATCCCCACCAGGAGGAGGCTCTGATCGAGGCGGTGTCGGGGGCGAACGTGATCGTCTCGACGCCCACCGGTTCCGGCAAGAGCATGATCGCCGCCGGTGCGCACTTCGCCGCGCTCGCCCGCGACGAGGTCACCTTCTACACGGCGCCCATCAAGGCGCTCGTCTCCGAGAAGTTCTTCGAGCTGTGCAAGCTCTTCGGTACGGAGAACGTCGGCATGCTGACGGGCGACGCGTCCGTGAACGCGGACGCGCCGGTGATCTGCTGCACCGCCGAGGTCCTCGCGTCCATCGCGCTGCGCGACGGGGCGCGGGCCGACATCGGCCAGGTCGTCATGGACGAGTTCCACTTCTACGCGGAGGGCGACCGCGGCTGGGCCTGGCAGATCCCGCTGCTCGAGCTGCCGCAGGCTCAGTTCATCCTGATGTCGGCGACGCTCGGCGACGTCGCCATGTTCGAGAAGGACCTGACGCGGCGCACGGGCCGGCCCACGTCGGTGGTCCGCTCGGCGACCCGCCCGGTCCCGCTCTCCTACGAGTACCGGCTGACGCCGCTCACGGAGACGCTCACGGAGCTCCTCGACACGCGGCAGGCTCCGGTCTACATCGTGCACTTCACGCAGGCGCAGGCCGTGGAGCGGGCGCAGGCGCTGATGAGCATCAACATGTGCACGCGCGAGGAGAAGGACAAGATCGCCGAGCTGATCGGCAACTTCCGCTTCACCACCAAGTTCGGCCAGAACCTCTCGCGTTACGTGCGGCACGGGATCGGCGTGCACCACGCGGGCATGCTGCCCAAGTACCGGCGTCTGGTCGAGAAGCTGGCGCAGGCGGGTCTGCTGAAGGTCATCTGCGGCACCGACACCCTGGGCGTGGGGGTCAACGTGCCGATCCGCACGGTGCTCTTCACCGCTCTCACCAAGTACGACGGCAACCGGGTGCGTACGCTGCGCGCCCGTGAGTTCCACCAGATCGCAGGAAGGGCCGGCCGGGCCGGCTTCGACACCGCCGGTTTCGTGGTGGCGCAGGCGCCCGAGCACGTCATCGAGAACGAGAAGGCGCTCGCCAAGGCGGGCGACGATCCGAAGAAGCGCCGCAAGGTGGTCCGCAAGAAGGCGCCCGAGGGCTTCGTCGGGTGGACGGAGAGCACCTTCGAGAAGCTCATCGCGTCCGATCCTGAGCCGCTCACCTCGCGCTTCCGTGTCACGCACACGATGCTGCTCTCGGTCATCGCCCGCCCGGGCAACGCGTTCGAGGCGATGCGCAAGCTCCTGGAGGACAACCACGAGCCGCGCAAGGCGCAGTTGCGGCACATCCGGCGCGCGATCGCGATCTACCGCTCGCTGCTGGACGGCGGCATCGTGGAGAAGCTCGACGAGCCGGACGCGTCGGGCCGGATCGTGCGGCTGACCGTCGACCTGCAGCAGGACTTCGCGCTGAACCAGCCGCTGTCCACGTTCGCGCTCGCCGCGTTCGACCTGCTCGACAAGGAGTCGCCGTCGTACGCGCTGGACATGGTGTCCGTGGTCGAGTCCACGCTGGACGACCCGCGGCAGATCCTGCACGCCCAGCAGAACAAGGCGCGCGGTGAGGCCGTCGCGCTGATGAAGGCGGACGGGGTCGAGTACGAGGAGCGCATGGAGCGCCTCCAGGACGTCTCGTACCCGAAGCCGATGGAGGAGCTGCTCTTCCACGCGTACAACACGTACCGCCAGAGCCACCCGTGGGTCGGCGACCACCCGCTGTCGCCGAAGTCCGTGATCCGCGACATGTACGAACGGGCGATGTCGTTCACCGAGTTCGTCTCGTTCTACGAGCTCGCGCGGACCGAGGGCATCGTGCTGCGCTACCTGGCGAGCGCGTACAAGACGCTCGACCACACGGTGCCGGACGACCTGAAGTCGGAGGATCTGGAGGACCTGATCGCCTGGCTCGGCGAGATGGTGCGCCAGGTCGACTCCAGTCTGCTCGACGAGTGGGAGCAGCTCGCCAACCCGGAGGTGATGACCGCCGAGGAGGCTCAGGAGAAGGCCGACCAGGTCAAGCCGGTCACGGCGAACGCGCGCGCCTTCCGTGTCCTCGTCCGCAACGCGATGTTCCGCCGTGTCGAACTGGCGGCGCTGGACAACGTGGACGAGCTCGGCGCCATGGACGGCGACGCGGGCTGGGACGCGGACGCGTGGGGCGAGGCCATGGACGCGTACTGGGACGAGTACGAGGATCTGGGCACCGGGCCGGACGCGCGCGGTCCGAAGCTGCTGATGATCGAGGAGGATCCGGAGCACGGCCTGTGGAAGGTGCGCCAGACCTTCGCGGACCCGAACGGGGACCACGACTGGGGCATCAGCGCCGAGGTCGACCTCGCCGCCTCCGACACGGAGGGCCGCGCCGTCGTCCGTGTCACGGACGTGGGCCAGCTGTAGCCGTCCGACCGGCCGGGCGCTCCCGCCCGGCCGCCGCCATCCGCTCCACCCGCCGGCTCCGGCCCGGCGCCCGTACGAGAAGGGTCCACGCATGACGAATCCTGCGGAACGGCTCGTCGACCTGCTCGACCTGGAGCAGATCGAGGTCAACATCTTCCGTGGGCGCAGCCCGAACGAGTCCCTCCAGCGGGTCTTCGGCGGGCAGGTCGCGGGGCAGGCCCTGGTGGCCGCGGGCCGGACCACGGAGGGCGACCGGCCCGTGCACTCCCTGCACGCGTACTTCCTGCGCCCGGGGCGTCCGGGCGTGCCGATCGTGTACCAGGTCGAACGGGTCCGTGACGGCCGCTCGTTCACCACGCGCCGGGTCACGGCCGTGCAGCAGGGTCGCACGATCTTCAATCTCACCGCCTCCTTTCACCGGCCCGAGGAAGGGGCCTTCGAGCATCAGTTGCCGCCGGCCCGCAAGGTGCCGGATCCCGAGTCGCTGCCGACGCTCGCCGACGAGATCCGGGGTCATCTCGGCGCTCTTCCGGAGGCGTTGGAGACGATGGCCCGCCGGCAGCCCTTCGACATCCGGTACGCGGACCCGCTGCGCTGGACCCCCGAGGAGGTCCGGTCGGCCGAGCCGCGCAGCGCCGTGTGGATGCGCGCCGTCGGTCCTCTCGGCGACGATCCGCTGGTGCACACCTGCGCGCTCACGTACGCGAGCGACATGACGCTGCTCGACGCGGTCCGGCTGCCGGTCGAACCCCTGTGGGGTCCGCGCGGCTTCGACATGGCCTCGCTCGACCACGCCATGTGGTTCCACCGTCCTTTCCGTGCCGATGAGTGGTTCCTGTACGACCAGGAGTCGCCGATCGCGACGGGTGGCCGCGGTCTGGCCCGCGGCCGTATCTACGACACCGAGGGGCGTCTGCTGGTGTCGGTGGTGCAGGAGGGCCTGTTCCGGAAGCTGGACGCGTGAGCGGCGAAGCCGTCGACGCGGGCCTGGGCTCCCGTGCGGACTCGGACTCCGCATCGGACCCGGACTCCGGTACGGACCTGGACGCACGGCTCGCGCGGGCCGTGCGGCTGCGTGAGGAGGGTCGCCGCGAGGAGGCCCGCACGCTGCTGCTCGATCTGAGGGATCGCTGTCCCGACAACGTCCGCGTCGCCTATCAGACCGCCTGGGTCCACGACACCCTCGGCCTGGAGGCCGAGGCCGTCCCGCACTACGTCGCCGCCGTCGCGCGCCCCGGCCTGTCCGAGGAGGACCGGCGGGGTGCGCTGCTCGGTCTCGGCAGCACGTACCGCACGCTCGGGCGCCATCCGGAGGCCGTGGCCACGCTGAGCGCCGCCGTGGAGGAGTTCCCCGACGACCAGGCGCTGCGCACGTTCCTGTCGATGGCGCTCTACAACGTGGGCCGTGCGCACGACGGGATGCGACTGCTGCTCACGGTGCTGGCCGAGACCAGTGCCGACCCGGGGGTCGTGGGGTACCGAGCCGCGATCGAGTACTACGCGCGGGATCTGGACGCCGTCGAGGGCGACGCGGGCCAGGCCTGAGCGGGACGTCGACCCGCGGGCCGGCTCATGCTCGTCTGCCCAGCAGGCGGGACCACAGGCTCCGGCGGGTGGTCGTCTCCTCGGGTGCCGTCACCGGGTCCGGTGCGGTCAGCGCGACGGGCGCGGCCTCCACCGCGGGCCGGGCACGCGTCGTCCGGGCGGAGGCCGGTACGGGCGCGGGGCACAGGCGGCGCGCCTCGGCCATCCTCAGCATCAGATTGCCCCGCAGCCAGCTGATCTCGTCGGGGTGGTCGGCGGTCAGGATGCGCTCGACGACCTGGGCGGTGGGTGACTCGGGCGCCCCGTACCAGGTCTCCTCGGGGCGCAGGCGGTGCAGATGGGCGCGCTCGTAGGGGCTCTCGACGAGCTCGGCGAGCTGGGTCGGGTCCAGGAGCGTCGCGATGGCGGCGGCCCGCTCCCAGGGGTCGGTGCTCCGGCCCAGCAGATAGCTCGCGTGGCGGGCTCGCCAGGTCCGGGGCCGCAGGTCGTCGCCGGCGGCCAGACGGGCCCGCAGCCGGTCGGGGGTGCGGCCGGTCAGCAGTGGGGCATTGATCTCGGACCGCGCGAACTCCCTTAGTTCCTGGGCGAGATAGAGCCAGACCACGGCCTTGTACCGGTTGACGTAGAACTTGGCCGGGGTGAGCATTCCGGCGCGGGCGAGCCGCGTGAAGCGGGTCGGCGGGATGTCCATCAGCTCGGCGGCCTGCGCCGTGCCCACGACCCTCACCTGCTCACGCAGGGTGTCGGGAAAGCCCTCGGTCTCGCGGATCCGCTCGATCTCCGTGTGGGGCACCCGGCGGCGCCCGCCGTCCGGGGCCGCCACGGTGCGAATCCGCCCGAGTCGTACGGCGAGGTCGAACTCGCCTCGCTTCAGCCCCAGTTCGCGCGCCGCGCCGCCCTGAGGCCTGGTCATGATGTCGCCCTGCATGGCCCTGTCCCCCGTCGTCCCGAAATCCGTTCAGTCACTCTCCGTGACCGCTCGGGAGAAACCGTAGCCGGATCCCGCACACCGCGCCGGAGCCTGTGGATAACTCCGGCCGACGGCTGCGGAACCCGGCTCGGTGGAGAACGAGAAGCCCTGGTCAGACCTCTGACACGGAGCGGTGGTCCGGCTTGCGCGCGTCGACGCCGAGGTGCTCCCCGACGCGATTCACGAGCAGGGTCATCTCGTACGCGACCTGGCCGATGTCGGCCTCGGCCCCGCTGAGGACGCACAGGCAACTGCCGTCGCCTGCGGCGGTGACGAAGAGCACCGCGTCGTCGAACTCGATCATCGTCTGGCGGACGCCGCCCACGCCGAAGTGCCGTCCCGAGCCCTTGGCGAGACTGTGCAACCCGGAGGAGACGGCCGCGAGATGCTCGGCGTCCTCCCGGCGCAGCCCACCGCTGGCGCCGGTGACCAGGCCGTCGTTGGACAGAACCAGCGCGTGCCGCACCTGCTCGACCCGCTCCGTCAGGTCGTCCAGCAGCCAGCCGAGTCCCTCGCTCTGCCCCATGATCCCGTCTCCCCGCTTCCGTGTGGCCCGCCGTACGGCTCCGCTCCCCCGCTCCGGGGAGCTGTTTCGCCAGCCTTCCCCACGACCGCCGTCCGGGCAAGGAGGATGACCTCATGGCACACAAGATGACCGATGAGCAATGGCGGGCCTTCGTCTCGGCGGGCACCCGCACCGGGAAGCTGTCCACCACCCGGGCCGACGGCAGTCCGCACGTGGCTCCCGTCTGGTTCGTCCTGGACGGCGAGGACATCGTGTTCAACACCGGGAAGGACACGGTGAAGGGCCGCAATCTCGCCCGGGACGGACGGCTGGCGCTGTGTGTCGACGACGAGCGGCCGCCCTTCTCGTTCGTGACGATCCAGGGCCGGGCCGAACTCAGCGAGGACGCCGACGAGTTGCTGGATTCGGCCACGCGGATCGGCGCGCGCTACATGGGCCCGGACCGCGCCGAGGAGTTCGGCCGGCGCAACGGTGTGCCGGGCGAACTCGTCGTCCGCGTGAAGATCGAGAAGGTCGTGTCCGTGGCCGGCGTGTCGGGCTGATCCGAACGCGTCAGCCGACCGAGTCGAGGAGCCGGGCGGTGTGCATCCGTCCGGCGTACTCGACCAGCCTGATCAGGACCTCCTTCCCCGAGTCCTTCTTGCGGGCGTCGCACAGGACCACCGGGGTGCCGGTGTCGAGGTCGAGGGCCCGCGCCACGTCCTGCTCGCCGTGCGCCCGGGCGCCCGCGAAGCAGTTGACGGCCACCACGAAGGGGATGCTCCGGTGCTCGAAGTAGTCGACGGCCGGGAAGCAGTCCTCCAGACGCCGGGTGTCGGCGAGGACGACCGCGCCGAGCGCGCCCTGGGAGAGCTCGTCCCACAGGAACCAGAAGCGGTCCTGGCCCGGGGTGCCGAACAGGTAGAGCGACAGGCCCGACCTGATGGTGATCCGGCCGAAGTCCATGGCGACGGTCGTGGTGGTCTTGCGCTCGACCGCCGCCGTGTCGTCCACGGACTGGCCGAGTTCGCTCAGCTGCTCCTCGGTGCGCAGCGGACGGATCTCGCTGACCGCGCCCACGAGGGTGGTCTTGCCCACCCCGAATCCGCCCGCCACGAGGATCTTCAGTGCCATGGCCGCGGACACGTCGTGCTCCGCGCCCTCGGTGTACGGAGTGTCGGAGTGTGCCGCGTCAGAGTGCTCGGAGCCCATCGATGACTTCCCTCAGGATCTTCTCGTCCGGTAGCTGTGCGGGCGGCACCGGCCTGCTGACCGTGACGCAGCCCTGTTCGAGCAGGTCGCCCAGGAGGACGCGGACCACGCCGACGGGCAGGTCCGTGCCGGCGGCGAGTTCGGCGACGGTCTGGGTCTCGATCCGGCACAGCGCGATGATCGCGTTGTGCTCGGGGCCGAAGGCCGTGTCGTCGTGGGTGCCGGGAGCGGCGGGGTCCAGCGACACGAGGGCGATCAGGTCGAGCCGTACACCCTGCGGGCCCGCCGTGGTCCGCCCTCCGGTCATCGCGTACGGGCGGACCAGGGGGCCGGCCTCGTTGTCGAACCACTGACTTCCCGGATCCTCGGGGCTGCCGCGCTCCTCCTGCGCGCTCTCCTCCTCCGCGGCCCGGTAGGCGGCCTCTTCGGCCTGGTAGGCGGCTTCCTGGGCCCGGTAGGCGGCGACGTTCCGGTACATCTCGGCGAAGTTGTCGTCGTTCATGTCCACCCTGTCCACGACCGCTCCGGTCAGCCCGCCGTCGGCGGTTGTCCGGCGAATCTCGCCGGGGTGTACAGGTGCTCCCCCACGCGCTTGACGAGGCGGGCCATCTCGTAGGCGACGAGCCCGATGTCGGCGGTGGCGGTGCTCAGGACGGCGAGGCAGGATCCGTCTCCGGCGGCGGCCACGAACAGGAAGCCGTCGTCCATCTCGACCATCGTCTGGCGCACACCGCCGGTGCCGAAGTGCCGCCCGGTGCCCTTGGCGAGGCTGTTGAACCCGGAGGCGACCGCCGCGAGGTGCTCGGCGTCCTCGCGGCCCAGCCCGTTCGAGGCGCCCACGGCCAGGCCGTCGTTGGACAGGACGACGGCGTGCCGCAGTTCGGTCACGCGCAGCACCAGGTCGTCGAGGAGCCAGTCGAGCTCGCCGGAGCCGTGGGCGGTGCCCGCGGTCGGTTCTTTGATCATGTGCGGTCTCCTTCGATGCTGTGGCCGCCGGGGTCGGTGCTGTGGCCGCCGGGCCGGCGTCCACCGCCTCTGGCCCAGCCGTCCCGGTAGGACGTCATCCGGGCTCTGGCCTGTTCGGGGGTGCGGTCGTCCGGCTGCGGGACGCGCGCGGGGGGAGCCTTCTCTTCGGGACGTTCGCGCAGTTGGGGCGCGAGGCTGGCCTGCCGTACCCGGCGGGGCAGGCCGTCGAGGGAGCCCTCGTCGTCGTCCGCGGGCCGGCGGGCGCCGTCGTCGGGCGGGTCCCTGCGCACCCGGAGCGCGGTGACGCCGGGCGGGTGCCGGGGGGTCTCGGGTTCGGGCGCCGCGGCCGGGGCCAGGGCGGGGCGGGCGCCGGGTGCCGGTACGGAGTGGTGGTTCATGGCTGCCGTCTCGGGCTCGGTCTCGGGCACGCGCGCGTGGAGGCGCGTCTCGTCGGTCTCCTGTGCTTCGCCTCCGGTGCGGTCGGGGCTGCCCTTGTGCAGCAGCGGGGTGGGCAGCAGGACGACGGCGGTGGTGCCTCCGTAGGGCGAGGCGCGCAGGTGCACCTTGACGTCGTGCCGGTGGGCGAGGCGGCTGACCACGAAGAGGCCGAGCCGGTCGCTGTCGAACAGGTCGAGCGCCTCGGAGTGCTCGATGCGGGTGTTCGCCTCGTCGAGGGTCTCCTTGCCCATGCCGAGCCCGCGGTCCTCGATCTCGATCGCGTAGCCGTTGCCGACGAGTTCGCCGCTGACGCGCACCTTGGTGTGCGGGGGCGAGAACTGGGCGGCGTTCTCGACGAGTTCGGCGAGCAGGTGGGTGACGTCGGCGACGGCCGCGCCGGTGACGTGGGCGGCGGCGAGCCGGCGCACCTCCACGCGCGCGTAGTCCTCGATCTCGGAGACCGCCGCGCGGACGACGTTGGTCAGCGGGACGGGCATGCGCCAGGCGCGGCCGGGTGCGGCGCCGGAGAGGATGATCAGGCTCTCGGCGTGACGGCGCATCCGGGTGGTGAGGTGGTCGAGGCGGAACAGGTCGCTGAGTTCGTTCGGGTCGTCGGCGCGGCGCTCCATGTTGTCCAGGAGCCCGAGTTGGCGGTGGACGAGGACCTGGCTGCGGCGGGCGAGGTTGACGAAGACGCCGGAGATGCCGCTGGCGAGTTCGGCGCGTTCCACGGCGGCGTGCAGGGCCGCGCGGTGGACGGTCGTGAGGGCCTCGGAGACCTGGGCGGTCTCGTCCTCGGCCGGCGGTCCCGGCGGGGCCTCGACGTCGACGTCGATCTCCTCGCCGGCCCGGAGTTTGCGCATGGTGCCCGGCAGTTTGTGGCGGGCGATCTCCAGGGCGGTGTTGCGCAGGCTGACAAGTTCGACGACGAGCCCGCGTCCGATCCGCACGGAGATCACGAGGGAGGCGGCCACGGCGAGCAGGCCGAGCAGGACGGCCGCTCCGGCGGGTGTGAGCAGCCCGCGGCTCAGCGGGTCGGCGCGGTCCGCGGCGCTGCGCGCGGCGTCCGTCTCGATGGTCCGCATGCCGTCCTGGACGGTGGTGTGCGCGCGTCCCCAGGCCGCGTCGGAGGCCTCCGCGAGCGCCTTGTCGCCGGGGCGGGCCTCGAGGGTGCGGTCCTCGACGTCGCGTACGTCGGCGTAGGCGCCGCCCTTCACGAGGTGGTGCCACCGGGCCCGTTCGGGGCCGCGCAGGTCGGTGGCGGCACTGGTGGCGAGGGTCCTTCGGGTGTCGACGGCGCCGGTGAACAGGCGCAGGCGCTCGCCGTCCAGGGTGCCGGCGTGGCCGGCGCTCACCAGGAGGGTGTCCTCGCGGGCGAGCATCTCGCCGGAGCGGCCGAACTCGAGCAGCACGCGCGCGTCGGAGCCGAGTTCGGCGTCCTGGATGCCGGTGAGGGCGCCGCTGACGGTGAAGGCGGTGGCGATGCTGTCGGTGTACTGCCGGTAGGCGTCGTCCCAGGTGGTGCGGCGTTCCAGGACGGCGGCGCGTGCGGCGCGCAGCCGTCCGGTGTCGGTGAGGAACGTGTGGAGCCGGTCCGCGACGCCATGGGGCAGGTCCGCGCCGTCCGCGACGGAGTTGTCGCGGCCCAGGCGCAGGGCAGCGACGGTGCGGTCGGTGACGGCGCCGAGTCGTTTCAGCTCCTCGCCGCGGGCGGCGGCGGGCGCGGTGGCGTAGCCGACGGCGGCGGTGCGCTCCGCCTGGAGGGCGGCGACGGCCTCGGTGACGGGTTCGCGGACGGCGGCGTCGACGCGCTGCAACTGCCGCAGGCGCGCGATGTCCTGGGCGGTGCTGACGGTGGCGTACGCCCACAGGGCGAGGAGCGAGACGACGGGCACCATCAGGAGGCAGACGATCTTGGCGCGGACGGTCCGTGGCCTGAGGTGCCGGCGGCCCACGCGCGCGGGTGGCGCGGTGGGGCCGGGCTCCGGTTCCACCGCGTCCTCGGCGGCGGGCGGCCCGGCGTGCGCGCGCCGTCCGCGCGCCGAGGGCGCGGGGGTGGTCGGCGACGGGCCGGGGCGGGACGTTCGGCGGGGCGGGCGCATGGCCTCCTCGTTCGGGTGGTGGGTGGTTCGGCGCGGGCCGGTCCGTCAGCGGACCAGGCTCTCCAGCGGCCGCTGGGCGGAGGCGGAGGCCTCCCGTTCGTCGGCGGTCGGGGAGAGGGCGACGAACGCCGAGGTCAGGAAGAGGTAGGAGCCGAGTCCCACGGCGAGCGGGAAGATGAACTGCATCGCCGTCGCCCCCGGGAGTACGTCCGTGGAGGGCGTCACGCGGACGCTCACGGCCATCATTCCGGTGTAGTGCATGCTGCTGACGGCGCCGCCCATGACGAGGCAGGCGACGGCGACGGCGGCAGGTGACTTGATGTTGAGGCCGGCCCACAGGGCGGCGGTCGCCGCGACGACCGCGATCACCACCGAGAGCGTGACGAGGAGGGGGTCGTAGGCGACGTGCCCGTGCAGGCGCAGGGCGGCCATGCCCATGTAGTGCATGCTCGCGACGCCGAGGCCGGTGGTGAGGCCGCCGAGGGCGAGGGCCCGGTTGCGGTCGCGGCTGTAGCCGACGGCGAAGACCCCGGCGCCGACGACGGTCACGGCGACGACGAGGCTGAGGATGGTGAGCGGCACGTTGTAGCGGATCTCGGTTCCGGTGACGCTGAAGCCGAGCATGGCGACGAAGTGCATCGTCCAGATGCCGGTGCCGATGGCGGAGGCTGCGGTGATCAGCCAGTTGCGGCGGGCGCGGCCCGTGGTGGCGAGGGCGCGCACGGTGCAGCGCAGGCCGAGCGCGGCGCCGATGCAGGCCATGACGTACGACAGCACGGGGGTCAGCCAACCGAAGGCTGCGTGGTCCAGGTGTCCCATGGCCCCGGGACGCTAGTCGCGACGGGGGCGCACAGCAGGGGCGCATTTCGAAAGCTGCTGGAATATGACAGAGATGGGGTACGGAACGATCGCGTCAGGGTCGAACATGTGCACCGTACGCGCATACGAAGCTTTCGGTCCGGATACGGACCTTTCGATCCCGCCGTCACCCGTTAGGGGCGGACCGACTGTCAGAGCCCTCGGTCATCATGGACGGCATGAACGACGACCGGACGCGTGTACAGGAGTTCTTCACATCCCGGGCCGCCGACTGGGACGCCCGCTTCCCGGACGACGGTCCGGCGTACGAGGCCGCGATCGCCGCGCTGGGCCTGCGGCCGGGCGACCGTGTGCTGGACGCGGGCTGCGGCACGGGCCGGGCCCTTCCGGCGCTGCGCGCGGCCGTCGGGGCGTCCGGAGTGGTGCTCGGGGCGGATCTGACACCGGCGATGCTGCGGGCCGCCGAGCGCGCCGGCCGCGACCGCGCCGGCCACCTGCTGCTCGCGGACGTCTCCCGGCTACCGCTGCGGTCCGGCTCGCTCGACGCCGTGTTCGGCGCGGGCCTGATCTCTCATCTCCCGGACCCGGAGCGGGACTTGGTGGAGCTCGCGCGCGTGGTCCGCCCCGGCGGGCTGCTGGCGCTCTTCCACCCGATCGGCCGCGCGGCCCTCGCCGCACGGCACGGGCGCGAGATCACCCCGGACGACCTGAGAGCCGAGCCGCGGCTCCGCCCCCTGCTGGCGGCGGCGGGCTGGCGCATGACCTCGTACGTGGACGAGGACACCCGCTACCTCGCGCTGGCCGTCCGCGAGGGCTGAGCGGGGCACGGACCAGGGGCAGGGCCGCGCCCGTCAGCCCCGTACGGCCGCGGCGAAGGCGGCGGGGGCGTCGAACATGATGTTGTGCCCCGCACCGGGCACCCGCACGACCTTCACACCGGCCGCCGTCAGCGCCGCGGCTCCGGGCAGCTCGCCGCTCAACTCGCCCTGGAGGTAGACCCGTTCGACCGGCAGTTCCTCCAGCATGCGGCGCATGGTCGGCTCGGTGCCGCGCGCCAGGCCGCAGGCCGTGCGATGCAGGCCGAGCGGATCGGCGATCCGCATGGTGGCCGCCCACGTGGGGCCGACCTTCTCCAGCACGCGCGCGTGACCGCCACCCGTCACGAAGTCCGCTTCCTCGTACGCGCTGATGCCGCTGCTGCCGGCCCTCGTGGGCGGGTACGGGTCGAGATTGCCCTCGGCCACGACCAGGCGCGAGACGAGATCGCCGCGCCGGTGCGCGAGCACGATGGCGACGGCGCCACCCATGCTGTGCCCGACGATCTCCGCGCCGCGCACCCCGGCCGCGTCGAGCGCCGCCGCCAGCGCGTCCGCGTGGTCCTCCAGCGTGTACCCGAAGTCGGCGGGCCGGTCGCTGATGCCGTGCCCCGGCAGGTCCACGAACAGCGAGCGACGCCCCGCCAGTTCGGGCCGGGCCGCGATGTGCGCGTGGTACACGGTCGAGGCCGCGCCGAGCCCGTGCACGTACACGCGCGCGGGCCCCTCACCCTCCGCCTCGGTCCAGCGGATGCAACTCCCCCGCCCGTCGAACGCCGCCTGCCGCATCCCGGTCCCCTCTCCGCCCCAGTTCGTGTCGCGTCACCTTGCGCGCCCACCATACCTCGCCACCGTAGTACTACGTCAACGATGTATTACCTGACCCGGGCAACCCGGCCCGATGGGCGAAGATGGCGGCATGCTGGAGCTCGCCATCCTCGGATTCCTCTACGACACCCCGCTGCACGGCTACGAGCTGCGCAAGCACATCACCGCGCTGACCGGGCACGTGCGGCCCGTCGCGGAGAGCACGCTCTACCCGGCGATCAAGCGTCTGGAGAAGGCCGGACTGCTGGTGCGCGAGACACAGCCGGGCGCCGCGGCGGCACCGCGGCACGTCCTGAGCCTCACCGAGCAGGGCCGCACGGAGCTGCGCGGGAGGCTCGCCGAGCCGGCGCGGCCGGACATCACGGACGAGAACCGCTGGTTCACCGTCCTCGCGTTCCTGCGCCATCTCGACAGCCCCGCGGCGCAGGCGGCCGTCCTGCGGCGCAGACTCGCCTTCCTGGAGGAACCGGCGAGCTTCTTCTACGAGGGCGAGCGCGCCCTGCGCGCGGAGGATCTCCCCGACCCGTTCCGCCGGGGTGTGCTCACGATCGCGCGGGCCACCAGCCGCGCCGAGCTCGAATGGCTGCGCGCGACCCTGAAGGCGCTGGGGACGCCCGATAGCGAGCTGGAGGCGCCCGGCCACTGACCGGCTCCGCGGAGGGTCCCCCGGGGTCGCCTTCTGTCACCATGAAGCCAACTCCGCGCCGTGCGGGGTCAGTTGCGAAGCGCCCCTTCCGCGGCGCCGCGTGGCGATCGGCAGGGGACGGTGGCACGCATGCTCGGCAGAGTCCGCACGTCATGGCAGACCTGGCGCACCGGGGCGACCCGGAGCGAGGACAAGTCCCTCCGGGCGGCGGCGCCCCGGGGCGGGGAGCAGCGCCGGCACAATCTCTTCGAGGCCGCCGCCGTCTATGTGGCGGCGCGCGCGGAGGGCGACCAGGACCGGGCCGAGGAGGCCGCGGCCTGGGTGGATCCGGGTGCGCTGGCGTTCGGGGTCGACGAGCTGGCGCGGCGTGCGGTCATCGCCCTCGCGCGGGAGCGGGACGCGGCGCCGCGCGACGTGGCGCGAAGTCTCCTCGGCCTGCCTGCCGCCTGACGCCCTCACAGGTCGGGGCGGAGCGCTCCAGGGCCCCCGCGCGGGCATGGCGATCCGGGCCGCCGGCCCGCCGTGTCGCGCTTTTTCGGGACCGTCGGCGCCGTGTCCGCCCCAGCGGCCCAGCTCCGCCCCGCGGGCACACGCACGCCACGATCGCCCGGTTTTGGGGCCCTTCCCGAAGGCGCCCCGGCACGGAAGGCACACAAAGCGCGCACGATTGCCGACCATGCCGTCCACCGAAGGCGTACACACCAGGGAGGCCGACGGATTTTTCCTGGTCATCGCCCCTGTACGGCATCCCCGGAATCTGACTAAGGTCACGCCGAACAATCAAAGCTCAGGGGAGGCTGGCATGGCCGGGACGGACGACGCCGTCGTCACCGGGGACGACGCGCTGTACGTACTCACGGCGATCTTGCTGACGCCCGCGAAGTTCCCCAGCGTGCTCGGCGACGACTACCCGGAGGCCTGTGCGGCTCTGGGTCTCGCCCCGCTGGCCGACGGCTACGGTCTGGTGCTCGGCCAGGACGCCGAGGGAGCCCGCTGGACGGTCGTGGTCGACGATGTGTCGCTGGTGGCGGTGGCCATCGCGTCGTGGGACTGCGGCATGGAGTACGAGCTCTCCCCCGACGAGGACAGCATGGTGGCCGCGCTGCCCGGGTGGCCGCTGGCGCTCGCCGTGGCGGCGCCGGGCGTCCCGGAGCCGCACGATCCCGAGCCCGGCCCCGACGAGGCCGACCTGACGCCGCTGACCCCGCCGGACACGGCGAGCTGGGGCCCGGCCCAACGCCGCCTCGGCGCCGACGAGATCGCGCTCCAGTGGGCCGCGTGGCGCGAGCAGATCGACGACGAGCAGTTCGCCGCCACGACCGACGGCGCGACGGCGGAGGTCGACGGCGAGAGCGTCGGCGACACTGCCGAACCGGCCGGTACGAGCGGCCACACGGGCGTGCAGCGCGTCCTGGCCGAGGTCCGCGGGTACGTGGACACCCCGCCGCCGCTGGGCCGGGTGCGGTCCGCGTTCGCCTCGGGCGACGCCCGTACGCTGCGGGCCGACGGGCCCGGCTGGTCCATGGTGGCGCGTACGGACGACATCGCCTTCGTCCTGCTCGACGACGAGCCGGGCGAGGTTCTGCCGGTCGGCCGGGGCCCTGAACTGCCCAGCCTGCTGGAGGCCCTCGACAAGATGGCCGTCCGCCCGGTCTGAGCCGCGGACCGGTCTCGGGGCCACATACGGGGCAGGCACCCGATGTGGCCCCGCCCCATGGTTGTGCCGGTGCGTCCCCTTCACGATGAGGCCTCTTCCCGCGTCGAGAAGGAGGCCCTCTCCATGCGCACGCCCAGATCCGTCCCCGTGCTGGCCGCGACCGTCCTCGTGGCGCTGGCCGCGTCCGGCCCCCAGGCCGTCGCCGCGGCGCCCACGTCACCCTCAGGGTCCGCCGCGCACTGCGCGCGGCAGGAGCGCACGCACGTGCCCGGCGCCGAGCTGCAGCGGCAGGCCTGTCTGGCGGACCTGACGACGACCGGCCTCGCCGGCACGCCGTACACGGACACGGCCGACCAGGCCGGCCTGACGGCGAAGGGGACGCGGGTACCGTCCGGCGTCCCGGGTCTGCAGATCGACGGCTACTTCCCGGACGACTCGCACACGAACACCACGCACGGCTGGAACCACGACGCCCAGTTCGTGATCCGGCTGCCCGACCGGTGGAACGGCGGCCTGGTGGTGACCGGCGCGCCGGGCAACCGCAAGCAGTACGCGACCGACGCCGCGATCGGGGACCGGGTGCTCGCCCAGGGGTACGCGTACGCGGCGACGGACAAGGGGAACACGGGGCCGGACTTCTACCGGGACGGCGAGCGCCCCGGCGACGCGGTCGCCGAGTGGAACGCCCGCACCACCCAGCTCACCCGCGCGGCCCGCCGCGCGGTCGCCCTGCGCTACGGAGAGGGCCCGCGCCGCACCTACATGACGGGCATCTCCAACGCGGGCTACCTGACGCGCTGGCAGCTGGAGAACCGCCCCGAGCTGTACGACGGCGGCGTCGACTGGGAGGGCGTCCTGTGGCGGGCGGACGCGCCGCCGCTGCTGACCTCGCTGCCGACCGCCGTGGCGTACGACCAGGGGGCCGCCGGTGCGGAGGCCATGTACGCGGCGGGGTTCGCGCGGGGTTCGGAGTTCCTGTGGCCGTATCACCAGAAGGTCTACTGGGGGCTCACGCAGAAGGTGTACCGCGCCGCGTTCGACCCCGGGTACGACCCGGACTGTCCGGGCGCCTCCGCCGGGTCCACGACCGAGCGACTCCTCGCGCCCTGCGCCTCCGACGCCGCCTACCGGTACGCGGACCGGCCCGCCTCGGTGCACCGGGCCGTCGAGCGGGCGGCGCTCACCGGGCGGGTCGGCAGGCCGCTGATCACGCTCCAGGGCGACCTGGACACCCTGCTGCCGATCTCGACCGACGCCCACGCCTACGCGCGCATGGTGCGGGACCGGGGACGCGGGGCGCTGCACCGGACGTACACGATCCAGGGCGGCACTCACACGGACGGCCTGTACGACACGTATCCGGACCGGCTGCGGCCGATCCTGCCGTGCTACCGGGACGCCTTCGACGCGCTCACCCGGTGGGTGGAGCGCGGCACGCCGCCGCCCGCGGACCGTGTCGTCCCCCGGCCCGCGACCGGTGATGTCGTGGACACCTGCTCGGTCGCGCCGCCCCGGGAGCCGTCCGCCTAGCGCCCGATCTCCTTGCGGGTCACTCGGCGCAGCCGGCGGCGCTGGGAGGGGTCGAGGGTCAGGTACGCCGCGGCGGGCACGCCGAGGACGATGAGCAGGGCGGCCCACCAGGGCAGCCAGATCAGCAGGATGATCCCGGCCGCCACGCCTCCCGCTGCGATCTTCGCGTTCTTCGACATGTCTGTGGCCTCCTTCGGGGCGGCTCGCCCTCGGCTGAGTGGAGCGGGCCCGCCCTCTGTTGTAGGAACGGGCCCGCGGCGTCCACGGTTCCTGTGCACGACCCTGAGAGAACCCTGATCCCAGAAGTCCCCGGGTCTCAGATGTCGGCCCGGAGCGGCTCGCCCACCTCGTACATGTGGCGCAGCGCCTGCCGGTAGGAGTCGACGAGCCCGGTCTCCGTGAAGGGGATGCCGAGGTCGCGGCAGTGCGCCTTCACCATGGGCTGGGCGAGTCGCAGATGCGGTCGGGGCATGCTCGGGAACAGGTGGTGCTCGATCTGGTAGTTCAGGCCGCCGAGGAACCAGTCGGTGAGGGCGCCGCCCTTGATGTTGCGCGAGGTGAGGACCTGGCGGCGCAGGTGGCCCCACTTGTCGCCGTCGGGGTCGGGCATCTCCATGCCCTTGTGGTTGGGCGCGAACGCCAGACCCAGGTGGAGGCCGAAGAGTGCCTGGTGGAGCGCGGCGAACACGAGGGCGTGGCCCAGCGGCATCGTGGTGAGCAGCAGGGTGAGGTAGCCGAGGACGTGCGCCACCAGGAGGCCGCCCTCGACCAGCCGCTCACGGCCGGACTGGCGGCGCAGGTCCTGGAAGCCGTAGATCTTCAGGGCGAGGCCCTCCAGGAGGGTGAGCGGGAAGAAGAGCCACGCCTGGTGGCGGGTGAGCCAGCCGCGGAAGCCCACGCGCGTGGCGGCCTGCCTGCTCGTGAAGACGAGGACGTCGGCGGCGACGTCGGGGTCCTTCTCGGTGTGGTTGGGGTTGGCGTGGTGGCGGTTGTGCTTGTCGTTCCACCAGGAGTAGCTCATGCCGAGGAGCAGATTGCCGTGGATCAGGCCGATGGCACGGCTCACGGAGCGGTTTCCGGTGATCTGGGCGTGGCCGGCGTCGTGCCCGATGAAGGCGGTGCGCGCGCCGAGGACGGCGAGCACCGGGGCAAGGGCGAGCACCCACCAGGAGCCGCCGAGGAGTGCCATGCCGGTGACGACCCCGGCCAGGCAGAGGGCGTTGACGGCGATGGTGAGCGCGTACCAGCCGGTGCGCCGGTCGAGGAGGCCCTGCCCCTTGACGTCCTTGAGCAACGGGGTGAACTCGCTGCCGGTCTCGGGCGGGAGTTGCCGTGCGGTGGCGCCTGGTGCGGCTGGGGCGAGGGTTCCGACGGCCGTGGACATGGCGGGTCTCCGGTCTGTGGTGGACGAGGGTCGGTGCGGCCGGCTTCGCTCCGGCCCGACCTGGAAAAACGTAGGTTTTCGGGGCCTCGCGGGGCCATGGCGCCACCACCCGGGTACGCACGGGGGGCTGCCCGCCGCCGTACGGGGGCTGGCTACACCCTTAGGGGTGGGGCGCCCCGGCGAGGTGACCCACATCACGACCTGAATGCGTCCGTCCGCCGGACCGAGCGGTGTACCCTCGGCGACCTCCAGGCCGCGTAGTCAAATTTGATTGATACGAGGAAGTCACCATCTCCGCACTCACGCACCCCGCACCCACTCCGGCCGAGATCACCGAACTCGCACAGTGCTGTGCCGTGTTCACCCCCGACGACCCCGCGCGCGCGTCCACGGTCGTCTTCTGGCGCCCCGACGGCGAGCAGCCGCCGTCCCCGCTCGCGGGCACCCCCGTCGACCTGCCGCTGGCGCTGCCCGCCGAGGACGGCACGGTCGACACGGTCACGGTCGCCGCGGTCGCCCTGCCGGTGCGCGCCGCCCTGCCGGTCCTCACCCGGGCGCGCACCGTCGCGGACCCCGAGCCGACGACGGCCTTCTGGGGCGCCGCCGCGCTGTTCGCCCTCCAACTCGCCGCGCGCGGACTGCTCCTGCCCGGACTCAGCGCGGCCGGGCACGACGCGTGGCGGGCCGGACCGCTGCGCGCCGACGACGTGGCGCGGCTGCGCGACCTGGCCGCGGCGATGCCTCCCGAGGCGCACGCCGTGCCGCTCGACGACGCACCGCTCGACGACGGGACGGGGCCGCTGCGGCTGCACGCGCCCGAGCGCCTGCTGCGGGCCTTCCTGGACGCCGTGGCCGACACGCTCCCCCGATCCCCCGCGGCGGCGCTGGCCACGGGCTCGCCGGCGTTCGCCGCCCGCGAGCCGCGCCGGGCGCCCGAGTTGGCCGACTGGGCCGCGGACGTCGCGGCGGGGCACGACGCGGGCGTGCGGGTCTCCTTGCGCGTGGAGGTGCCCGGGCTCGCCGCGGCCGTCGACGACGAGGACCGGCTGCCCTTCCGCGCCGTGCTGCAGATCCACAGCGTCAGTGATCCTTCCCTGGTCGCGGACGCGGCCGAGGTGTGGGCGGGGGCGGGCGCGGCCGGCCGGGCCTTCGGGGCACGGGCGCGCATGGACGCGCTGCTCGCCCTGCGCCGCGCGGCACGCGCGTGGGCGCCGCTCACGCCCCTGTTGTCGGCGGCGGTCCCGGACGCGCTGGAGCTGGCGGACGACGAGATCACCGAGCTGCTCGGGGAGGGGGCCCGCGCGCTGGCGGCGGCCGGCACCGACGTGCACTGGCCCAAGGAGCTGGCCCGCCGGTTCACCGCCCGCGCGGTGGTCGGACCGCCCGAGGGCGACGAGATCACGTCAGGCACACCGTCGTTCCTCGGCGCGGACGCGCTGCTCGCCTTCGACTGGCGCTTCGCCGTCGGCGACCTGGAGCTGAGCCGCGCCGAGCTGGACCGGCTCGCCGAGTCGAACCGGCCGGTGGTGCGGCTGCGCGACCAGTGGGTCCTGATGGATCCCGGAGAGGCCCGGCGGGCCCGCGCCCACCAGGACCGCAAGGTGACGCCGGTCGACGCGCTCAGCGCCGCCCTGACGGGCTCCACGGAGCTCGACGGGCGCCGGGTCGACGTACTTCCCACCGGCTGGCTCGCGGAGCTCAGGGAGCGTCTCGCGGACCCGGAGGGCATGGAGCCGGTCGGCAGCCCGGCCGCGCTCGACGCCGAACTGCGCGACTACCAGTTGCGCGGGCTCAACTGGCTGGCCCGCATGACCTCCTTGGGTCTCGGCGCCTGTCTCGCCGACGACATGGGCCTCGGCAAGACGATCACCCTCATCGCGCTGCATCTGCACCGGCAGACCGCTCCGGAGACGGCGGGGCCGACCCTGGTCGTCTGCCCGACGTCCCTCATGGGGAACTGGCAGCGCGAGATCGAGCGCTTCGCGCCGGGCACTCCCGTGCGCCGCTTCCACGGTGCGCGGCGTTCCCTGGAGGACCTGGCCGAGGGCGAGTTCGTCCTGACGACCTACGGGACGATGCGCCTGGACGCCGCGCGGCTGGGCTCGACGACCTGGGGCATGGTCGTCGCGGACGAGGCGCAGCACGTCAAGAACCCGTACTCGGCAACGGCCAAGGAGCTGCGCACGATCGGCACCCGCGCGCGTGTGGCGCTCACGGGCACCCCGGTGGAGAACAACCTCTCGGAGCTGTGGGCGATCCTGGACTGGACGACCCCGGGGCTGCTCGGCCGGCTCGGTACCTTCCGGACGCGGTACGCGCAGGCCGTCGAGGGCGGCAAGGACCCGGCCGCGGCGGACCGGCTGGCCCGCCTGGTGCGGCCCTTCCTGCTGCGCCGCCGCAAGTCCGACCCGGGCATCGCCCCGGAGCTGCCGCCCAAGACCGAGACCGACCGCGCGGTGTCGCTGACGAAGGAACAGACGGCGCTCTACGAGGCGGTGGTGCGCGAGACGCTGGCGGAGATCGCGGGGGCGCAGGGATTCGAGCGGCGCGGCATGATCGTGAAGCTCCTGACGGCGCTCAAGCAGATCTGCAACCACCCGGCGCAGTACCTCAAGGAGGACGCGCCGCGCATCCCCGGCCGCTCCGGCAAGCTGGAGCTCCTGGACGAGCTGCTCGACACGATCCTGTCCGAGGACGCGAGCGTGCTCGTGTTCACCCAGTACGTGCAGATGGCGCGCCTCGTGGAGCGGCATCTGCACGCGCGGGGCGTCGCGACGCAGTTCCTGCACGGGGGCACCTCCGTGGCGGAGCGCGAGGCCATGGTGGAGCGCTTCCAGGACGGCGAGGTCCCGGTGTTCCTGCTCTCCTTGAAGGCCGCCGGCACGGGGCTGAACCTCACGCGCGCGGAACACGTCGTGCACTACGACCGCTGGTGGAACCCGGCGGTGGAGGCCCAGGCCACCGACCGCGCGTACCGCATCGGACAGACCCGTCCCGTGCAGGTGCACCGGCTGATCGCGGAGGGCACGATCGAGGACCGCATCGCCGCGATGCTGGATCGCAAGCGGGAGCTGGCGGACGCCGTGCTGGGCGCCGGGGAGGCCGCCCTGACCGAACTGACCGATGCCGAACTGGCCGATCTGGTCGAGCTGCGAGGGGGCGGCGCCTGATGAGCGAGCTGTACGACGACTACGAGCCCGAGCTCGAACACGAGGAGCACGAGGAGCACGGCGAGGCGTCCGGCGCGAGCGCTTCGAGGGAGCTCACCTTCGCCGCGCTGCCGCCCATCCACGGGAGGGGTTTCGCCGTCACCTGGTGGGGCCAGGCGTGGCTGAAGGCGCTGGAGGACACGGCGTTGGAGCTCCGGCAGCTCAAGTCGGGCCGCGGGCTGGCCCGTGCGGGCTCGGTCGGCGCGGTGTCGGTGCGCCCTGGTCGCATCACCGCGGTGGTGCGGGACCGCGGCGGCGCCCGGCACCGCGCGGACGTGCTGCTGGGGCAGTGGGACACGGACGCGTGGGACCGGTTCGCGGACATGGCCGTCGAGCGTGCCGGGCACATCGCGGCGCTCCTGGACCGCGACATGCCGCCGCACCTGGTGGAGGACGCCGCGACGGCGGGCGTGGAACTGCTGCCGGGCGTCGGCGACTTGGAGCCGGAGTGCGAGTGCGGCGCCTGGGACCACTGCGCCCACACCACGGCGCTGAGCTACCAGTTGGCGCGGCTGCTCGACCAGGATCCGTTCCTGCTGTTCCTGCTGCGCGGCCGGGGCGAGCGGGAGTTGCTGGACGAGCTCCAGGTGCGCAGCGCTGCCCGCAGCGCCCCCGAACCGGGGCCCGAGCCGGTGGCGGAGCCCGACGGTGTGGACGCCGCGGAGGCGTACGCGTCGGCGCTCGTGCTGCCGCCGCTGCCCGGGGAGCCGGAGCTGCCCCAGGAGCCGGGCGTGCCGCCGTCCCTGGACACGGAGACGCCCGCGCCCGAGGGGCTCGACGCGGACGCCCTGGAGTTCCTGGGCGCGCAGGCGGCCGCGGAGGCGCGCAGGCTGCTGGCCGACGCGCTCGCCGACGGTCACGCGCTGCGGGCGCCCGTGCCCGAGCCGTCCGCGGCCGAGGACGCCGTGCGGCTGGCCGCCGGCGGGCCCGGGGAGCGGGTGGCGCTGCGGCTGGCCGAGGGTTCGGGCCGGGACCGCGAGGGCCTGGCCCTGGCCGTGCGGGCCTGGGAGTGCGGCGGCCCGGCGGCGCTCGCCGTCCTGGAGCGGGACGAGACACCGGACCCGGAGTCCGCGGCACGCGCGCGTGCCGCTCTGGACGCCGCATGGGACGAGGGTGAGCGGCCCGTGCTCGAGGCGTCCCGCGGCCGCTGGACTGCGGCCGGCGGGGCGGCCCAGCTGCGTCTGGGGGGCGACGGCCGCTGGTGGCCGTACCGCAGGGAGCGGGGCCGTTGGACGCCCGTCGGTCCGGCCGCGGCCGATCCGGCGTCCGCGCTGGCCACAGCCCTGGGAGCGGGCGAGGAGTAGCGCCGCGCAAGCCCCCGCCGCCACCGGTACGGAGTAGTCCTGCGGGCCGAACGGTGCGCGGCGGGGGATCGTGGTTGAGCCGCCCACGACAAGCGGGCGGCGACCACCAGGGGGCGATCGGAAGGCGCGGGCTCATGGCGACTTTGTGCAGACCAGCTGTCTCCGTACCGGAACACGTGATCACCATGGAGGAGACCCTCGCACTGGCGCGCACCCACCATGACGGGCACCCTCAACTCCCGCTGGCCCTGCGCCTGATCGAGAACACGGGCGTGCGGACGCGGCACATCGTGCAGCCCATCGAGGAGACCCTCAAGCACCCCGGCTTCGAGGGGCGCAACGCGCTCTACCAGGCGGAGGCGAAGGCCCGCGTGCCCGCCGTGGTGCGCCGGGCGCTGGAGGACGCGGAGCTGCGCGCCCAGGACATCGACGTGATCATCTACGTGTCGTGCACCGGCTTCATGATGCCGTCGCTGACCGCGTGGCTGATCAACGAGATGGAGTTCTCCAGCGACACCAGGCAGATACCCATAGCCCAGCTGGGCTGCGCGGCGGGCGGCGCCGCGGTGAACCGGGCGCACGACTTCTGCACGGCCTACCCGGAGGCGAACGCGCTGATCGTGGCCTGCGAGTTCTGCTCGCTGTGCTACCAGCCGACCGACCTGGGCGTCGGTTCGCTGCTGTCCAACGGCCTGTTCGGCGACGGGGTCGCCGCGGCGGTCGTGCGCGGTTCGGGCGGCACGGGCATCACGCTGGAGCGCAACGGCTCGTACCTCATCCCGAAGACCGAGGACTGGATCGCGTACGACATCCGGGCCACGGGCTTCCACTTCCTGCTCGACAAGCGGGTGCCCACCACGATGGAGCCGCTCGCACCGGCGCTCCAGCAGCTCGCGGGACTGCACGGCTGGAACGCGTCCGAGCTGGACTTCTACATCATTCACGCGGGCGGTCCGCGCATCCTGGACGACCTCAGCAAGTTCCTCCAGGTGCCGCCGGACGCCTTCCGGTTCAGCCGGGCCACGCTCACCGAGTACGGCAACATCGCCAGCGCCGTCGTCCTGGACGCGCTGCGCCGCCTCTTCGACGAGGGCGGCGCGCACCCCACGGCCCGCGGTCTGCTCGCCGGGTTCGGGCCCGGGATCACCGCGGAGATGTCGCTGGGCCGCTGGAGCCGCCCCACCGATCGTTCCGGGCTCGTGGAGGCCGCCGTATGACAGAGAAGACCACCGAGACCGCCACGCGCCCGCCGGTCCGTGAGTGGCCCGCCCTGGACCTGCACGGCGTCGACTTCGACCCGGTGCTGACGCGGCTGATGCGCGAGGGCCCGGTGACCCGGATCCAGCTGCCGAACGGCGAGGGCTGGGCCTGGCTGGTGACGCGCCACGAGGACGTCCGTACGGTGACGAACGACCCGCGCTTCAGCCGTGAGGCCGTCATGGGCCGGCAGGTGACGCGTCTGGCACCGCACTTCATCCCGCAGGCGGGCGCCGTCGGTTTCGCCGATCCACCGGACCACACCCGGCTGCGGCGTTCGGTCGCCGCCGCGTTCACCGCGCGCGGGGTCGAGCGGCTGCGGGCGAGCGCGCGGAGCATGCTCGACGAGATGGTGGACGGACTGCTGGCCGACGGGCCGCCGGCCGATCTGACCGAGCGGCTGCTCGCCCCCTTCCCCATCGCCGTGATCTGCGAGCTGATGGGCGTCCCGGCTGCCGACCGTCATCTGATGCACACGTGGACGCAGTTGATCCTGTCGTCCGCGCACGGCGCCGAGGTCAGCGAGCGCGCCCGGAACGAGATGTCGGCGTACTTCACGCACCTGGTGCGCTCGCGCTGCGACAGCACGCGCGAGGACGTCACCTCCTTGCTGGGCGCCGCCGTCGCGGCCGGTGAGATCACGGAGGACGAGGCGGTCGGCCTCGCGGTCCTGGTGCAGATCGGCGGCGAGGCCGTCACCAACAACTGCGGCAACATGGCGTACATCCTGCTCACGCGCCCCGACCTGACGGCGCGCCTGCGGGCGGAGCCGGAGCTGCGCCCGCAGGCCATCGACGAGCTGCTGCGCTACATCCCGCACCGCAGCGCGGTGGGTCTCTCGCGCATCGCCCTGGAGGACGTCGACGTCGCGGGCGTGCGCATCAGTGAGGGCGACGCGGTCTACGTCTCCTATCTCGCCGCCAATCGCGATCCGGACGTGTTCCCGGACCCCGACCGGATCGACTTCGACCGCACCCCGAATCCGCATGTCTCCTTCGGGTTCGGACCGCACTACTGCGTGGGCGGCATGCTGGCGCGGCTGGAGTCGGAGCTCCTCGTGGGTGCGTTGCTGGACCGTTTCCCCGGTCTGCGGCTGGCCGTGCCCGCCGAGGAAGTGCCCTTCCGCAAGGGCGCGTTGATCCGTGGTCCGGAGGCGATGCCCGTGACGTGGTCGGAGAGCGGATGACCGCACTGACGCCCGCGGAGGGGCTGCTGGTGCCGCCAGGTCACGGACGGACCGTGGAGACGGCGGCGCAGCAGGTCACCTTCAAGGTCACCGGCGACCATTCCCGCATGGCGTCGAGCTTCGAGGTGGTGGTGCCACCGGGGTTCGACGTCGGCGCCCATGTGCACACCAGGAGCGAGGAGTTGTTCTACGTCCTCGAGGGCGAGCTGGACGTGCTCGCCTTCGAGCCGCGGATCAGGACGCCGGACCACTGGCAGCGCTGGCGGTCGGCCTCGGGCGGCGGAGTCGTGCGGGCCACCCCGGGGACGGTCATCGTGGTGCCGCCGGGGTGTCCGCACGCCTTCGCCAACCCCACGGGCAGCCCGGCGAAGATGTTCTTCCAGGCCTCTCCCCCGCCGGACCACGAGCGGTACTTCGAGGAGCTCCTCGACATCCTGGCGTCGGACGGCCCGCCCGACCACGCCGCCATCGAGGAGCTGCGGTCCCGCTACGACATCGAGCAGCTGACCCCGCTGCGGCACGGGGCGCTGCCGTGAAGCAGCTCGAAGGGAGGGTGGCGCTCGTCTACGGTGCCGGGGGCGCCGTCGGAGGCGCCGTCTCCCGGGCGTTCGCGCAGGAGGGCGCCACGGTGTTCCTCGCCGGGCGCTCGGCCGAGCCGGTGGAGCGGACCGCCGAGGCGATCCGGGCGGCCGGCGGGAGCGCGGAGGCCCATCTGGTCGACGCGCTGGACGAGCGGGCCGTGCACGGTTTCGTGGACGCGGTCGCGCGGCGCACCGGACGGATCGACATCTCGTTCAACCTGATCGGCGTCGGTGACGTGCAGCGGCCGCTCATGGAGCTGAGCGCCGAGGAGTTCGTGGCGCCGGTCGAGAACACGATGCGGACGCAGTTCCTCACCACGCGGGCGGCGGCGCGTCACATGGTGGCGCGCGGGTCGGGCGTGGTGCTCGCGTTCGGCGGCTCGGGACCACAGACACAGCCGGGGCTCGGCGGCTTCAAGGTGTCGCTCGACGCCCTGGAGGGGCTGCGCCGGCAGTGGGCCTGCGAGCTGGGGCCCGCGGGGATCCGGGTCGTCACGCTGAAGACGGGCGGGATCCCCGAGAGCCTGCCCGCCGGCTTCGAGGGCCGGGCGGAACTGGCGGAGCGGCTCGCCGAGCCCACGCTGCTCGGCCGTACGGCGACCCTCGCCGATGTGGGCGAGGTCGCCGTGTTCGTCGCCTCGGACCGGGCCCGCACGATGACGTCCGCGACCGTGAACATCTCGTGCGGGGCCCTGGTCGACTCCTGAGGCCGCCGCGAGGACGGGTCCTAGCGGATCGGCATCCCCGAGAGGGTGCGGGCGATGACCAGGCGCTGGATCTCGCTCGTGCCCTCGAAGATCGTGTAGATCGCGGCGTCGCGGTGCATGCGCTCCACCGGGTACTCACGCGTGAAGCCGTTGCCGCCGAGGATCTGGACGGCCTGGGCGGTGACCTTCTTGGCGGTCTCGCTCGCGAACAGCTTGGACATGGAGCCCTCGGCGTTCTCGAACTTCTTGCCCGTGGTCGCCATCCAGGAGGCGCGCCACACCAGGAGACGCGCGGCGTCGATCGAGGTGCGCATGTCGGCGAGCTGGAAGGCGACGCCCTGGTTGTCGATGATCGGGCGGCCGAACTGCTCGCGCGTCTTCGCGTACTCCAGCGCCTCCTCGTAGGCGGCGCGGGCGGTGCCGACGGCCATGGCGCCGACGGCCGGGCGGGAGGCCTCGAAGGTGGCCATGGCGGCGTTCTTCACGCGCTCGCCGCCCGACTTGGCCTTCTCACGCGCGCGGGCGAGGCGCTCGTCGAGCTTCTCCTTGCCGCCGAGCAGGCAGGAGCCGGGCACGCGCACGTTCTCGAGGACGACCTCGGCGGTGTGCGAGGCGCGGATGCCGTGCTTCTTGAACTTCTGGCCCTGGGAGAGGCCCTCGGTGGCCGGCGGCACGATGAAGGAGGCGTGGCCCTTGGAGCCGAGCTCCGGGTCCACGGAGGCGACCACGACGTGGACGTTGGCGATGCCGCCGTTCGTCGCCCAGGTCTTGGTGCCGTTCAGGACCCACTCGTCCTTGGCCTCGTCGTAGACGGCGCGCGTGCGCATGGCGGCGACGTCGGAGCCCGCGTCCGGCTCGGACGAGCAGAAGGCGGCCACCTTCACGTCGTTCGCGTCGCCGTACATCTGCGGGATCCAGGTGCCGATCTGCTCCTCGGTGCCGTTGGCGAGGACGCCGACCGCGGCGAGGCCCGTGCCCACGATCGACAGGGCGATGCCCGCGTCGCCCCAGAAGAGCTCCTCCATGGCCATCGGGATACCGAGGCCGGTCGGGTCGAAGAACTGCTGCGCGTAGAAGTCCAGGGAGTAGATTCCGAGCTTGGCGGCCTCCTGGATGACCGGCCAGGGGGTCTCCTCGCGCTCGTCCCATTCGGCGGCCGCGGGGCGGATCACATCGGCGGCAAAACCGTGAAGCCAGTCACGGACTTCCTTCTGCTCGTCGTTGAGATCCATCGTGAACTCGGCCATGACCCCTCCAGGGCTGCATACACTGCATGCGTTACTTGCGGTAACCGAAGTCTGTTACTCACCAGTAGGTGATGTCAACCGCCGAGTACGCGTTCGATGCCCGACATTCGCCGGGTGTTACCTTTCGCGTGCGTCAAGCCATCGCACGGGCGGGGAGATCCTCATGGAGACCACACAGCGGACCCATCAGCGCGCGGACCAGCAGTCCGCCGCCGAGCGGCGGCGGCGTGAGCTGCTCGAGGCCGCCGACCGCGTGGTGCTCCGCGACGGCCCCGGCGCCTCCATGAACGCGATCGCCGCCGAGGCGGGCATCACCAAGCCGATCCTGTACCGGCACTTCGGCGACAAGGGCGGCCTGTACGCGGCGCTCGCCAAGCGGCACACCGACGCGCTCCTCGCCTCCCTGCGGGCGGCGCTCGACGCCCCCGCGGCCCGGCGCCAGCGGGTGGAGTCGACCCTGGACACGTACCTGGCGGCGATCGAGGCCCGGCCGCAGGTGTACCGCTTCCTGATGCACCCCGCGGAGGGCTCCCCCGGCGACACCGGCTTCGATGTCGGGCAGCACTCGGCCCCGCTGCTGCGGCGCATGGGCGAGGACCTCGCGGACGTCATCGAGGAGCGGGTCGACTTCGGGCCCGGCGGACAGCAGCTCGCCCGGATGTGGGGCCACGGGATCGTCGGCATGATGCACGCCGCGGGCGACTGGTGGCTCGGCGAGCGCCCGTGCTCCCGCGCGGAGCTGGTCCACGGCCTCGCGGATCTCCTGTGGGGACGCCTCGCGGCCGCCGGCGACAAGGCGGACGGCCCCGGCTTCTGACCCGGAGCTACGCCCCGGTGCGCGCCCAGGGGGCCTTGGCCGCCTGGCGCATCACCTTGCGGTGCCGCCAGCCGGTGACGCGGTCCGCGTAGATGCGCCCCTCCAGGTGGTCGCACTCGTGCTGGAGACAGCGGGCGAACCAGCCTGTGCCATGAATCACCACAGGATCTCCCTGGACGTCCACACCCTCCACGCGCGCGTGGTCGAAACGCGGCGTCCCCGCCTCCAGTCCGGGCAGCGAGAGACAGCCCTCGGGACCGCGGATCTCGATGCCGTCGGCCTCGACCAGACGCGGGTTCACCACGTGTCCCACGTGGCGCACATCGTCGTCGTCCTCGCAGTCGTAGACGAAGACCCGCAAGGACTCCCCCACTTGATTGGCGGCCAGGCCGACCCCCTGAGCGGCGTACATCGTGGCGAACATGTCCTCCACGAGACGCGCCAGCGCGGGACCGAAGTCCGTCACCTCGGCGCAGGGTTCCCGCAGTACGGGAGCTCCGAGCAGGGTCAGGGGTCGTACGCGCCCTGAGGCGCCCGGGATCGAGCCGTGTCGCATGGCCGTAAGGGTACGGTCCGGTACAAGCCTCCCCGTGCTGGTGGTGCCGCTGTTCGGGCTTGTCGGTGAGTCTCGATAGGCTGAGGCGGAAAAGCGATGCCGGGGGCAGGCGCGGCGCCGTACGCAAGGAGGACCCAGGAAGATGGCAGGCAACTCGGAGTCGATGACTCCGCGGGCCAAGCTGGCCGTGACGGCGGGCAAGGCCGCGGCGGCGGTCTCGCGCGCGGCGGGCCGTGGCAGCGGCTCGGTGATCGGTGGCAAGGTCGCGCTCAAGCTCGACCCCGAGCTGCTCGGACGGCTCGCCCAGCACCTGGACGTCGTGCTCGTCTCGGCCACGAACGGCAAGACGACGACCACGCGCCTGATCGCGGAGGCCCTGCGCGCGAGCGGCGAGGTCGTGTCGAACGCGCTGGGCGCGAACATGCCCGCCGGCATCACCTCGGCGCTCGCCGGTGGTTCCGAGGCCAAGTTCGGCGTCATCGAGGTCGACGAGAAGTACCTGGCCGGTGTCGCGCGCGACACCAGCCCGAAGGCGATCGCGCTGCTCAACCTCTC
Source organism: Streptomyces sp. NPDC050145 (assembly GCF_044460245.1). Lineage (NCBI taxonomy): Bacteria > Bacillati > Actinomycetota > Actinomycetes > Kitasatosporales > Streptomycetaceae > Streptomyces > Streptomyces sp. NPDC050145. Next base: position 135,921 of record NZ_JBITJS010000011.1, on the reverse strand, counting down.
GCGCGACCAGCTCGACCGCGCCGCCGAGACCCGCATGCTCGCCGAGAAGTGGCGCGAGGGCCTCGCCGGTTCGAAGGCGGTCGTGATCGCCAACGCGGACGACCCGCTGGTCGTCTGGGCCGCCTCCTCCTCGGCGAACGTCGTGTGGGTCGCGGCCGGCCAGGAGTGGAAGGACGACGCCTGGTCCTGCCCCGCCTGCGGTGGCGTGATGCAGCGTCCCGGCGACGACTGGTTCTGCGGCGAGTGCGGTTTCCGCCGCCCGACCGCGAGCTGGGCGCTCCAGGGCGACTACGTGCTGGACCCGCACGGCTCCGCCTGGCCGATCCACCTCCAGCTGCCCGGCCGTGCCAACAAGGCGAACGCGGCCACGTCCGCCGCCGTCGCCGCCGTCTTCGGCGTGCCGCCGCAGGTGGCCCTGGAGCGCATGTACCAGGTGCAGGCCGTCGCGGGCCGCTACGACGTCGTCCAGTTCATGGACCGCGACCTGCGACTGCTGCTCGCCAAGAACCCGGCGGGCTGGCTCGAAACGTTTACCCTCATCGACCCGCCGCCGACCCCGGTGATCCTCTCGGTCAACGCGCGGGGCGCGGACGGCACCGACACCTCCTGGCTGTGGGACGTCGACTACACGCGTCTGGCCGGGCACCCGATCTGCGTGATCGGCGACCGCAAGCTGGACCTCGCGGTCCGGCTCGAGGTCGCGGGCCTGGACTTCCGGGTCTGCGAGACGCTCGACGAGGCCGTGCAGGTCCTGCCCCAGGGCCGGATCGAGCTGATCGCCAACTACACCGCGTTCCAGGACGTCCGCCGCCGCGTCGGCAACTGACCCGCCCCGACGAGAACCAGCGGAAACAGCTAAGGATGAGCATGAGCGACAGCAGCCTGCGTCTCGTGTGGGTCTACCCCGACCTGCTGAGCACCTACGGCGACCAGGGCAACGCCCTGGTGGTGGAGCGGCGCGCCCGCCAGCGCCGTCTGAACGTCGAGCGCTACGACGTGCGCAGCGACCAGCCGATCCCCACCTCCGGCGACATCTACCTGATCGGTGGCGGCGAGGACCGTCCGCAGCGACTCGCGGCCGAACGGCTGCGCCGTGACGGCGGCCTGCAGCGCGCGGTCGGCAACGGCGCGATCGTCTTCTCCGTCTGCGCCGGCTACCAGATCCTCGGCCACGAGTTCATCAACGACCTGGGCGAGCGCGAGCCCGGCCTCGGCCTGCTCGACGTGGTCTCCACGCGCGGCGAGGGCGAGCGCTGCGTCGGCGACGTGCTGGCCGACATCGACCCGCAGCTGAACCTGCCGCCGCTGACCGGTTTCGAGAACCACCAGGGCGTCACGCACCTGGGCCCCACGGCCCGTCCCTTCGCGCGCACCCGCATCGGCCGGGGCAACGGCACGGGCGACGGCACCGAAGGCGCCTTCAACGACACGGTGTTCGGCACGTACATGCACGGGCCCGTGATGGCGCGCAACCCGCAGATCGCGGACCTGCTCCTGAAGCTGGCCCTCGATGTGAACGCGCTGCCGCCGGTCGACGAGCAGTGGTACGAGGCGCTGCGCAACGAGCGGATCGCGTCCGCCACGGCGCAGCCCGCCTAGGCCTGCGGAACCCTCCGCGTACGCACCTTCGGGGCAGCCCCACGCCCATATGAGCGGGGTTGTCCAGCAGTCGGACGCCCCGTACGGCGGGGCCCCCGGGCGCCGATAAGGTACGGGGGTCCAGCCGGACGGCGTGGTCCGGTCATCGGCCCACGTTTGCAAAGGTATTGCGGGCTTATGCGTATTGGTGTCCTCACCTCCGGCGGAGACTGTCCCGGACTGAACGCGGTGATCCGCTCGGTCGTGCACCGAGCCGTCGTCGACCACGGCGACGAGGTCATCGGCTTCCACGACGGGTGGAAGGGTCTGCTCGAGTGCGACTACCGCAAGCTCGACCTGGACGCCGTCGGCGGCATCCTGGCCCGCGGCGGCACCATCCTCGGCTCCTCCCGGGTCCAGCCCGCACATCTGCGGGACGGCGTCGAGCGCGCCAAGGGCCACGTCGCCGAGCTGGGACTCGACGCGATCATCCCGATCGGCGGGGAAGGCACCCTCAAGGCGGCCCGGCTGCTGTCCGACAACGGCCTGCCGATCGTCGGTGTCCCGAAGACGATCGACAACGACATCGCTGTCACGGACGTGACCTTCGGTTTCGACACGGCCGTCGGGGTCGCCACGGAGGCCCTCGACCGACTCAAGACCACCGCCGAGTCGCACCAGCGGGTGCTGATCGTGGAGGTCATGGGGCGGCACACCGGCTGGATCGCCCTGCACTCGGGCATGGCGGCCGGCGCGCACGCCGTCGTCGTCCCGGAGCGCCCCTTCGACATCGAGGAGCTGACCCGCAAGGTCGGCGAGCGTTTCGAGGCGGGCAAGAAGTTCGCGATCGTCGTCGCCGCGGAGGGCGCCAAGCCCCGGGCCGGCTCGATGGAGTTCGACGAGGGCGGCAAGGACGTCTACGGGCACGAGCGCTTCGCCGGCATCGCCCGTCAGCTCTCGATCGAGCTGGAGCAGCGCCTCGGCAAGGAGGCGCGTCCGGTGATCCTCGGGCACGTCCAGCGCGGCGGCACCCCGACCGCGTACGACCGGGTCCTCGCGACGCGGTTCGGCTGGCACGCGGTGGAGGCCGTCCATCGCGGCGAGTTCGGGCGGATGACGGCGCTGCGCGGCACGGACATCGTGATGGTGTCGCTGGCCGAGGCCGTGGAGACGCTCAAGACGGTCCCCGACGAGCGCTACGCCGAGGCGGAGTGCGTGCTCTGAGTCACCGCGCCTTCTACGCTCCGCGCTCTTTTTAGTTGTTCTTTGTAGTGAGCTGCCCCCGGCCGAAGTCCCGGCCGGGGGCAGTTCTAGTCTGGTGGCGCACAATCCGTACGAAACGAGCAACAGGAGCCGGCGGATGGATCACAGCGGGCACGGCATGAACATGGATCTGCCGCCGTTCACGCTGGGGCGTGGCCTTGGCTGGTCGGCCGACCCCTTCTTCCTCATCGGCTGTCTGGTCGCCCTCGGCCTGTACGGCTGGGCGGTCGTGCGGCTCGCGCGCCGCGGTGACAAGTGGCCGGTGTCGCGCACCCTGTCGTTCGTCGTGGGCGTGCTCACCATCGCCCTGGTGATGTGCACGAAGCTGAACGACTACGGGATGGTCATGTTCAGCGTGCACATGGTGCAGCACATGGTGATCAGCATGCTGTCGCCGATCCTGCTGCTCATGGGGGCGCCGATCACGCTCGCGCTGCGGGCGCTGCCGGTCGCGGCGAAGCGCGGCAACAAGGGCCCGCGCGAACTGCTCCTGATGCTGCTGCACAGCCGCTACATGCGGATCGTCACGCATCCCGCGTTCACGATCCCGCTGTTCATCGCGAGCCTGTACGCCCTGTACTTCACTCCCCTCTTCGACTTCCTGATGGGGTCGAAGGTCGGGCACCTCGGCATGATGGTGCACTTCCTCGCCGTGGGCCTGGTGTTCTTCTGGCCGATCATGGGCGTGGACCCGGGCCCGCACCGGCCGGGCTACGTGATGCGGATGCTGGAGCTGTTCGCGGGCATGCCGTTCCACGCGTTCTTCGGCATCGCGCTGATGATGGCGAGCACCACGATGGTGGGCACCTTCGACAACCCGCCCGCCTCGCTCGGCATCGATCCGCTGGCGGACCAGACGGCGGCGGGCGGCATCGCGTGGGCGTTCAGCGAGGTCCCGTCGGTCCTGGTGCTGCTCGCGCTGCTCTTCCAGTGGAAGAAGTCCGAGGACCGGCAGGCGCGCCGCCAGGACCGCAAGGCGGACCGGGACGGGGACGCGGAGCTCGCCGCGTACAACGCCTATCTGGCCTCGCTGAACACGCGCGGACAGTAGCGCCGCGGCCCGTCGCCGGGTGACTATGGCCTTCTGGCCGCGGTTCGGGCGCCGCACACCGTCGTACGCCGTCCGGGCTGCCGGGAGGAGTGCGCGATGCCCGGATCGACGAAGACGATGGGTGCCTTCACCGTCGGCGGCCTGGTGGCCGTGACCGCGTACACGGTGGCGCTCGGGAGCAACGGCTGGCTGTGGTTCGGCTGGGTCGTGCTCGGCCTGATCACCGTGGCGATGGTGGCCTCGCGCAGCGCCTGAGCCGGCCTCGGCGCCACGCGGGTCAGAAGCGGAAGACGTCCCCGGTCGAGGCCTCCAGCGTGCAGGCGTTCGTGAAGGTCCTGCGCCAGTTGATCGTCCGCCCTGCGAAGGTTCCGTGCGCGGCGGCGGTGACCGGCGCGTTCTCCTCCGTGCAGCGCCAGGGCTGCCCCTCCAGCGCGTCCAGGTCGCCGTCCGCGGCGGCGAGCGCGGCGCAGGACTCGGCGGCGTACGGGTGGTGCCCCGCCGGGACGGGCACGCACTCCAGGCGGACGCCGCGGGTCCAGGTCTCGCCGTCGCCGGAGACCGTGAGGTAGAGGCCGTCACCGGGTACGGGTACGGGTTCGGCGGCTCCGGCGGCCGGGGCGACCGCGCCGAGTGACAGCAGGGCGGCAGTGGCGAGGTGCAGGGTCCGCATGCGGGCCTCCCGATACGAGGACGACAAGGTGGGACCAGAGCACTCCTCCCACGGCGTCCGGCCAAAGGGACGCGCCGTGCGAACCGGGCAGTGGGCCCGAAAGGGCTCTCGCGCCGTCGCCGGGGATTGACTACTGTGCGCACGCATCACAGCTCTTCATGCGGTGCGCGCACCGCATGCGATCCACGGGGGAAGGCGACCGGCGATGTTCTACCGACTGCTCAAGTACGTGCTGCTCGGGCCACTGCTGCGGCTGATGTTCCGGCCGCGGATCGAGGGTCTGGAGCACATTCCGGACTCGGGCGCGGCGATCGTCGCCGGCAACCATCTGTCGTTCTCGGACCACTTCCTGATGCCGGCGATCCTGAAGCGCCGGATCACGTTCCTGGCGAAGGCGGAGTACTTCACGGGTCCGGGGATCAAGGGCCGGCTGACGGCGGCGTTCTTCCGCAGCGCGGGCCAGATCCCGGTGGACCGGTCGGGCCGGGAGGCGGGCCAGGCGGCGATCCGCGAGGGGCTCGGCGTGCTGGGGCGCGGTGAGCTGCTGGGCATCTACCCGGAGGGCACCCGCTCGCACGACGGCCGCCTCTACAAGGGCAAGGTCGGCGTCGCCGCGATGGCGCTCGGCGCCGGGGTGCCGGTGATCCCGTGCGCGATGATCGGCACGTTCGAGGCGCAGCCGCCGGGCCAGAAGATCCCGAGCCTGCGCCGGGTGACGATCCGCTTCGGCCGCCCGCTGGACTTCTCCCGGTACGCGGGCATGGAGGGCGAGAAGGCGATCCTGCGCGCGGTCACCGACGAGATCATCTACGCGATCCTGGAGCTGTCCGGTCAGGAGTACGTGGACCAGTACGCGGCGGTGGCGAAGGCCGAGGCCGAGGCGGCGGCCAAGTCCCGCAGGTTCCCCCGCATGCCCCTGAGCTGAGCGCGCCGCCGACCGCTCTGCGCTGAGCAGAAAACGCTCGGTCCTCGGGGTGCCGGGCGCATACGGTCGCGGCATGAAGACGGCATTGGTGATCGGTGGAGCGGGACAGATCGGGCGCCCGGCGGTACGGGCGCTCGCGGAGGACGGCTGGGCGGTGACGGCGGCGTCGCTGAGCGGGAACCGGGACGCGGCGTGGCCCGACGAGGTGCGCTCGGTGCGGCTCGACCGGGACGACGACGCGGCGCTGGCCGCCCTGGTCGGCGACGGCGTGGACGTGGTCGTGGACATGGTGGCGTTCGAGCCGCGGCACGGGCGGCAGCTGGCGGCGCTGGCCGGCCGGGTCGGCTCGGCCGTGGTGATCTCGAGCGGCGCGGTGTACGAGGACGAGCAGGGCCGGGGCTTCGCGACGCAGGAGGAGCCGGACGGGATGCCGGTCTATCCGGTGCCGATCCCGGAGACCTGCCGGACGGTGGCCCCCGCCGACGAGGGCTACGGGCCGCGCAAGGTGCGGATCGAGCGGGATCTGCTGGCGCTGGGCGAGAAGCTTCCGACGACGATGATCCGGGCGTCGGCGGTGCACGGCCCGCACTGCCGCACCCCGCGCGAGCTGTACTTCGTCAAGCGGAACCTGGACGGGCGGCGCACGCGCGTGCTGGCGTACCGCGGGGAGTCCCGCTTCCACCCGGCGAGCGTGTACAACCTGGCGGAGCTGGTGCGGCTCGCCGCGCTGCGGCCCGGCTCGCGGATCCTGAACGGGGCGGACCCCGACTCCCCCACGGTCGCCGAGATCGGCGCCATGATCGACGCTCTGATGGGGGTGGAGACCGAGACGGTGCTGCTGGACGGTGCTCCGCCGGCGCCGACCGTCGGGGACAGCCCGTGGGGGATGCCGAACCCGGTGCTGATGGACATGACGGCGGCCCGCGAGGAGCTCGGCTACGAGCCCGTCACCACGTACGTGGAGGCGCTCCCGGAGACCGTGGAGTGGCTGACGCGGCGCATGACGGAGGAGCCGGACTGGACGGTGGGCTTCCCGAAGATGGTGCGGAACTACACGACGGGGCTGTTCGACTACGCGGCCGAGGACGCCTGGCTCGCGTCGCGCGGTTGAGCCGCGGGCGCCCACGCGGCCGGCCCGGCCCCCACCGTGGTGGCGGGGACCGGGCCGGTCGTGTGCGTGGTGCTCAGCGAACCGTCACGGCTTGGGCGTGGCGTGCGGGGCGCACGTCACGTCCTTGTCGTCCACCTTGCCCGTGAGCAGGTAGGTGTCGACCCGGTCGTTGATGCAGGGGTTCGTCAGGCCCGTGACGCCGTGCGAGCCGGCGTCCTTCTCGGTGATGAGACGGGAACCCTGGAACCGCTTGTGCAGCTCGACGGCGCCGTCGTACGGCGTGGCGGCGTCGCGCTCCGACTGGACGATGAGGACCGAGGGCAGACCCTTGCCGGTCTTCACGTTCAGCGGGGTCTGCTGCTTGGTCTTCCACGTGGCGCACGGCAGGTTCATCCACGCGTTGGCCCACGTCATGAACGGGTACTGCTTGTGCAGCTCCGTGTTGTCGCGGTCCCAACGCTGCCAGCTGGTGGGCCACTTGGCGTCGGCGCACTCCACGGCCGTGTAGACCGCGTTGCCGTTCTCGGACGACGCGTTGCCCTTGGTGTCCGACATGTCGGGGGCGGCGGCGTCGACGAGTGCCTGGGTGTCACCGGCGACGTACTTGCTCCACACCTGGGCGGTGGGCACCCACGCGGAGTCGTAGTACGGCGCGCTCTGGAAGAAGCTGATGAGCTCGGCCGGGCCGACGACCCCGCCGATGGGGCTCTTCTTCGCGGTCGCGCGCAGGGTCTCCCACTGCTTCTGGACCTTGTCGCGGGTGTCGCCTAGGTGGAAGGTGGCGTCGTTCTTGGCGACCCAGTCCTGCCAGTCCTTCCAGCGGCCCTCGAAGGCGATGTCCTGGTTCAGGTTCGCCTCGTACCAGATGTTGTCCTTGGCCGGGTTGACGACGGAGTCGACAATCATGCGGCGGACGTGACCCGGGAAGAGGGTGCCGTAGACGGCGCCGAGGTAGGTGCCGTAGGAGACGCCCAGGTAGTTGAGCTTCTTCTCGCCGAGGGCGGCCCGGATGACGTCGAGGTCACGCGCGGTGTTCGGCGTCGTCATGTGGGGCAGCATCTCGCCGCTGCGCTCGTAGCAGCCGTCCGCGTACTCCTTGGCGAGCTTGCGCTGGGCAAGCTTGTCCGCCTCGGTGTCCGGGACCGGGTCGGCCTTGGGCGCCTTGACGAACTCCTGCGGGTCGATGCAGGAGATCGGGGCGGAGTGGCCGACACCACGCGGGTCGAAGCCGACGAAGTCGTACGCCTTCGCCATCTTCGCGTAGATCGGGTTCTTGTTGGTCACGCGCGTCGGGAAGCGCATGCCCGAACCGCCGGGGCCGCCCGGGTTGTAGACGAGGGCGCCCTGGCGCTCGTCCTTGGTGCCCGTGCTGCCGACGCGGTCGACGGCCAGCTTGATCTGCTTGCCGTTCGGCTTGGCGTAGTCGAGCGGAACGCTGACCCAGCCGCACTGGATCGGCGAGGCCAGACCCCAGTCCGCGGGACAGTCCTTCCAGTCGATGCCCTGCTTCTCCGCGCGCGCGGCGGCCATGGCCGCTCCGCGTGCCTCGCGGTCGTAGGACGTCTGACCGCTCTTCTGCGGCGCCGCGTTGGCGGCGGGGGCGCTGACCGCGCCCGCTATCAGCGCCGCGGCCGCAAAGGCGCCCGCGGAGCCGATCACCACCTTCCGGCTGCCGCGACTCGTCTGTCGAGTCCGTCTCAAGTGAGCCCTCCCGCACATCGATTCGATCGTTACGTCGATCGTGTTGCTGATCGGTACGCGGATCCTGTCGTGCGCGCGACCCCGGCAACAGGGTTGACGGGCGTTCTTTACCAATCCGATAAACGGTATAACTCGTCCCGGTCAGCGGTCAGGTGAGCCGGGAGAGCGCCAGGTCGAGCGTCCGGCGCAGCCGCAGCCCGTCCGGTGCGACGGCGGTGACCAGCACGGCGGGACCCGCGAGCGGGGTCAGCGCGGCCGTCCCCGTCTCGTCGAGCAGGCAGGCCGCGGGCTTGTCCCGTTCGAAATCGGGACGTACGACCACGAGTTGCCCCAGTGCCCGGTGGCCCGCGAGGACCGCCGGACCGTCCCAGCCCCCGGGCGCGCCCAGGCCGCAGGCCAGCTCCTGGTCGAGCAGCGGCCGACCCGCACGCCACACGGTGAGACGGCTGGTGAGCCGTCCGGGTTGCTCGCCGACCCGGCCGAGCATCTGCTCCTCGCGCAGCACGAGGTGCGCTCCGGGTGCGAGCTCCGCGCGCGTGGTGACGCGCAGGTCACTGCCGCCGGCCGAGATCAGCTGCTCGGGCAGCCAGTCGAGCCGGGCCCCGTCCGCGATCGTGAGCCGTACGTCCTGACGGGCCTCGCCCCCGGACTGGCCGGGCAGCGCGATCGTCGCGGCGACCGACCCGACGTGCAGGTGAGCGCCCTCCTGCGCGTGCGCCTCGAAGGTCGCGTGGTCACCGCCCAGCGGGCCGCCCATGGCGCCGACCAGCAGGACGCGGGCCTGCGTCCCGGCGCCCCGGGTGCGGCGCAGCGCGAACGAGCCCTCGCTCTCCAGCACGGGCAGGGCCGTGCCGCCCCGGCCGTCACCGCGGGCCACGACGCGGGCGACGGACCGGACCCCGGCCCGGACGCCGGCCCGGGCCTGACGGGTGCTCATGCGGCGGTCCAGGCGGCGATCCGCTCCCGCACCCAGCCGGCCACCTCGCCGACGCCGCCCTCGGCGCGCAGCGACTGGAAGACGACGGGGAGCCCGCCCCGCTGCTTGTCGGCGTCGGCGGACATCCGGTCGAGGTCGGAGCCGACATGAGGGGCGAGGTCGGTCTTGTTGACGACGAGGAGGTCGGCGGTGGTGACGCCGGGGCCGCCCTTGCGCGGGATGTCGTCGCCGCCCGCGACGTCGATGACGAAGATCTGGGCGTCGACGAGGCCCTTGGAGAAGGTGGCGGTCAGGTTGTCGCCGCCGGACTCGACGAGGACCAGGTCGAGCGGCCCGACCTCGTCCTCCAGGTCCTCGACGGCCTCCAGGTTGGCGGAGATGTCGTCGCGGATGGCGGTGTGCGGGCAGGCGCCGGTCTCGACGGCGGTGATCCGCTCGGGCGGCAGGACGGCCTCGCGCAGCAGGAACTCGGCGTCCTCGCGCGTGTAGATGTCGTTCGTGACGACGGCGAGGGACAGTTCGTCGCGCAGGGCACGGCACAGGGCGGCGACGGTCGCGGTCTTGCCGGACCCCACGGGCCCGCCGAGCCCGATGCGCAGGGCGCGCCGGTTCCCGTCGGGCCGCCGGGCGTCGGCGGAGACGGCGGACGCGTCGTCGTGAGAGTGACCAAGGTGCATGACGTGCTTCAACTCCAATGAGACAGGCCCCCAGCCCGTCCGGCGCTTGAGGACAAGGCCGTCCAGGCCGAGGGGGGTCCGGGGGCGCAGCCCCCGAATCAGTGACAGAAGGGTGGCGACGGACGCGCACCCCTAGGACGCGCACCGCTAGGACGCGAACAACCGCACAGCCCAAGCGGCATGCGCCTCCGCGCTGATCTCCAGCAGCGGCGCCGACCCGGCGGGCAGCACGTCGACCCCTTCGTCGACGGCCGACCGGGCCGCGTCCACCGCGTCCCGCACGACCAGATCCAGCTCGGGGGCGAGCCGGGCGAGCACACGGGTCGCGTCGAACGGGTCGAGGCTGAGCAGGCGTACGACGGCGGTCGCGGGCCCGCCGACCCCTTCGTACGCGGAGCAGTACGCGGCGTCCTCGGGGCCGAGTCCGGCGGCGCGGGCGGCGAGGCCGAGCACGACGGGCTGGTGCGCGCCCTTGGGGAACTTCGCGGCCAGGGCGTCGAGTTCGGGGTCCGGCCAAGTGGCGCGGGCGGCCCGCATCAGCTGCCGGCCGAGTCTGCGGGCGGCGGTGCGCAGGGCTTCGGAGGGGGTGCGGGCGTCGGCCGCGGTGTCGAGTGCGACCGGGTCGACGCCGAGCGCGGCGGCCGCGGCGAGGGCGGCCGCTGCCAGGCCGCTGGTGTGCAGCCGGCCGCGGCAGAACTCCTCCAGGCTCGCGGCGTCGGTGATGCGGCCCGCCTTGACGGCGGCCTCCGCCCCGCCGGAGTGGGCGTGCCCTCCGGCGGGGAAGCGGCCGTCGGCCAGGACGAGCAGGGCGGCGCGTGTCATGAGGCGGGCACGCGCCCCTCAGAAGAGGAAGTACCGCTGGGCGAGCGGCAGTTCCGTGGCCGGTTCGGGCTCGACGAGTTCGCCGTCGATGGTCACCGCGAACGAGTCCGGGGCGACCTTGACGCGGGGCAGTGCGTCGTTGTTGACCATGTCGGCCTTGGTACGGCCGCGCGTCGACCGGATCGGCACGAACGCGCGCCCGAGACCGAGGCGCTCCGGCAGCCCGTCCTCGATCGCCGCCTCGGCGACGAAGTTGAACGAGTTGGCGGCGGGCGCCGCGCCGCGGGCCCCGAACATCGGGCGCGGCAGGACCGGCTGCGGGGTGGGGATGGAGGCGTTGGCGTCGCCCATCTGCGCGTAGGCGATCTGGCCGCCCTTGAGCACCACCTGCGGCTTCACGCCGAAGAACTTCGGGTCCCACAGCACGAGGTCGGCGAGTTTGCCGCTCTCGACGGAGCCGATCTCGTGCTCGATGCCCTGCGAGATCGCCGCATTGATCGTGTACTTGGCGACGTAGCGACGGGCGCGGGCGTTGTCGGCGCGGGTGTCTCCGGGCAGAAAGCCGCGGCGGCGCTTCATCACGTGTGCGGTCTGCCAGGTGCGCATGATGACCTCGCCGATGCGGCCCATGGCCTGCGAGTCCGAGGACATGATCGAGATGGCGCCGAGGTCGTGCAGGATGTCCTCGGCCGCGATGGTGGTGGGCCGGATACGGGACTCGGCGAAGGCCAGGTCCTCCGGCACGGCGGGGTTGAGGTGGTGACAGACCATCAGCATGTCGAGGTGTTCCTCGACCGTGTTGACGGTGTGCGGCCGGGTCGGGTTGGTGGAGCTGGGCAGCATGTGGGGCAGCGACACGGCGGTGATCATGTCGGGTGCGTGACCGCCGCCCGCGCCCTCGACATGGAAGGCGTGCAGGGTGCGTCCCGCGACGGCGTCGAAGGTGTCCTGGACGAATCCGGCCTCGTTCAACGTGTCGGTATGGACCGCCAGTTGGGCGCCGGACTCCTCGCAGACGTCGAGGCAGGCGGAGATCACGGCGGGGGTGGCGCCCCAGTCCTCGTGGATCTTGAAGCCGAGGATGCCCGCGCGCAGCTGGTCGCGCATGGACTCCTTCGACATCGTGTTGCCCTTGCCGAGGAAGCCGATGTTGACGGGGCTGTGCTCCATGGCGGCGAACATCCGGGCCAGGTGCCAGGAGCCGGGCGTGACGGTGGTCGCCTTGCTGCCCTCGGCGGGGCCGGTGCCGCCGCCGATCAGCGTGGTGACGCCGGCGGCGAGCGCCTCGTCGACGATGGTCGGCGAGATGAAGTGGATGTGGGTGTCGATGCCGCCGGCGGTGAGGATCTTGCCGTTTCCGGCGAGCACCTCGGTCTCGGGGCCGATGACGAGGTCGGGGTGGACGCCGTCCATCGTGTCGGGGTTGCCGGCCTTGCCGATCCCGGTGATGCGGCCGTCGCGGATGCCGATGTCGGCCTTGACGACGCCCCAGTGGTCGAGGACGACGGCGCCGGTGATCACGGTGTCCGGGGTGCCTTCGGCGCGGGTGGCGCGCGACTGCCCCATGGACTCGCGGATGACCTTGCCGCCGCCGAAGACGGCCTCGTCGCCGGAGCGGCCGGGGCCGCCCGAGCGGTCCTCCTCGATCTCGACCAGCAGGTCCGTGTCGGCGAGCCGGATGCGGTCACCGGTCGTGGGGCCGAACAGGTCGGCGTAGGCGGCGCGGGACAGTTCAGGCATCGAGGGGACCTCCGGTCTCACCGCGCAGGCCGGGGACGACGCGACGGCCGGCGAGCGGGACGAGTTCGACGTCGACGGGGATGCCGGGCTCGAAGCGGACGGCCGTTCCGGCGGCGATGTTGAGCCGCCGGCCGCGGGCCGCGGCACGGTCGAGCTCGAGGCCGGGGTTGGCCTCGGCGAAGTGGTAGTGGGAGCCGACCTGGACGGGCCGGTCGGCGGCGTTGAGCACCGTCATACGTATGACGTCGCGGCCCTCGTTGACCACGACGGGTTCGTCGGCGTAGAGGATCTCTCCGGGAATCATGGTGTCGTCCGCTCCCGTCAGATGATCGGCTCGTGCACGGTGACGAGCTTCGTCCCGTCGGGGAACGTCGCCTCGACCTGGACGTCGTGGATCATCTCGGGGATGCCGTCCATGACGTCGTCCCGGGTGAGCACCTTGCGTCCGGACGCCATGAGTTCGGCGACGGTGCGGCCGTCGCGGGCGCCTTCGAGGATGTGCGAGGTGAGCAGCGCGATCGCCTCGGGGTGATTGAGTCTCACCCCGCGGGCCCGGCGCTTCTCGGCCACGTCGGCGGCCACATGGATGAGCAGTCTTTCCTGCTCGTGCGGGGTCAGTTGCACGCGTCCCACCTCAGTCCTTCGCTCCGGACCGTGCGGGGCCCGGCTGCCGCGGCCACCGCGACGGGGGTAACCGGTTACGCATAGATGTAACACACATCTAATGTGCGCGATCTTGCGCACCCCGGATACGAAAACCCCTGGTGACGTGGGCCGGAAGGCTAATACCGAGGAGTTTCAACGAGGTTAACCGTCACTTGACCGTCCCATTGCCGGGACAAGGTGAGCCCCTGACCAACCGGCCTCGGGCCTAGCGGACCTCGGGGCCCCGGTGTTCTGCGGCGATGCCGAAGCGCTGCCGTTCGCCCGGAGCGGACGACAGGGAACCCAGACGAGCGACGGACGAGATGACGGGCTCCTCCACGGAGTCCCCCGCCGGAGCCCCGAGCTCTTCGAGTCGCTCCAGGTCGGCGGCCGATACGAGGGCGACGAGCGGCTTGCCGTGCCGGGTGACGACGACGCGCTCGCCGCCGTACACCACGCGATTGATCAGATCGGCGAGCTCAGCTCTCGCTTGCGTCACCGGAATCTCGTAGGCCATGCTCCCCATCGTACGTCATGTACGTCCTGTACATTTTTTACAGGCACACCCCAGGGCACACCCCGGGCACACCCTCGGCACGTCACCGGGCACACCGCCGGGCAGACCCCTACGAGCAGCGGAGGCGCGACCGCCATGACCCGTCCGACCAGTCGTTACGTCCTGCCGGAGTTCACCGAGCGCACGAGCGCGGGACAGCGCACGCTCGACCCCTACTCGAAGCTCCTGGAGGAGCGCATCGTCTTCCTCGGGACACCGATCGACGACACGTCGGCGAACGACGTGATGGCGCAGTTCATGCACCTCGAGTACCTGGCGCCCGACCGGGACATCGCCCTGTACATCAACTCCCCGGGCGGCTCGTTCAGTGCGATGACCGCGATCTACGACACGATGCAGTTCGTCAGCTGCGAGGTCGCGACGACCTGCCTGGGGCAGACCGCCTCGGTCGCGGCCGTGCTGCTCGCGGCCGGGGCTCCCGGGAAGCGGACGATGCTGCCGGGCGCCCGCGTGGTGCTCGACCAGCCGGCCCTGCCGGAGCCGGTCCAGGGGCAGCCCACCGACCTGGAGCTGCAGGCGCGGGAGATCGTGCGGATGCGCGAGCAGTTGGAGGAGATGCTCGCGCGGCACTCGTCCCGGTCCCGGGACCAGGTGCACGCGGACATCGAGCGGGACACGGTCCTCACGGCCGAACAGGCCCTGGAGCACGGCCTGGTGGACCAGGTCGTGCAGAGCCGCAAGTCGTCGGCGCAGGGCACGCCCGGACGGAGGTGACACGTCGATGTACCCACCCGAACTGCCGCCCCTGCCCTCGCTGACACGGGCCGAGTGCGAGCTCATCGACCGTTATCTGGAGGTGGTCGATCTGATCGCGCGGATCAATCCGGCGCGGGGCGACGACACCTACCGGGGGCTGCGCGCGGCGCAGGCGCTCGTGAGCCGGGCGACCGAACTGCGGGACGCGCTCGACCTGATGCACCGGAGGGGCGAGAGCCAGGTCCACGCGGCGACCCTCGCCCGCGCGCTGCGGGTCCTCGACGGCGAGAGGCGAACACAGAGGGTCACTTTGCCGCCCGAAACGGTCGGTTGAGGACCTCCGCGGTCATCGACGGCTCGATCCGGCCCGAAGCGTCTGCGGGGCGACCCAAACGAGCCAGAAGAGGTACCCCCGTTCGGCGTAGACGCCCGTACGCACTTAGGGGCCGAAGGAGTTGCGCCAGAACCGTAGGCGGACAGCGGAATCTTCGGTTCCGCCGCTGGTACGGGCATGGTCGACACCCTCGACCGAAGATCGAATGCCGCACTGTCCACCTGAACGGGCCAAGCGTGAGGAGCCTCACTTACCGCTGGTTCAACTCGGATTTCACGACACGAGTGCGTCAAGATCCCTTCCGACGACAAGCCCCCGCCACAGCGGCGGGGCGGTCCGTGCGGACGCCGAGTCCTGCCGCCGCACGGATGCCAGGTCGACAGAAGTGCATCGGCAGGAGTGGAGGACCCAGGTACGACGGGCCGCCGCCGCAGCTCAGCCGGAGTTGCGGGCGAGGGGCCCTTGGGGTGAAGCCGCGTTGTGCGGCCGGGCGTCTTCGCCAGTCCGAACCCGACAGGTCATCCTTCGCAGGCGGTTGACGAAGGGTTGCGCATGACTGCGCTCAATCGTGTTCCCTCGCTGCTCAGCCGGGCCGGAACGGCCTCGGCCCTGACCTTCGCGGTCGCCGGAGCGGGCCTGATGGTCCCCGGCGCGGCCGCCGAGGCCTCGGCGGCGACAGCCTCCACCAAGGCACTGCAGATCGCGGCTTCGAAGAAGGGAGCGCCCTACAGGTGGGGCGCCACCGGGCCGCACCGGTTCGACTGTTCCGGACTGACGCTCTACTCGTTCAAGCGCGCGGGCAAGAGCCTGCCCCGCACCGCCGCGCAGCAGTACAACAAGACCCGCCATGTCTCGGCCTCCACCCGCAAGCAGGGTGACCTGGTGTTCTTCCATTCGGGCCGCAGCGTCTACCACGTCGGCATCTACGCCGGGAAGGGACGCATCTGGCACTCCCCCAAGACCGGGGACGTCGTGCGGCTGCAGAAGATCTGGACGAAGAGCGTCTGGTACGGCCGGGTGCGCTGAGGCCCGCCGCACGGCCGCCCGGGGGGTCGTGAGGGGTTGAGAACCGCGCCGGCGGTTACCCATGCGTCATGGACGACGAGCGCAACGAGACGCCGCTGGAGCGGGCCGACCGCAACTTCGGTGAGCTGCTGCAGGAGCTGCGCGTCATGCAGACCGGGGTGCAGTTCCTGTTCGCCTTCCTGCTCACCCTCGCGTTCACGGCCCGCTTCCCGTCCCTGGACACCGTGCAGCGGGCCACGTACGTGACGACGCTGCTGCTCGCGGTCCTGGCGGCCGCCCTGCTGACCGCGCCGGCGGCCGTGCACCGCGTCCTGTTCCACCTCGGCGCGAAGCCGCAGATCGTGCGGGTGTCCTCGCGGCTCGCGGCCTGCGGCATGGCGGCGCTGGTGCTCGCCCTGAGCGCTTCGGTGCTCCTGGTGGTCGACGTGACGCTGAACCGCGCCGCGGGCATCGCGGCGGGCGTGGGCACCTTCGTCGTGTGCGCGGGCCTGTGGGCGGTCATGCCGTGGCTGCTGCGGCGAGCGCTCGTCAGGCGGCGAGCGGCTCCGCCGGCCTGACGAGAGCCCGGGGGCGGTCGAGGCCGCACCGGGGCCCGCCGGTTCGAGGATCAGTACACGGACGTCGGCGCCGCGGTCACCCAGGGCAGGGCGATCCACACCGTCTTGCCGCCCTCGGGGGTCGGGGCGACCGAGAGTCTGCCGCCGCACTCCGCGGTGAGACAGCGGATGATCACCATGCCCCGGCCGTTGTCCTGCTGGACCGCGGCGGGCAGGCGCTTGGGATAGCGCGGGTGACTGTCCGTGACGCCGATGCGCAGGTGCTCGTCCCGCTCCAGCGCGAGGTCGACGGTGAACGTGGGTGACTGTCCGCGGGTGTGCTGCACCGCGTTGGTCGCGAGCTCCGAGACGATGAGGCGGACCGTGTCGGCGGTGTCGCAGTCCACCGGCATGCCCCATTCGGTCAGCACGGTGGCGACGTAGGAGCGGGCGGCCGACACCGATGCGGCGTCGCTCGGCAGCGTGACGGATGCTTCCTGGTGATCTGCCATGGCGACGTCGTCCCTTTCCCGCCGGGGCCGCTTGTCCGGCACTCGCGGATCTCTCGCGCGCGGCCCCCGACTGCTTCGCGCCAGAGTGCCACTTGGGCCTGCTCACGGGCAGCCGATCCCCCAAGATATGCATATATCTGTCGCTCGAAGCGGTGAACTCTACGACGGTAGACCGTATTTGGGCGGCCGCACGCGCGGTGTTCTACCGTCGTGCGGGTGAGCGCAGCCGAACGGGCCGGGAGGATGCGGCCGCCGCGCCGCGAAGCCTGAGGAGTCAGCATGAAGTACGGTCCCGCGGTGCGGCGCCGCAAGCTCGGCGCCGAGTTGCGCGCGCTCCGGGTGAGCGCCGGGCTCACCAGTGGCGAGGCGGCCCGGCTCGTGGGCTGGCACCAGTCGAAAGTGAGCCGCATCGAGACGGGCCGCAGTGGCGTGAAGCCGTCGGACGTGCTGTTGCTGCTCGACGCGCTGGAGGCCAGGGATCCCCGGCTGCGCGAGCTGGTGGTCGCGCTGGCCGGCGGTGACGACGCGGGCGTCCAGCACTGGTGGCACGCCTACCGGGGGCTGCTGCCGCCCTCGTACCGGGACTTCATCAGTCTGGAGTCGCAGGCCTGTCGCATCCGCACGCTGGAGACGAGCGTGGTGCCGGGGCTGCTGCAGACGCCGGAGTACGCCCGCGCGGTGACGCGTTCGGTGCTCGCCGGGACGCCGGAGCGGCACATCGACGCCCTGGTGGAGGTACGGCTCGCGCGGCAGGACGTGCTGCGGGCGGACCCGCCGCTGGAGCTGACCGCCGTGCTCGACGAGGCGGTGCTGCGGCGCGTGGTGGGCGGACCGGGGGTGCTGGAGGGGCAGTTGGCGTGGCTGGTGGAGGCGGCGCGGCTGCCGCATGTCCGGATCCAGGTGCTTCCGTTCACCGCGGGTGGGCACATCGGCCTGACCGGACCGTTCGTAGTCTTCTCGTTTCCGAACACATCCGATCTGGATGTGGTCGTCCTCGACCATTTGACGAATAGCCTCTATCTCGAGCGGAAAGAAGACCTCAGGGCGTACGCACACGCCTTCGACGCTCTCCTGCTCCACGCACTTTCGCCCGATGACTCGCTGGAATTCATCGCACAGATCGCCGGGTAGGCGAGGACGCCGACGCCTCGCGCTGCCCCGGCGCTGGGTAAGGAGGCACCATGACCGCTCCGCCTCGGCACGGTCCCACCGTCCCCTCCACCGCACTTCTGGGCGCCGCGCGATGGCGCCGCAGCAGCCGCAGCACGGGTGCCAACAACTGTGTCGAGACGGCGCGGCCGGCCGGCCGGGCCGTGGCCGGTCGGCTCGCCGTCCGCGACTCCAAGGACCCGGCCGGGCCCGCGCTCCTGTTCACCCCCGCCGCGTGGGAGGGGTTCATCGACTCCCTGCGGTGAACGCTCCGGCGGGCGCCGTGCGGCTGATCACCCCTACGGCCTCGGCGATCTGATCTTGCGTCAGGTCGGCGCGGGCGGTCAGCCGCAGCCGGGAGATCCCGTCGGGCACGGACGGCGGCCGGAAGCAGCCGACCGACAGGCCCGCCGCCCGGCAGTCCGCCGCCCAGCGCACGGCCTCGTCCGGCGAGGGGGCCCGCACGGAGACGACCGCCGCCTCGGGCGCGACGGCCGTCAGGCCTTCCCCGACGAGCCTCTCGTGCAGCGACCGCGCGACCTGCCCGGCCTGCCGCGCGAGCTCGGGCCGCGCCCGCAGCAGTTCGAGCGCGGCGAGGGCGGCACCGGCGGCGGCCGGCGCGAGTCCCGTGTCGAAGATGAACGTACGGGCCGTGTTGATCAGATGGTCGATGACCCGGGCCGGACCGAGGACGGCGCCGCCCTGGCTGCCGAAGGACTTGGACAGGGTGACGGTCACGACGGTGTCCGGCGCGCCCGCGAGGCCCACCGCGTCCGCGGCACCCCGCCCGCCCGCGCCGAGCACGCCGAGCCCATGGGCGTCGTCGACGATCAGGCCGGCCCCGAACTCCCGTGCCGCATTGGAGAGTTCGGACAGCGGAGCCTGATCGCCGTCGACCGAGAACACGGTGTCGGAGACCACGACGGAGGGCCCGTCGTGCGTCGACAGAGCCTTGCGGACGGCCTCCGGGTCGGCGTGCGGCACGACCTGGGTGGTCCCGCGCGCGAGCCGGCAGCCGTCGATGAGGGAGGCGTGGTTGCCCGCGTCGGACACGATCAGCGAGCCGTGCGGGGCGAGCGCCGTGACGGCGGCGAGATTGGCCGCGTAACCGGACGACAGGACCAGAGCGGACTCGAAGCCGCAGAACGCGGCGAGCTCCTGTTCCAGCCGGGTGTGAAGCTCCGTGGTGCCGGTGACCAGACGGGAACCGGTGGCTCCGCCGCCCCAGCGGCGGGCGGCCCGCGCGGCGCCCTCGACGACCTCGGGGTGCCGGGCCAGGCCCAGGTAGTCGTTGCTCGCGAGGTCGAGGAGCGGGGAGTCCGCGGGGCGCGGGCGCAGGGTGCGCACGAGCCCGGCGGCCTCGCGGCCGCGGCGCCGGTCGTCGATCCAGTCGAACGCGGAACCGTCGGAAGAAGAGTGGGCTGCGGCCATGACTCCCTCGTTGCGCAGAGGACGCTTTGTAGGTAATGCACAGACCCTAGCCGCCCCGCCACCGGGTCAGGATGTGGTGATACCCACACGTCGAACGACACGCTTTGTACGAAGTCTCCTTTCGCGGGAGCGGTGCCATAGGTCAGGATCTGAGGCCATGGACCTGCTGAACACGCTGGTGGACAAGGGGCTTCGGCGCGAGCTGCCGAGCCGTGAAGAGGCGCTCGCCGTACTGGCGACGTCGGACGACGAACTGCTCGATGTGGTGGCCGCGGCCGGGAAGGTGCGCCGCCAGTGGTTCGGCCGCCGGGTCAAGCTCAACTACCTGGTGAACCTGAAGTCGGGGTTGTGCCCCGAGGACTGCTCGTACTGTTCGCAGCGCCTCGGCTCGAAGGCGGAGATCCTCAAGTACACGTGGCTCAAGCCGGACGAGGCGTCCAAGGCGGCGGCCGCCGGTGTCGCGGGCGGCGCCAAGCGGGTCTGCCTGGTGGCGAGCGGGCGCGGCCCCACGGACAAGGACGTCGACCGGGTCGCCAAGACCATCGACGCGATCAAGTCGGAGAACGAGGACGTCGAGGTCTGCGCCTGTCTCGGGCTGCTGTCCGACGGCCAGGCGGAGCGACTGCGCACCGCGGGCGCCGACGCGTACAACCACAACCTGAACACGTCCGAGGCGACGTACGGGGACATCACCAAGACCCACACCTACGCGGACCGCGTGGACACCGTGCAGAAGGCGCACGCCGCCGGCCTGTCGGCCTGCTCCGGTCTGATCGCGGGCATGGGCGAGAGCGACGAGGACCTGGTCGACGTCGTCTACTCGCTGCGTGAGCTCGACCCGGACTCGGTGCCGGTGAACTTCCTGATCCCGTTCGAGGGCACGCCGCTGGCCAAGGAGTGGAACCTGACGCCGCAGCGCTGCCTGCGGATCCTCGCCATGGTGCGGTTCGTCTGCCCGGACGTCGAGGTGCGGATCGCGGGCGGGCGCGAGGTGCACCTGCGCTCGATGCAGCCCCTGGCGCTGAACATCGCGAACTCGATCTTCCTGGGCGACTACCTGACCAGCGAGGGCCAGGCCGGCAAGGCCGACCTCGACATGATCGCGGACGCCGGTTTCGAGGTGGAGGGCGCCGACCAGGTGACCCTGCCCGAGCACCGCGTGGAGGCGGGCTGCGGCTCCGTGTGCGGTACGGAGTCGGGCGGCGGCTGCGGCTCGCACGAGGCCGAGGCCGGGTCGGGCTGTGGTTCCCACGCGGCCGAGGCCGCCCCGCAGGAGCCGGCGGCGTCCGAGGCGCGCACCGATCTGGTCGCGGTGCGCCGTCGTGGCGCGGGGACGGATCTCGCCCCCAATGCCTGATCAGCCCTCCGATCCGCGCGTGACCGAGCTGCTCGCGCTCGACCGGCAGCACGTCTGGCATCCGTACGGGCCCATGCCGGGCCGGCAGGAGCCCCTGGTCGTCGAGTCGGCGGCCGGGGTGCGGCTGCGGGTCGCCGGGCACGGGGAGCTGGTGGACGGGATGTCGTCCTGGTGGTCGGCGATCCACGGCTACCGGCACCCCGTCCTGGACGAGGCCGCGCGCGGCCAGCTGGACCGGATGAGCCACGTCATGTTCGGCGGGCTCACGCACGAGCCCGCCGTACGGCTCGCGGAGCGCCTTGTCGACATGTCGCCCGACGGCTTGGAGCACGTCTTCCTCGCCGACTCGGGTTCCGTGTCGGTCGAGGTCGCGCTGAAGATGTGCCTGCAGTACTGGCGTTCGCTGGGCCGGCCCGAGAAGCACCGGATGCTGACCTGGCGCGGCGGCTACCACGGCGACACCTGGCAGCCGATGTCCGTGTGCGACCCCGAGGGCGGCATGCACGGGCTGTGGGCGGGCGTGCTGCCCCGCCAGCTGTTCGCCGACGCGCCGCCGGCCGCGTACGAGGAGTCGTACGCGGAGCAGCTGCGGGACATGATCGGGCGGCACGCCCACGAGCTGGCGGCCGTGGTGGTCGAGCCGGTGGTGCAGGGTGCGGGCGGCATGCGCTTCCACTCCCCCGCGTATCTGCGGGTGCTGCGGGAGGCGTGCGACGCGCACGACGTGCTGCTGGTGTTCGACGAGATCGCGACCGGTTTCGGCCGTACCGGCACGCTGTTCGCGGCGGAGCAGGCCGCGGTGACCCCGGATGTGATGTGCGTCGGCAAGGCGCTGACCGGCGGATACCTGACGATGGCGGCGACGCTGTGCACACCCCGGGTCGCCGACGGGATCTCCCGCGGCGAGGTCCCGGTGCTCGCGCACGGCCCGACGTTCATGGGCAACCCGCTGGCGGCGGCCGTCGCCTGCGCCTCGATCGACCTGCTGCTCGGGCAGGACTGGCAGGCGGAGGTCAAGCGGATCGAGACCGGTCTGCGCGACGGCCTGGCCGGCGCGGCGGAGCTGCCCGGTGTCACGGACGTACGTGTCCTGGGCGCGATCGGGGTCGTGCAGCTGGACCACGAGATCGACATGGCGGCGGCGACCCGGGCCGCGGTGGCGGAGGGCGTGTGGCTGCGGCCGTTCCGCGACCTCGTCTACACGATGCCGCCGTACGTCACGGGTGACGAGGATCTGGCACGGATCGGCCGTGCGGTGTGCGCCGCCGCGCGCGAAGGGTGAACGGAGCGGACATGACGGTACTGGTGGTCACGGGGACCGGGACCGAGATCGGCAAGACGGTGACGACCGCGGCGGTGGCCGCGGTCGCCCTGCGGGCGGGCCGTTCGGTGGCCGTGCTCAAGCCGGCGCAGACCGGGATCGCGCCGGGCGAGCCGGGCGACGTCGACGACGTCGTGCGGCTCGCCGGGTCGCGGGTCACCGGTCTCGAACTCGGGCGCTATCCGGAGCCGTTGGCCCCGGGGACGGCGGCGGCGCGGGCCGGGATGGCGCCGGTGCGGCCGGCCCAGATCGCCGAGGCCGCCCAGAAGCTGGCCGCGTCGCACGATCTGGTGCTGGTCGAAGGGGCGGGCGGGCTGCTCGTCCACTTCGACGAGGAGGGATCGACGCTCGCGGACGCGGCGCGGCTGCTCGGGGCGCCGGTGCTCGTGGTCGCGGCGGCGGGGCTCGGCACGCTGAACTCCGTCCAGTTGACGGCGGAGGCGTTGCGAGCGCGGGGGCTGGAGCAGGCCGGGGTCGTCATCGGGTCCTGGCCCCGGGACCCCGGGCTCGCGGAGCGGTGCAATGTGGAGGACCTGCCTCGGGTGGCCGGGGTCGGCTTGGTGGGGGCGGTTCCCGAAGGGGCCGGGGCTCTGGCACCGGCTGATTTTCAGGCTCGGGCCGGGTCCTGGCTCGGGGCCGCGTTGGGCGGGACTTGGGACGCAGAGGAGTTTCGCGCCGCTTCGGCCGACTGAGTCCTGGCTGGTCGCGGAGGGGGCGACAGGGGCCCGGTGTCGGAGGACAATTCGGAGTGCAGGCGACAGCTCGTGCTCTGGAGGTCGGTATGGCGGGTCGGGGGACCAAGGACGCTGTGCACCATCCGTGGTTCGCGCGGTTCTACGCGCGGTTCAGCGTGCGGGCCGAGCCCGCGATGGCGCCCGTGCGCAGGGAGCTGCTGGACGGGCTGTCCGGGCGGGTGCTCGAGGTCGGGGCCGGGAACGGGCTGAACTTCGGCTACTACCCGGCCGCCGTCTCCGAGGTCGTCGCGATCGAGCCGGAGCGTGAGCTGCGGACGCTCGCGGTCGAGGCGGCCCTGCGGGCCGAGGTGCCGGTCGACGTCGTGCCGGGGGCGGCCGAGGCGCTGCCGGTGAAGAGCGAGGCGTACGACGCCGTCGTGGTGTGCCTGGTGCTGTGCAGCGTGCGCGACGTGGAGCGGTCGCTCGCCGAGGTGCGCAGGGTGCTGCGGCCGGGCGGGCAGGTGCGGTTCTTCGAGCACGGGCAGGCGCCGGGGCACAGGATGCGCCGGGTGCAGGGCGTCCTCGACAGGACCGTGTGGCCGCGCCTGTTCGGCGGCTGCCATGTGGGCCGGGACGCGGTGGCCTCGGTGCGCGCGGCCGGCTTCGAGGACATCGACCACCGCGAGCTGCTGATGCCGGAGCGCGGGCCGAAGCTGCCGACGTCGTACTGCGTGCTCGGTACGGCCCGCCGACCGCTCGCCACCTCCACCCGGCCCTAGGGGCGTCCCGGGCGGTTCACAGGCTCCACTTGCGGAGTTCCTTCTCGATGTCGTGGACGGTCGCGGCCCCGTCCTTGACCAGCCGCGCCAACTCGCGGACCTGCTCGGGCGAGATGACGACCTTGAGTCCGCTGGCGACGAGGTAGGCGTAGGCGACCGCGGAGGCGAACATCGCGTTCGACCGCTCCAGGGCCGGTACGTGGATGAGGAGTTGGAGCAGCGCCGCGGCCCGCGCGTGGGGCGTCGCGTAGACGGGGATGTCGAAGATCTCCGCGGAGTGGCGGGCCACGGCCGCGACGAGGGCGCCCCAGTCGGAGACCTGGGGATCGCCGGGGGTCTTCTGCTCGGCGATCATGAGCAGCCAGGCGAGATCGACGGTGAGGTGCGAGGGGTTCGACGGTTCAGTCAACGGGACGGTGCCGGCCTTCGCTGTCGGCGCCGAACTCCTCGGCGAACACGGTCTCGTACTGCTTCATGAAGTCGGCGGCCGCGTCGACGAACGTCCGCCCGAGCTCGCCCGCGTCGCGCCGGACCAGCTCCTCGATGTACTTGTTCACACTCATGCCGCGGGACAGCGCGCGCTCCCGGGCGGCGCGGGCGGTGTCCTCGTCCACCCGCACGTTCAGCTGCGTCTTCGCCATGCTTTCAAGCTAGCGCCGTGGTGCTAGCACCGGCAAGGGTCACCTTCCGTACCGTTCGCCGCGGTCTCCGGTCCGGCATGTGAAAACAGCGGCGCCCGGCGGGCGGCCGGTGATGGGATCGCCGCATGAGTGATCTTCGTATCCGGGCCGCGGGCCCCTCCGACGTGACCGCCGTCCTCGCCTTCTGGCGGACGGCGGCGGAAGGCACGAGCATCAGCGACGACCGCGCGGGCGTGGACCGCCTGGTCGCCCGGGACCCCGACGCACTGCTGCTCGCCGAGCGGGACGGCGTCCTGGTGGGGACGGTGATCGCCGGGTTCGACGGGTGGCGCTGTCATCTGTACCGGCTCGCGGTGTCCCCCGACGCGCGGCGCCAGGGCATCGGCTCGGCGCTGCTCGCGGCCGCCGAGGAGCGGTTCGCGGCGCTGGGCGGGCGGCGCGGCGACGCGATGGTGCTGGACCGCAACGAGCGGGCGCACCACGCGTGGCGGGCGGCCGGCTACGCGCCCGAGCCGCAGTGGTCCCGCTGGGTGAAGCCCCTGACCGACGACTGAAACACGCGACGCTTTGCCGATCCTTTACTATGGCATGGTCCGTCGAATCCTCTGCGAAAGGTGTGAGCGTCCGCCCATGGGCGAGCCTCCCAGTATCCGGCCCCTCCCTCCGCACGGTCCCCGTGATCGCGCGCCCCTCCCGTCACTGGCCGAAGATGGGACGGAGGTGACCCGATGACCGAAGTGCTCCTGCTCGCCGTCGCAGTACTCCTATCGCTGGCCTGCGGCGCCTTCGTGGCGGCGGAGTTCTCGCTCACGACCGTCGAGCGCAGTGATCTCGAAGCAGCCGTGGAGCGCGGTGAGCGCGGCGCCGCCGGCGCCCTCAAGGCCGTACGGAACCTGACGTTCCAGCTCTCCGGCGCCCAGCTCGGCATCACCGTCACCAACCTGGTCGTCGGCATGCTCGCCGAGCCGTCCGTCGCCAAGCTCATCGCCGGCCCGCTCGAGGCCGTCGGCGTGCCGAGCTCGGCGTCGTCCTCGGTCGCGCTCATCCTCGGCACCGCCCTGTCGACCGTGTTCCTGATGGTCGTCGGCGAGCTCGTGCCGAAGAACTGGGCGATCTCCTCGCCCCTGGCCGTGGCCAAGCGCGTGGCGACCCCGCAGCGCTGGTTCAGCGCGGCCTTCCGTCCGTTCATCACCCACCTGAACAACACGGCGAACCGGCTGGTGCGCCGCCTCGGCATAGAGCCCACCGAGGAGCTGGCCTCCGCGCGCGGCCCCCAGGAGCTGATGGCACTCGCCCGGCACTCCGCCAAGGAAGGCGCCCTGGAGGCCGACACCGCCGAGCTGTTCGTGCGCACCCTGAACCTGGCCGACCTGACCGCGGAGAACGTGATGACCCCGCGCGTCCAGGTGATGGCCCTGGACCTGCAGGCCACCTGCGAGGACGTGGCGAACGCGACGCGGGCCACCGGCCTGTCCCGCTTCCCCGTCTACCGCGGCAATCTCGACTCGGTCGTCGGCGTCGTGCACATCAAGGACGTGCTCGCCGTGCCCGACGACCAGCGCGCCCGCAAGGGCGTGTCCGACCTGCTGCGCGAGCCGCTGCTCGTCCCGGAGACGCTCACCGTGGACCGGCTCCTCGACCGGCTGTCCGGCAAGCGCACGATGGCCGTCGTCATCGACGAGTACGGCGGCACCGCCGGAGTCGCGACGCTGGAGGACATCGTCGAGGAGGTCGTCGGCGAGGTGCGGGACGAGCACGACCCGCACGAGACGCCGGACATCGCGGCCGCCGGCACCGACGAGGAGGGCCGCACCCTGTACTCGGCCGACGGCGCCGCCCGCACCGACCGGCTCGCGCGGGTCGGACTGCGGGTGCCCGACGGCCCGTACGAGACGCTGGCCGGCCTCATGGCGACCGAGCTGGGCCGGATCCCCGGCGTCGGCGACAGTGTCGAGGTCGCCGGCTGGCGGCTCGACGTCGTCGACGCGCACGGGCACCGCGCCGCGCGCGTGCTGCTGCACGCGCCGGCCGCCGGGACCACGGAGGACACCACGAAGAAGGGGGCGCGACGATGACCGCGATCCAGCTGCTGATCGGCCTGGCGACGCTCGTCGTCAACGCGTTCTTCGTCGGCGCCGAGTTCGCCCTGATCTCGGTGCGCCGCAGCCAGATCGAGCCGCGCGCCGAGGAGGGCGACCGGCGGGCCCGCAGCGTCATGTGGGGGCTGCAGCACGTGTCGGCGCTGCTCGCCGCGGCGCAGCTCGGCATCACGCTGTGCACCCTTGTGCTGGGCATCGTGGCCGAGCCCGCCATCGCGCACCTTCTGGAGCCGGTGTTCGACGCGGTCGGGGTGCCGCACGGGCTGATCCATCCGATCTCGTTCGTGATCGCCCTGTCGCTCGCGACGTATCTCCACATGCTGCTCGGCGAGATGGTCCCCAAGAACATCGCGCTCGCCGAGCCGGTGCGCTCGGCGCTGCTGCTCGGCCCGCCGCTGGTGGCCCTGGCACGCGCCCTGCGTCCGGTGATCTTCGCGATCAACGCCTTCGCGAACGGCCTGCTGAGGCTGCTCAGGGTGGAGGTCAAGGACGAGGTGGCGGCGACGTTCTCGGACGACGAGCTGGCCCGCATGGTCAAGGACTCCTCCGACGCGGGGCTCATCGACGACCGCGCCCAGGAGCGGCTGCACGACGCCCTGGAGCTGGGGCGCCGCCCCGTCAAGGACGTCGTGCTCCCCCTCGAGAAGGTCGTCTACGCGCGCGTGGGCGTCACTCCGGAGCAGTTGGAGCGGCTGTCCGCCGAGTCGGGCTTCTCGCGCTTCCCGGTCGTGGACGAGGGCCGGCGCATCGTCGGCTACCTCCATGTGAAGGACGCGCTGGACGCGATGCCGCGCGACCTTCCGTTCCGGGTGCCGGACATGCGGTCGATCGCGCGCGTGCGGGAGGCGACGCCGCTCGACGACGTGCTCACCGCGATGCGCGGCAGCCGGACACATGTGGCCGCCGTGCTCGGCGCGGACGGCCGGCTCGCGGGCATGGTGACCATGGAGGACGTGCTGCGCGAGCTGTTCGGACAGCCCGCCTGACGCCCCTCGGACCGGGGGGGGGGGGGGGGGGGGGGGGGGGGGGGGGGGGGGGGGGGGGGGGGGGGGGGGGGGGGGGGGGGGGTATGTGTGTGGGAGTCAAAAAAAA